>NZ_JBIUZX010000009.1:0-160241 GCF_044745265.1 Collimonas sp. NPDC087041
ACCATCGTCGGCGCTGCGTTGGCGTACTCGGACAGTCGCGCCAGTTTCGATCGCCTGGGCGGGCAATCGAAGAGCCACAATACCGGCGTCTCGCTCTACGGCAGGCAAGTACTCGGCACCAATGGTTGGTATTTGTCCGGCCGGGCCGGTGTCGCCAGCGTCGATAGTACGGTGACGCGCGATGCGCTGATCGGCAATACGGTCCAGGGCCTGAATGCTGGACATACAGACCAGATCTGGTCGGTTTATGGCGAGAGCGGCTATGTGCTGCCGCTATCCGACAGCACCCGGCTGACGCCATTTGCGGGGCTGTCCTATGACCGTCTCAAGCGTGGCGGCTTTACCGAGAACGGCGGCGTGTTCGGCTTGACGGCGGATAGTCAGGCGTATCGGCAGACGGCGGCGCTGCTCGGGCTACGCGGCGATGCAGCGTTTCAATGGGTGGGCGGACGCAGCGTGTTGCAGGGCTACGCAGCCTGGCAACATGCCTTCACCGACGGCAGCCTGGATTTCAACGCAGCCTTCGTCGGCGCGCCGGCGGCTGGTTTCACGGTGCAGGGGATAGGATTGGCGCGCAATTCCGGCTGGGCGGGATTGGGCTTGAGCACCGATGTCGACAAGCGCTGGGGCTGGTATCTGAACTACGACCTGCAGTTCGGCAGGGGTGGTTTGGCTAACAATGTGGTGGCGCTGGGCTTGCGCTTCAAGCTGGATTGATCTGCATCACGGCTGTCATCGGCGGAAAGTCTTTTCAGGCTGGCGAAGCGGCAAAGCCTTCGTCGATGACAGTCGTCTGGAACGGTAGGTCTGGCAATTACATTGAGCTGCCGACTGCGGCATCGTCCTGGCCGGACAATTGCGCCGGTGCTTCGGCTTCCATCGGCGGGGCCGGTTTCATGACGCGTTTCTTGCCCATCAGGCCGAGATCGGCGCCAGTAATCCCATACTCGTTCATCTTGGCCTTGATCTCGGCGATGACGCCGGCAATTTCCGCCTGACGCAATTCTTCCGCTTGCTTTCTCAACTGTTCGATTTGTGCTTGCAGCTCTTTATAAGTGGTCATTTCTGTTGCTTTCTCTCTGCGGGTTGGACGCGCAAGTATACCGTAAGCAAGGATTCGCATGGAATGCGCCGTTGCCAGCTTATTGATACACGCTGTTGCAAACATTACTGAATTGTATCGACCATTTTGGCAACACTTCCTATAGTGAATATAGGGATATCGAAGGCGTTGCCATGTTGCCGGCGATGCGGAAGGTAAAAGGTGCAGCCATGAAGAAGTTGATGATGATGTTGTGTGCAGCGGTTGCGTTGATACTGGCCTCGGCCAGCGGTACGGCATTGGCCCAGCATGGAGGATTCCACGGCGGCCACGGCGGTTTTCATGGTGGCTTCCACGGTGGAGCAGCCGGCATGCAAGCCGGTGGCGGCCCGCATTTCTACGCACGCCACGGATTTCGCCGATTCCGTGATTTTCGCGGATTTGGCGTGTTCGTTATAGGCGGTCCTTTGTTCTGGTATCCGGGCTATTACGATCCGGCTTATTTTTATCCGGACGGCAGCTTGTATGTGCAGCCTGGCGCCAATTACAGCTTCTATTGCAATAACCCCGTCGGCTATTACCCCGATGTGCCAAGTTGCCCCAGCGGCTGGCTGCGGGTGGTTCCGGAAGAGCCATAACTGGAAAAACTGATCGCCATCGGCCGAGCCAGGCACGCGATAAAACGCTATCCATTGGATAGCGTTTTTTTGTTGCATGTCGAAGTATCGCGGCAAGATTGCGTAGCATATTTTTGCTTGGCATCTTGCTGCCGATTAACATGGCGCGTACCATGAAGTGAAAAATTATTCGACTTCCCATCTCGGAGATATACATGTCAATTCACATGATTGAAGCAGTGCGTTTTAATGTTGCAGGTGATCGGGTTGAAGAAGTGCGCTGGGGACGGGCGAAAGCGAAAGACGATGGTTCTATTGGATGGGAGCACAAGACTTCGGAGCAGGATGTCAGCCTGGTGGTTGATGCGCTGCATTTCGGTGACGAGGTGGCTACTGCATTTTCGGTGGATGGCAAAATTGTGCGTGGCCCCAGCATCGGCCTGGTGATTTACGAACATGGAATCGAAGGCATCGATATTGTCGACCATTCCGGATCGGAACGGACGCTGGCCGACCTGCCGCGCTTCTAGTTTCCTGTGGCCAGCGAGTCGGCAATCAAGATGTGTTAAAAGCTGGTGGCTGGCATTGGCGTGCGTGTCGTGGCGTTATCCATTGGCGACACTGCCTCGCCACGGTTTTCGCGCCATTGCTGGCGCTGCCATTCGAGCTCGCTCCATTGGTCAACGCGTCGCTTTTCCCACTCATTCCGTTCGCGCAAGGTAAGTGGGGCTACAACGGAAGATGCCGGATGGAGCAATGGCGCAGGATGAAACACTGGGCCAAACAATGGCGGCGGCGCGAAAGTTTGCGCTTGTCCGGCAACGACGTAGCTTGGCAGGGCCGCGGCGACAATGCCAAGCAGCAATACCAGCAGTATCCTTTTCATGTTGCCCCCGATTTATTTCAACAAAAGCGTAAGGCGCTTACGGCGCTTCGGCTTTCATTCTAGGAAACAAAGCAGCCTGGCGCTAATAGAGAATCGCTACGGCGATGATTTTTTCAGGTGCTTTTGGTAATCCATTGGGTGCAGTTGTTCCGTTGTGTCAACGGATCTCGCATTGCCAATCCGAGGCTATGTCAAATCGAAAGAGTCTTATGAAATCTCAGATCGAAAAAGCGCTTGTTTTCCAGCAACTGCATGTGCGAGATGGCGCATTCATTATTCCCAATCCGTGGGATATCGGCAGCGCCAGCCTGCTGGCCTTGCTCGGCTTTGAAGCGCTTGCGTCTACCAGCGCGGGCTATGCATTTTCCCGCGGACAAACGGATGGCAGCGTTGGGCGCGACCAGATGCTGCTGCACTTGAGCGAACTGGCGGCGGCGACAGAGTTACCGCTTAGCGCCGATCTGGAGAACGGTTTCGGCGACGCTCCGGAAGCCGTTGCCGAAACGATCCGGCTAGCTGCGGCCACCGGCATTGTCGGCGGCTCGATCGAGGACGCCAGCGGCCACAGCGACGATCCGATTTATTCCTTAGAATTGGCCGTGGAGCGCGTTCGTGCCGCAGCAGAAGCGGCGCGCGGACTCGGTTTCCCGTTCATGTTGACCGCCCGCGCTGAAAACTATCTGGTCGGCCGGCCTGATTTGAACGACACCATCAAACGGCTGCAAGCCTATCAGGATGCGGGAGCGGATGCGTTGTATGCGCCTGGCTTGAAAACAAGGGAAGAGATTGCCGCCGTGGTCAGTTCGCTTGACCGGCCTGTCAATGTCGTGATGGGGTTGCAAGGAGTGCAACTGGGTTTGAAGGATCTGGCGGAGATCGGCGTCAAGCGCGTCAGCGTCGGTGGTTCGTTGTCACGGGCGGCGCTCGGCGCGTTTCTGCGAGCGGCGCGGGAGATGCGAGATCACGGTACATTCACCTATTCCGACGATGCTGTTAGCGCGCGCCAGATCGGTGAGATGTTTCGCGCGGCAAACAAGCAGCAGGCGACTTGATATGATTGAAATCGCACATTATTGAGATAATTGCCTGTATCGAAGCTGCCGATAAGTTCTATGCTGATTGGTGTAGCATCGCTGTCTTTCGATGCGTTAACATTGAACATTGGCGCCTGGCATGTTTCGACACGGCTGAGCGATTGATTCTGTGCTTTTTGGCATTTCAGGTCTTGGATTTTAGGTAAGCAACTATCCATGAAAGTCTACAATTTATCTTGTGAGCAGCAACATCGCTTCGAAGGCTGGTTTAATTCGGAAGAGGATTTCCTGTCGCAATCGGAACGCCAGCAGATAAGCTGCCCGGTGTGTGACAGCGTCAAGGTCGGCAAGCTGCCTTCAGCGCCCCATTTGAACTTATCGGCCTCCAGGGCAACTGTCCCTGATACTGCTGCCCACGCGCGCGCAGGGAAGCCGCCTTCGGTGGCGCCATTTCAGCAGCAACTGGCGGAAATGGTGCGGCAGGTAGTGGAAAATACCGAGGATGTCGGTGCGCGTTTTACAGAAGAAGCGCGGCGTATTCACTACAATGAAGTACCCGCGTACGGGATTCGCGGCACTGCGTCCGCCGAGCAACGCGAGGAGCTGGCGGAAGAGGGAATCGACGTGTTCCAGTTGCCGATAGCGTTGCCGGGCAAGCAGTCGCTGCAATAAAAAACGGCCGGTGTTGACCGGCCGTTATCTTGTTCATCCCAACAAATCGATTGTGGACGTTCAACTGCGATCGCGCAGGATGCGCGTCACGCCGCGGATGCGGCGCACATTGCGCATCAGCCGGGCCAGGTGAACGCGGTCTTCCACCTGGATGGTGAAGACCAGCTGCGTCATCATCTGATCCTTGTCGTCATCCATGTTGACATAGATGATATTGGCATCGGAATCACCGATTTCGGCAGCAACCCGCGCCAGGATTCCCTTGTCGTTATGTACCAGCACCTTGATGCGGCAGTCGAAACGACGGTTCAGGTCCTCGCCCCACAGCACCTCGATCCAGCGGTCCGGATCCTTGTTGCGCTGGCGCTTGGCGATATTGCAGTCTTCAGCATGCACCACCAGGCCCTGGTCGCGCTTGAGCTGGCCGACGATATGGTCGCCCGGAATCGGCTGGCAGCATGGCGACAGCTGCACTGAGATGCCTTCGCTGCCGTAGATCACTACCGGATCCATCTTGGCGGGAGCGCTGACATTTTCCAGGTCGAGCAACGGCGAGGCCAGCGGTTCGTTTTCCAGCAGACCCATGATGTGGCGCGCCACCAGCGTCGCCATGCGTTTGCCGACGCCGATGTCGGCATAGATCTCATCGAGCGACTTGGCGCTGGATTCGTTCAGCAAACGCTCGACCACCACCGGCGCCAGCGCCGGATTCAGGTTGAGCGATGCCAACGCCTGCGACAGCAGGTGCTTGCCGAGTTCCAGCGATTCGCCGAGGTTGATGGTGCGCAGGTAATGACGGATCGCCGAGCGCGCCTTGCCGGTGCGCACGAAACTGAGCCAGTTGGGGCTGGGGCGTGAGGTCGGCGAGGTGATGATTTCGACGATGTCGCCATTGTGCAGTTCGGTGCGCAGCGGCGCTGGCTCGTGATTGATCTTGGCGGCGATGGTCTGGTCGCCGACATCGGTGTGGATGGTGTAGGCGAAATCGAGCGCAGTGGCGCCGCGCGGTAGCGCGATGATCTTCGATTTCGGCGTAAACACATAGACCGAATCCGGGAACAGGTCGACCTTGACGTGCTCCAGGAACTCGGCCGAATCACCGGTTTGCTTCTGAATATCGAGTAGCGATTGCAGCCACGCATGGGTGCGCTGCTGCAGGTCGCTCAGGTTGCCTTCTTCGTCCTTGTACAACCAGTGCGCGGCGACGCCTGATTCGGCGACGCGGTGCATGTCCTGGGTACGAATCTGGAACTCTACCGGCGTGCCATAGGGGCCGATCAGCGTGGTATGCAGCGACTGGTAGCCATTCAGCTTGGGAATCGCGATGTAGTCCTTGAACTTGCCTGGCATCGGCTTGTACAGCGCATGCAGCGTGCCGAGCGCCAGGTAGCAATTGGCGAAGGTGTCGACCACGATGCGGAAGCCGTAGACATCCAGCACCTGCGAAAATGACAGGTGCTTGTTATGCATTTTGCGATAGATGCCGAACAGGCTTTTCTCGCGGCCATCGATCTGCGCATTGATGCCGGTAGCTGCCAGCGTGGTGCTGACCGATTCCAGGATCTTGCTGACCACTTCGCGGCGATTGCCGCGCGCTGCCTTGACTGCCTTCGCCAATGTGCGGTGGCGCAGCGGGTACAGGTGCGAGAAGGCCAGTTCCTGCAGTTCGCGGTAGATGTTGTTGAGGCCGAGCCGGTGCGCGATCGGGATGTAGACTTCCATCGTCTCGCGGGCGATGCGGCGTTTCTTTTCCGGCACCATCACGCCGAGCGTGCGCATGTTGTGCAGGCGGTCGGCCAGCTTGACCAGGATCACGCGCACGTCGCGCGCCATCGCCAGCAGCATCTTGCGGAAATTTTCCGCCTGCGCTTCGATCTGGCTCTGGAATTCGATCTTGTCCAGTTTCGACAAGCCGTCGACCAGGGTCGCCACCGGTGCGCCGAAACGCTCGATCAGCTCGTCCTTCTTGACGTCCTGGTCTTCCATGACATCGTGCAACAAGGCGGCCATGATGGCTTGCGCGTCGAGTTTCCAGTCGGCGCAGATTTCGGCGACGGCAATCGGGTGTGAAATATAGGGTTCGCCGGACTTGCGCATCTGACCGAGATGCATTTCATCGGAAAAGCGATAGGCTTCCTTGACTTTCTTCAGCTCGGCTGGAGTCAGGTATTCGGCAAGCTTGGTGGTCAGGTGCGTAATCGAGGCGACGCCGAGTTGGGAGGCGGGCTGAGGATCTGGCAAGGGAGGCGTACTAGCGGGTTTTCTGGCTGAGCGGGGAGAGGCCGCCCGTTTTTTTGTGGTCGCAGCTGATGACATACTTGAATCTGGAGATGTCAGGTTCATACTGGGTCGGTGTCAGCCACATGATGTTGAACTGATTGTCGGACGGAGTGCTGGATTCGCCGAGGCGCAACGCATTGCTCCGTCCTCAACCAACTAATTAACCAGGTACTTTCTTCAGCATTTCGATACCGATCTTGCCGGCAGCAATTTCGCGCAGGGCGACAACGGTTGGCTTGTCCTTGGCGTCCACTTTAGCGGTGTGGCCTTGCAACAATTGGCGTGCGCGATAGGTCGCGGACAGCGTCAATTGAAAACGGTTAGGGATTTGTTTCAAACAATCTTCGATGGTGATGCGGGCCATATATTTCTCCAGAAATCGGTGCCTGTCAGGCATTGACTTAATACTAACTTAAGTTGGCGTGGATGCCCAGTTGGGCAAATAACGAGGCGTTGCGCACTGCCTGCTGCGAAAAGCGGCAGCGAGTGGCTTTGACGATCGCTGTTAATTCCGACAGAGCAGTTGCAAACTCTTGATTAATAATAACATATTCAAACTCGGGGGCGTGCGCGATTTCGCCGCCGGCAGCAAGAATCCGGCGCGTAATCACCTGCGGCTCGTCCTGCCCGCGTTTTTTTAGGCGATCTTCCAGCGCGGCAATCGATGGCGGCAGGATGAAAATGCCGACCGCGTTGGGGAACTGCTTCTTGACCTGCTGCGCGCCTTGCCAGTCGATTTCCAGCAAGACATCGGTGCCGGACTGCATTTGCTCGGCGATTGCCAGGCGCGATGTGCCGTAATAATTGGTGTGGACCTCGGCCCATTCCAGGAATTCGCCCTGTTTGTGACGGGCGCGAAAATCTTCGACCGTTGTGAAGTGATACTCGCGGCCATCCTGCTCACTTGGGCGCGGTGGCCGGGTGGTGTACGAGATCGACAGCTTGATGGCGGGTTCCTGCGCCAGCAGCGCGTTGACCAGTGTCGATTTGCCGGCGCCGGATGGTGCTACCACCATGAACAGGCTGCCGGACATCGGATGCTCGTCAGGCATCGCCGAACTGTTTTGCAGATCGGTCGACGGGGTCGTTGAAAGTGGAGGTGTCATAACAATTGAATGAGTTGCAAGCGGAATAAGGCTAATTATCGTCGTATTGACGACCTGCCTGCCAGGCATTTCCTGCGCCTTGGCGTAAGACCGATATTGTATCAGTGTGGCAATAAGGATGCTGTGCGCATTTGTATCATTTGTATGCGCGTCCAAGGCGACTTATATATTGGCGGGGTGATAACGGTCATGCGGGGCATGTAGTACATTAATGGGCTTTCAAAAAGCCGGGCATGCGGAGTGCCGTTTTTTGAGCGTGTGATCATATATAAAAGACAAGGGATGCGCCATGACGATCAAGTTGCGACAAGAGGAGCAGAAGGAGCTGATCGGATCGATCCAGCGCTACTTCAAGGAAAACATGGAAGAGCCGATTGGTGACCTGAAGGCAGCCATGCTGCTTGATTTCTGCGTCAAGGTGATCGGTCCCAGCATTTACAACCAGGCGGTAGCCGATGCCCAGGCGCATATGGAAGCCAAGGTTGCCGATCTGACGGTGGAGTGCTACGAAGACGCCGTCGACTACTGGAAAAAGAAATAGAGCGGTTGGCGCAATAGTGCAAAGCTGACAGCAGCTCGCTTGCGGCGGCTATAATGTGAAAGACAGTAATTCGCGGCAGATTCGTAGTTACCTCGCGCATTTTCTTCTTTATCAGGTCCCCATCGGTATTCGTAACCACAAAACCTCATCCAATCCTATGCAATATGTCTCGACTCGTGGCCACGCAGCCGCACAAAATTTTTCTGAAATCCTGCTTGGCGGCCTGGCTCCGGATGGCGGCCTCTACCTGCCAGCCGAATATCCGCAGGTGAGCGGCGCCGAGCTGGATGCTTGGCGCAGCCTGTCGTACGCCGATCTGGCGTTCGAAGTCCTGAAAAAATTTGCGACCGACGTGCCCGAGGCCGACTTGAAAGCGCTGGCGCACAAGACTTACACCGCCGAGGTATATCGCAACGCGCGTGCCGGCGAGGATGCCAGCCAGATCACGCCATTGCGCGTGCTGGAGGAAAAGGATGGCGGCAAGCTGCTGCTGCAGGCGTTGTCGAACGGCCCGACGCTGGCTTTCAAGGACATGGCGATGCAGTTGCTGGGCAACCTGTTTGAATACACGCTGGCCAAGCACGACGCCGAGCTGAACATTTTCGGCGCGACATCCGGCGATACCGGCAGCGCTGCCGAGTATGCAATGCGCGGCAAGAAAGGCATCCGCGTCTTCATGCTGTCGCCGCACAAGAAAATGAGCGCCTTCCAGACTGCGCAAATGTTCAGCCTGCAAGACCCGAACATTTTCAATATCGCGGTCGAAGGCGTGTTCGACGATTGCCAGGACATGGTCAAGGCGGTCTCCAACGACCACGCATTCAAGGCCGCGCAGAAAATCGGTACTGTCAATTCGATCAACTGGGCGCGCGTGGTGGCGCAGGTGGTGTATTACTTCCGCGGCTATCTGAGTGCGACCACCAGCAACGACCAGAAAGTGTCGTTTACCGTCCCTTCGGGCAATTTCGGCAATATCTGCGCCGGCCATATCGCACGCATGATGGGCTTGCCGATCGATAAACTGGTCGCAGCCACCAACGAGAACGATGTGCTCGACGAATTCTTCCGCACCGGCATCTACCGGGTGCGCAAGGCGGCCGAGACTTACCACACCAGCAGCCCAAGCATGGATATCAGCAAGGCGTCCAATTTCGAACGCTTTGTCCACGACCTGTTGGGTGGCGACAGCGAACGCGTGCGCGCCTTGTTCCACAAGGTTGAGACTGAAGGCGGTTTCAGCCTGGCGGGTGGCCCTGGTAGCGATGGCGACGAATTCGCCAAGATCGGCGGGTTCGGCTTCCAGTCCGGCAAATCGACGCATCAGGATCGCCTCGATACCATCCGCGACGTACAGGCGCGCTATGGCATTACCATCGACACTCATACTGCCGACGGCGTCAAGGTGGCGCGCGAGTACATGGCGCCGGGCGTACCGATGATCGTGCTGGAAACGGCATTGCCGGCCAAGTTCAACGAAACCATCCGCGAAGCGCTGGGACACGATGCGGAGCGGCCGGCCGGCTTTGAAAACATCGAGGCGCTGCCGCAGCGCTTTGAAGTGATGGCCGCCGATGTGGTGCAGGTCAAGCAATTCATCGCCACGCACACCGGCTTGTAATCGCTGAGTACCTAGAGATCAACAAACCAAGAATGATGCAAAAACCACCGATGTTGGATGTCGCCGCAGCCCTGCAGGTGCTGCTGGCGACCGAGCGCCCCTTGCTGGCAGGCGGCGCGATCGAACTGCTGTCGACGCTGGCCGCCAACGGCCGCATGCTGGCCGAGGCGCAGACTTCGCAGCTGAATGTACCGCCGGCCGACAATACACAAATGGACGGTTACGCGGTGCGCGCCGTCGATTGCGCCAGTGGCGCTGCGCGACTGCCGGTATCCCAGCGGATTCCGGCTGGACACGTCGGTGCGCCTTTGCAGCCAGGCACCGCCGCCCGCATCTTTACCGGCGCGATGATTCCGACCGGCGCCGACGCCGTGGTGATGCAGGAAATGTGCGAAGCCGATGGCGACGCCGTATTGATCAAGCACGCGCCGGCAGCCGGCGAATGGGTGCGCCGCGCCGGCGAGGATATCCGCAGCGGTAGCGTGATCCTCGCCGCAGGAACGCGCCTGCGACCGCAGCACCTGGGGCTGGCGGCTTCCGTCGGACTGGAAAAGCTGCCGGTGCTGCGCAAGCTGCGGGTCGCGATGTTTTTCACTGGCGACGAGCTGGCGATGCCGGGAGAACCACTGAAACCGGGCGCGATCTACAATTCGAACCGCTTTGTGTTGCGCGGCCTGCTGGAAAACCTGGGCTGCGACATCACCGACTACGGCATCGTGCCGGATAACCTGCAAGCGACGCGCGAGGCCTTGCGTCTTGCCGCGCAGGAGCATGACCTGATCCTGACTTCGGGCGGCGTATCTGTCGGCGAAGAAGATCACGTCAAGCCGGCGGTGGAAGCGGAAGGGCGCCTGAACATGTGGCAGATCGCCATGAAGCCGGGTAAGCCGCTGGCTTTCGGCGAAGTGAATCGTAGTGCAGGCGGCACGGCTTTCTTCATCGGCTTGCCTGGCAATCCGGTGTCCAGCTTTGTCACGTTCCTGATCTTCGTGCGGCCGTTCATCCTGCACCAGCAAGGCGCGGCGGCCAGCGAACTGGCGCCGCAGACGCTTCCTATGCGCGCCGATTTCAATTGGCCCAAGGCCGATCGCCGGCGCGAGTTTCTGCGCGTCAAAATTAACGCAGATGGCGGCTTGGACCTGTTTCCGCATCAAGGCTCAGGTGTGTTGACGTCGACGGTGTGGGGCGACGGCCTGGTCGACAATCCGCCGGGGCAAACTATTGTCAATGGCGACATGCTGCACTTCTTGCCGTTTGCCGCGCTGGCATGACAATGCGAGGGGAGCCGGCAACTGTACCGGTTCTTGCAATTGATTGAAAATGAGAATGTAATGAAAATCCAGCTACGTTTTTTTGCCAGCATCCGCGAGGCGCTCAACCTGTCGCAGGAAACGCTGGAGTTGCCGGCGACGGTCGCCACCGTTGGCGATGTGCGTACTTATCTGCGCGCGCGCGGCGGGGTCTGGGCAGAAGTGCTGGCTGATGGGCGGGCGTTGCGTATGGCGTTCAACCAGGAACTGGCGAACGCTGATACGGCGCTGGCCGAGAATGGCGAAGTGGCGTTTTTCCCGCCGGTGACCGGCGGCTGATTTTAATCCCGTTCCTGGCGGCGCAAGACGGCCAGGACTGCTACTAGCGAGCTTAATTATGCCAATCCGCGTTCAGACTGAGGATTTCGATCTCGCCGCCGAACTGGCGCAGCTGCGCCAGGCCAATCCAAAAATTGGCGCCGTGGTCAGTTTTCTCGGCACAGTGCGCGACCTGAACGACGGCAGCTCCGTCGCCCAGATGGAGCTGGAGCATTATCCCGGCATGACCGAGAAAGCCCTCTCCGCGATAGTCGACCAGGCCAAGCAGCGTTGGGAAATTGTCGACGCATTGGTGATCCATCGCATCGGCCCGCTGTTGCCGCAGGACCAGATCGTGCTGGTGGCGGTCAGCTCGGCACATCGCGGCGAGGCTTTTGCTGCCTGCGAATTCATTATCGATTACCTGAAAACCGAAGCGCCGTTCTGGAAAAAGGAACACACTCCACAAGGCGCACGTTGGGTTGATGCGCGCAGCAGCGACGACGATGCATTGGCGAAATGGGAGCAGGACGCATTGCCGCTGCCGATTCGCGAAAGCAAGAAATGAGTTGGCTCGCGGTTGGTATAGGCGCAATGCTGGGCGCCTGGCTGCGCTGGCTGGCGAGCATCTGGCTGGGTGCATTTCAGAACCAGCTGCCGTTGGGCACCTTGGTGGTCAATCTGGCGGGCGGCTACATGGCCGGCCTGGCAGTAGGTTTTTTCGAGGCCCATCCGTTGCTGCCGATTGAATGGCGGCTGTTGGTGATTACCGGATTTCTTGGGGGACTGACCACCTTCTCTACCTTTTCGGCGGAATCGATGGTGTTGCTGCAACAAGGCGACTACGCCTGGTTCCTGGGGCATGCGCTGTTGCATCTGTTTGGCTCGATCATCCTGTGCATCGCTGGCTTTGCGACGTATCGCGCCATCTCTTTTTGATTTTTCCTCATCCGTAGCGTCGGAAACGCTTGAAATTAGCTGGCCTGTCCCAATTTTCTATGCATTAGATATTTTGGAGGAACCATGCGTTTCGATAAATTAACCACAAAACTGCAGGAAGCCATTTCCGACGCCCAAAGCCAGGCGGTCGGTAATGATAATCAGTATATTGAGCCGGTGCATGCCTTGCTGGCGCTGTTGCAACAGGACGATGGCGGCGCCACGTCGCTGCTGCAGCGCGCGGGCGTCAATGTCGCCGCCCTTGAGGCCAGCCTGAAGGCAGCGCTGGAGCGTCTGCCCAAGGTCTCCGGTAACGGTGGCGAGGTGCAGATCGGCCGCGAGCTGTTGGCCTTGCTCAACCTGGCCGACAAGGAAGCGCAAAAGCGCGGCGACCAATTCATCGCTAGCGAGATGCTGCTGCTGGCGCTGCTCGACGACAAATCCGACGCCGGCCGCCTGGCGCGCGAAAACGGCCTGACCCGCAAGGCGCTGGAAGCAGCGATCACTGCGGTGCGCGGCGGCGCCAATGTTGCTTCGCAAGACCAGGAAGGGCAACGCGAGGCCCTGAAAAAATACACGCTGGACCTGACCGAACGGGCACGCATCGGCAAGCTTGATCCGGTGATCGGCCGTGACGATGAAATCCGTCGCGCGATCCAGATTTTGCAACGTCGCAGCAAGAACAATCCGGTGTTGATTGGTGAGCCTGGCGTCGGCAAGACGGCGATAGTCGAAGGACTGGCGCAGCGTATCGTCAACGGCGAAGTGCCAGACAGCCTGAAATCGAAACGCGTCTTGTCGCTCGACATGGCGGCCTTATTGGCCGGCGCGAAATTCCGCGGTGAATTCGAGGAACGCCTGAAAGCGGTCTTGAAGGAAATCGCTCTGGATGAAGGCCAAACCATCGTTTTCATCGATGAATTGCACACCATGGTCGGCGCCGGCAAGGCCGAAGGCGCGATGGATGCGGGCAATATGCTCAAGCCGGCGTTGGCGCGCGGTGAGTTGCATTGCGTCGGCGCGACGACCCTGGATGAGTATCGCAAGTACATCGAGAAAGACGCCGCGCTGGAGCGCCGTTTCCAGAAAATCCTGGTCGACGAACCGAGTGTTGAAGCCACCATTGCGATTTTGCGCGGCTTGCAGGAAAAATACGAAGTCCATCACGGCGTGGAAATTACCGATCCGGCGATCGTCGCCGCGGCGGAATTGTCGCACCGCTATATCACCGATCGCTTCTTGCCCGACAAGGCCATCGATCTGATCGATGAAGCCGCGGCCAAGATCAAGATTGAAATCGACTCCAAGCCGGAGGTGATGGACAAACTGGACCGCCGCCTGATCCAGCTCAAGATCGAGCGTGAAGCGGTGCGGCGCGAGAAAGACGAAGCTTCGCAGAAACGCTTTGGTTTGATTGAGGAGGAAATCGAGAAGTTGTCGCGCGAATATGCCGACCTCGAAGAAATCTGGAAATCAGAGAAGGCCAGCGCGCAAGGCAGCAAGCATCTGAAAGAAGAGATCGAGAAGCTGCGTCTGCAAATCGACGAAGCGACGCGCAAGAGCGATTGGCAAAAGGTGTCGGAGCTGAAGTACGGCAAGCTCAATGAACTGGAAAAGGCGCTGGAAACGCAATCCAAACAGGATGCGTTGGCAGCCGAACATCCGGATCCGAACGGCAAGCCGCAACTGGTTCGCACCCAGGTAGGCGCCGATGAAATTGCTGAAATCGTTTCGCGCATTACCGGTATTCCTGTATCGAAGATGCTGCAGGGCGAGCGCGAGAAGCTGATCAGCATGGAAGATGAACTGCATCGTCGCGTGGTTGGCCAGGATGAGGCCATCGTTGCGGTTTCCGATGCGATCCGTCGTTCGCGTGCCGGCCTGAGCGATCCTGATCGGCCGTACGGTTCATTCATGTTCCTCGGACCGACGGGGGTCGGCAAGACCGAATTGTGCAAGGCGCTGGCGGGTTTCCTGTTCGACAGCACCGATTCCTTGATCCGCATCGACATGAGCGAGTTCATGGAGAAGCATTCGGTCGCCCGCCTGATCGGCGCGCCGCCGGGTTATGTCGGCTATGAAGAAGGCGGCTACCTGACCGAGCTGGTGCGTCGTAAACCGTACAGCGTGATCCTGCTCGACGAAATCGAGAAGGCGCATCCGGATGTCTTCAACGTACTGCTGCAGGTGCTGGACGATGGGCGCATGACCGATGGTCAGGGACGTACTGTCGATTTCAAGAATACGGTGATCGTGATGACCTCGAACCTCGGTTCGCACCGTATCCAGGCCATGGAAGGCAGCGATCCGGCGCTGGTGAAGTTGGAAGTGATGGGCGAGGTACGCAATCATTTCCGCCCTGAGTTCATCAACCGTATCGATGAAATCGTGGTGTTCCATTCGCTCGATGAGAAGAACATCGGCGCGATTGCCAAGATCCAGCTGAAAATTCTGGAGCAACGGTTGGCGAAGATGGATATGGGATTGGAAATTTCCGAAGCTGCCCTGCAAAAAATCGCAGAAGCTGGTTTCGATCCGGTGTATGGGGCGCGTCCGCTGAAACGGGCGATCCAGCAGCAGATCGAGAATCCTCTGTCCAAGTTGATCCTGGAAGGAAAATTCGGGCCTAAGGACATTATTCACGTAAATGTTAACAATGGTGAGATAGTGTTCAAATCGGCAATTTAAGCTCGAATCTTACATAAGCAAAAGAGTAGAATCGCAACAGGCTTGATCGTGTTGCTTTAAGGATTAAAGGTCACATGGTGATGCCGTGTGACCTTTTTTTTGTGTTTTTTCCGTCAATACCGTTGTTGCATCATCCATCGATGATGCGTGTTATCCATTGTTCATTTGCGGTGATGCGAAGCAGATAACACGGTGCCGTGAAGTATGGTGAACGCGACAACAACGAGGCATGACGCGGGCTGGCGGCCCACACAGTAAAAATTATATTCTGCTCGATGATGGAACGAGATATATGTTTCCCTAGTCGAATAGCGCAAATTTAACGTGTTTTTTGAGGCAAATTTGAAGCGAACTTCACTACAGCGCTTATTCATTTTGCCATTTGCAACCCTACTGTTGTGCCTGGCGGTTTCGGTGGGCTGGTTTCTGTACCAGGCCGGACAGGACGCAACCGACGCGTTATCGCAAAAAGTCCTGGCAGACATGATGGGAGGGATCAATGGCGCGATCAACCGGCAACTGTTCGACGCCGGTGCGGCCTTGCGCGTGGTGGCTCCGGACCAATTGCCCGATGCCGCGGGCAAGACGCCGACACGCATTCCCTTTCCGAACAATGTCGGACGGCTGGAGGAGCGCATGTGGATCGCCACCGGATTGTTTCCCGCGGTGGGCGGTTTTGTGTGCTTTGGCGGTGTTGACGGGCAGTTTGTTGGTATTCGCCGGATCGGCGCGAATGAATTCCGCGTCAGGTTGCGCGGCAACGATGACGGCCCTAGTCATCTGTATCGCAGCCGTGGTCCGTCGACCGAGATGATCTTGCTGGAAACGGAAGAGTTTGAGCCGCGCGAGCAGAACTGGTATGTCAGTGCCTCAACCGGCATGCGCGATGCGTGGTCAGGGTTATTTATTGACGAATCGATCAATGAGCCAGTGATGATGCTGGCGCGGCCGGTATACGGCGACAACCGCTCGGTGCTTGGTGTGGTGGCCAAGGAATTGTCGTTGAAACCGCTGCGAGAATATTTGCAGGCTTTGTCGATTGATCGTCATGGCCTGGCGTTCGTGGCGGAAAGCAACGGCAACCTTGTGGTTTCCTCAAACGGCGACGGCGTGTTCGGCGCATCGCCTAGCGAGCCGGGCAAGAAGGTTCGCTTCAATGTACAAGATGCCGGCTCGCCATTGATGCAGCAAAGCTGGAAATTGGTGCAGAAGTATCTGCAACAGCATCCGGATACGGTAGCGGTTGGCGATTCTGCGGGATCTCCTGGCGCCAGCCTGGACCAGCCACGGCCGCTTATCAGCGGATCTTTTTCGAGCGAGTTCGGACAGATCGAGGTGGTGGCCCAAATCTATCGGGATGCCGCCGGGTTGGACTGGGTTGCCGTGGTCGCCTTGCCGCGTTCCGACTTCTGGGGAGCGATCAATTCCGGTGTCTACAAAAGCCTGTATCTGGGCTTGCTGGTGATCCTGCTGGCCTTGTTGTTCGGCTATGCCATCTTGCGCTGGGCCTTGCGCGATATCCGCAAGCTGACCCTGGCCGTGCGCAGCATCGGCAGCGGCCGGCCGCTGGAAAAATTGAATATCGATCGCAAGGATGAGATTGGCGAGCTGGCGGAAAGCTTCCAGGAGATGGAGCGTCATCTGCGTACCGATCGCCTGACCAGCCTGCTCAACCGCGACTCCTTGATTGCGCAAATCGAATTCCGCCGCCGTACCGATGTCGAGCCGCATCTTTTCCGCTTTGCCGTGTTGTTCGTCGATCTCGATAAATTCAAGCAGGTCAACGATGAATATGGCCATGACGAAGGCGACCGGGTCTTGATCGAGGTCGGCTTGCGCCTGCAGAATGTCTTGCGCAAGGAGGATGAAGTGGCGCGTTTCGGCGGCGACGAATTCATCGTCTATTTGCCAGGCGTGGCTGACGAGGAATCGGCATTGGCGATTTCTGAAAAAATCTATGCGGTGTTGAACAAGCCGATCCTGATGTCTAACGGCGAGTATTTCCAGGTTGGCGCATCGATCGGCGGCGCCCTGTATCCGGCTGACGGCCTCGATCTGGAAGCCTTGTTGAAGGTGGCTGACAAGCGGATGTATAGTGTCAAGAAATTCGGCGGTCCGGCGTTCTCAGTGGATCCCGAGTAATGCGATTCCGGATTTCTAACACGATGGAGATGTCATGACTTTTGCAACCACCGATCTTTGTGACGCCAACGAAGACAAGCTGGGCACGGCGGCTCTGGCGGTGCTGCCGCCGGTATTTATTTCGCTGGGCAAGCGCCAGGCGTTTGCCGGTCCGGCGCGTACCCTCAAGGTGCACGAGGATAATGTGCTGGTGCGCAGCACATTGGAAACCGCCGGTGAGGGCCAGGTGCTGGTGGTCGACGGTGGCGGCAGCCTGCGCTGCGCGCTGGTCGGCGGCAATCTCGGTGTGCTGGCGCAGAAGAACGGCTGGGCCGGGATTGTCGTCAATGGTTGCGTGCGCGATTCGGCAGAATTGAATGCCTGCGATATCGGCGTACGAGCCCTGGCCTTGCACCCGCAGCGTAGCGTCCGTAAAGGGGTAGGGGAGCGCGATGTCAGCGTGTCAATAGCCGGCGTCACGGTGCGGCCGGGCGACTGGATTTATGCGGATGCCGATGGGGTGTTGGTAGCCGGCCAGAAGCTGGATTAAGCGGCGCCCCTGCTAAGGCGGGATAACCGCCTCGGTCCCGCACGTCAATGCTGTCGATTTGGCAGCACTGTTCCGTCGGCGCGACCCGCCATCCTTTTTCATTTCATGAGATACGCTGCATGCCCGCCATCAGGTGAGCATGCAGCGCTCGCGCGCGTCCATGTTCGATGCGCTGAATCAGTCGGCATTCCAATTCATCGTAGACAGAGTCCTTATATTTCATAAGGTTATTCTAAATCGTATTAAGAATGATTCGTATTTGTGTTACGCTAGGACATCATCTTATCCAAGCGGAGTGAATATGGCGCAAATGCATGAGCGGACGAAACCATCGGCAGCGATGCCAATGTTGAACTTGAGTTCCGATGCATCGATTTCTGCCGCTCCTTTGCTTGATGCCCTTATCGCGAATCGCCCGCTGTTCGTCAATGTGGCGCGCAGCTTCGTCGGCTGCACCAGCCGTGCCGAAGACGTAGTCCACGATGTGTTCATCAAGCTTGCCGATCTTCCTGATCAGGAAGTCGTGCGCCAGCCGGCCGCCTACGTGATGCGGATGGTGCGCAATGCGTCCATCGACGCCTGCCGTCGCCAGAATCTTGAAAATATCTACCGCGCCGACGAAGACAGCGGCCTGAATATGCCTTCGCAAGAACCGTCACCGGAGGCCGCGCTGGAGGTGCGCGATACGTTGCGCCACGTATTCGCTGCATTGGCTCAATTGCCGGCGCGTAGCCGCAATGCATTCGAAATGGTACGGCTTCGCGACGAAACGCTGCAGAGCACCGCACGTGCCCTCAACGTCTCGCAGACGCTCGTGCATTTCATGGTGCGGGATGCGCAACGGCACTGCAGCAACTGCCTGGAGGCCTGCGACCGCGGCGCCGCCATTCCTGCATTTCACAGCAATAACTCGCGCGATGCTAAAAAAATGCGCGCGCCAATCGTCTACTTGAAGTAGAGGCGGCGCCTGGACGCAGCAAGTCCTATCCGTCACCGTTTTTTTGAACGCATTTCGAGCGAGCTCCCACCATGACACAAGCACAGAATATTCCTGACACCATTGCCAAAGAAGCGGACGGCGATGTTTACACCGTCGTGATCAACGACGAAGAGCAGTATTCGATCTGGCCGACGTTTCGCGCCGTGCCGGCCGGTTGGCGCGAGGTAGGAGTAAGCGGCCCGAAGGCAGTCTGCCTGGCGCACATCGAATCGGTCTGGACCGACATGCGGCCGGCCAGCTTGCGTCGCCATATGGATGGCGCTGCTGCGCCGAAGGCGCAAGTATCGTAATTTGCCGGGGCCGGGGTCGAGGTCCGGCCCCGGCCCCGGTTGCACTGTTTCTGCAAGAGGATTTCGTATGACTACACTTTCCATGCCGCAGCTCACGCTTGATGATCTGCGGATCGAGCCGGGCTTGCCGACTATCGTCGCGCCGAAAGCCGGAGTGGATATTTCATTGGAAGAGGCGGCGCCGCTATTGCGGGCGCTTGCCGACGACACCCTGGAAAAGGCCGGTGGCATGTTGTTTACCGGCTTTCGCGCGGCGCCGGTGGAAGCGTTCCAGCGCTTTGCCGCGTCCTTCGGCCATCCGCTGATCGGTTACGAATTCGCATCGACTCCGCGTAGCCAGGTGGAGGGCGCCGTATACACCTCGACCGAATATCCGCCGCATCGCTCGATTCCGCTGCATAACGAACAATCGTATACGCGAGAATGGCCGTTGCGCATCTGGTTCCAGTGCGTGCTTGCCGCACGTTCCGGCGGCGCCACGCCGATCGCCAACAGCCGCGCGATTTATCAGGCGCTTGATCCGGCGCTGATTGCGCGCTTTACCAAACGCGAACTGCTCTACGTGCGCAACTTTGGGCAGGGCCTTGATTTACCGTGGGAGCAGACCTTCGGCTCAAGCGACCCGCTTGTGGTTGAGCGTTATTGCGCCGCGCGCGGCATTGACTGCTTATGGCGCGACGGCGAGGGCGGCGAGTTGTTGTTGCGTACGCGCGAACGCTGCCAGGCAGTCGCAAGCCATCCGCGCACCGGCGACATGGTCTGGTTCAATCAGCTCAATCTGTTTCATCTGTCTGCGCTGGACGAGGATATGCAGGAGACGCTGGTCGATACAGTCGGTTTTGAGAATGTGCCGCGCAATGTCTTTTATGGCGACGGCGAACCAATCGAGGCCTCGGCGCTGGCTGAAATTCGTGGTGTGCTCGACCGCCAGCGCATCGTTTTCCCATGGGTCGACGGCGACGTGCTGATGCTGGATAACATGCTGACGGCGCATGCCCGCGATCCGTTCGAAGGGCCGCGCAAGGTGGTGGTGGCGATGGCGCAAAGCTATAGCGAACCGAACGCCGGTCAGCGGCTGACGGCGCCATGATGAAAGCGGTAGGAGCGGCGCTGTTGGCGCGCTCGTTGACGGTCGCTTATCGTGAACAAGTGGTGCTTGACCAGCTGGACCTGAGCATCAAGGCCGGACGAATCACTGCCTTGTGCGGTCCCAATGGTTGCGGCAAAAGCACCTTGTTGCGCACGCTTGCCGGGTTACAGCCGTTTCGTAGTGGTCAAGTGGAGGTGAATGGCGCCGCGCTGGGCTCTTACCGGCGGCGCGACCTTGCACGGGCGCTGACGATGCTGGCGCAATTCAATCAAATTCCTGCAGGATTGACGGTGCGCGAGCTGGTCGCCTATGGACGCTACGCATATGGGGGATGGCTGCGTGGATTGACGCGTACCGACCAGGTGGCGATCGACGAAGCACTGGACGCCAGCGGATTGGCCGATTATGCCGGTCGTGACGTGGCTGCCTTGTCGGGCGGCGAACGGCAGCGCGTGTGGATTGCCATGGCGCTGGCCCAGCAGGCGCCCATCGTGCTGCTTGATGAGCCGACCACCTATCTCGATATCCATCATCAACTCGACATCCTGTACGAACTGCGTCGCCTGAACCAGGAGCGCGGGCTGACGATCGTATGGGTATTGCATGACCTGAACCAGGCTGCCGCCTTCAGCGACGAGATGGTGCTGATGCGCGCCGGCCGCATTGTTGCACATGGCTCGCCAGATGCGATGCTTGAGCCGCACTATCTGAACCAGACCTTCGATGTGCCGATGCTGAAGATCGCCCACCCGCAGACGGGCGCGCCGATGTGCGTGCCTGCCTATCAAGGAGCGATCGATCCGGCCCGGGCCGGCAAGGACCTCGCGGCATGAGTGTATCGGCAGTATTCCGCTCGTCGCGCCCGCCTGGTCCTGGGGCGCTGCTCAGCAGCCGGCAGGCGCCGATGAAGAGCAGGGTGGCTGTCATTGCGGCGGCGCTGATCGTGTTGATCATCGTTACAGCGGCAATTCGTCTTGCTCCCGGCGTGCAATTCTGGCTGGCGGCGTCCGCGCAGGGCGGCGACGCCGCCATGCTGAGCCGTATCTTGTTGTTCGACTTGAGTATGCCGCGGGTAGCGGCGGCGCTGGTCGCCGGCGCTTGTCTCGCGGTAGCGGGGACGCTGTTCCAGGCTATCACGCGCAACCCGCTGGCCTCGCCCGATCTGCTCGGCATCACCGGCGGCGCCCAACTGGGCCTGCTTGCCGCCATGATTGTGCCGGCACTGGCCGGGGTGGCGTCGGTGCCGTTGTTGTTTGGTTGCGGCCTGGCTGCTGCGCTATGCGTGGTGGCAGCGGCGGGTTGGCGCGCGACGCCGTTACGTCTGGTGCTGGCCGGCAGCGTGTGCATGTTGCTGTTTTCGGCGATTAGTACGCTGGTGCTGGCGTTTTTCGAGCAAAGCATAGCCGGCGCTGCGCTTTGGGCCAGCGGTAGCCTCTACCAACCAGGGGCGAGCGGGCTGAAGACCGCCATGGGTTGGCTGTTGCTGCCGTTGCTGGCGTTGCCATTCGTGATCCGCCCGCTCAATCCGCTGGTTCTCGGCGATGATGCCGCTACCGCTGCCGGAGTGCGAATCGACGCCGCGCGCAGCGTAGCGATGGTGGTCGCAGTCGGCTTTGCGAGCGTTGCGGTGAGCATTGCAGGGCCATTGTCGTATGTAGGTTTGATCGCACCGAATTTGCTGCGCCAGATACGCGGCGCAAAATCCTCGAAGCTGGGGGCGTTGGTGCCGTTGTCGGCATTGGTGGGCGGCGCGCTGGTGCTGGTGACCGATAGCGCCGTGCTGGCGCTGGACTTGGACGCCACATTGTCGACCGGGGTAGCGATTGCGTTAGTTGGCACGCCGCTGATGCTGGCAATGATCCGCAGCGGTGCAGCATGGGCTGGCGCCATGGGGAAGGAACAGGAGCCGCCGGCGTCGGCAGCGCGAACGCGCAGGATGTTGGCGCTGGCCGCGCTGCCATGGCCGGTGATCGCTGGCGCTTTGCTGCTGGGCAGCGCCGCACTGTTGTTTGTCGGCGCTTCGCTGGGGGCGAGGATGATTGATCCGGTTAGCTGGCTTGCGGCCTTGGATGGTCGCGACGAGGTAACGCGGATGCTGCTTGACCTGCGTGTGCCGCGCTTGCTGTGTGCACTGCTGGCTGGCGGCTTGCTGGCCGCCAGTGGGGTGCTGATGCAGAGCATCGTGCGCAATCCGCTGGCCGGGCCAGAAGTGCTGGGCGTGACGCAAGGCGCGGGATTGGCAACATTCATCGCCCTCATTTTCTGGCCCTTCGCTGCCCATTCGACACTTGCTGTCGCCGCGTTGGTCGGCGGCGGCGCTACCCTGATGCTGACCCTGCTGCTGAATCGCCGCCATCGTTACGCGCCGCTGGCCGTGGCATTGACCGGGCTGGTTCTCGGCACCCTGTGGACTACCTTGTCGCAGTGGCTGATCACGCAGCAGAGCGTACAGCCGGCGCGATTCGTGGTCTGGCTGGTTGGCGGCACCTACGGTCGAAGCTGGGGTGAAGTGATGACGCTGTTGCCTTGGTGTTTGCTGGCGTTGCCCGTGCTTGCCTTTCTGGCGAAACCGCTCGATCTGCTTGCACTCGGCGACGAACAAGCCGCAAGTCTTGGCTTGCCGATCGCCGTATTAAGGCCGCTGGTGTTGACGGTTGCCACGCTTGCCGCGTGTGCGGCGGTGGCGGCGGTGGGGCCGGTCAGCTTTATCGGCTTGATGGCGCCGCATCTGGCTGCAATGCTCGGCGCTCGCAGCCATCGTACACGCTTGTGGCTGGCGGCTGCCTGCGGCGCCTTGCTGTTGGCGTTAGCCGATATCGCCGCTCGCACGCTGCTGGCGCCGCGCGAGATTCCGGCCGGCGTGCTGACCGCCATGATCGGCGCGCCTTATCTGCTGGCGTTGCTGATCATGCAGGTTCAGCGGGAGAAAAGAGGGGGGCGGTAATGGACATGCAGCTACCGGCCGGATTGCATATGCAAGCACCTGCGCATTGCATGGCGGCGGTGGCGCCGGAATCGATGGCGCCTCATCTTGAACATGTCTGGCTTGGCGGCCCTGCCGAAAATCAGGGTGCATCGGTGGCCGGCGACAATGCGGAAGACACACTTTGTATTCCGCTGACGCAGCTTGGTGCACATCGGGCTGATCTGCTGGACGCCATGGCGCTGCAGTATGGTGGCGACGCCAATATCCATGCGCCCGCACTCCTGTCGCAATGGAGCAAATACTATTTCTGGCTGGCGGCGCCAGCCGGCGTCGCTGCGATATTGTTGCGCCGTCCACTCGATATGGCGCCGGCGCGCACCCGGCTAGTGCTACGCGGCGGAATGCCGGTTGCGCTTCACTTCGCCACCGGCGCGCTGCAGCCAGTCGAAGCGGACTGTTCACGTTGCTACTCGCCGCTGCTGGGACATCTGCAGGCAGTGATCGAGATGCTGGCAGACATGACGCGGATTGCGCCACGAGTATTCTGGAGCAATGCCGGCAACCTGCTAGATTATCTGGCCGGCCAATGTGCGACATTGCCGGGCGCCGCAGACGATATGGCGCGCCTGTTCCAGTCGACCACCGTCGATGGCGAATCCAATCCTTTACGCATGCCGGTGCGTCATGTCCAGCCTCGTACGACGCTATTGCCCAACCCGTTTCGCGCGCGCCGCGTATGCTGCATGCGCAATCAGATTCCAGGAGAGATACATTTGTGTGGAAGCTGTCCATTACTGCTGACGATGCCCGACGACGAGTTGGCGCTGCAGGACTCGTTACGATGAGGACCGGCGTGCGGCGGTTTCGCGCGGTGACGATCATGGCATGTGCCGTCTTGTCCTGTTATGTTGCACACGCCGCACACGCTGCGGATACCTCCAGCCGCACTGTTGGCGTTGCCTCTTGCGGCCCTCTGGCCAGTAACCCCACCGTGTCGCAATTTCATCCAACGATGCCGAAACGGCCGCAGCGCATTGTCGTGCTCGAATTCATGTTCGGCGAAGACCTGGCTGCGCTGGGCATGACGCCGGCCGGCATGGCCGACGCCGCCAGTTATGCCGGATGGTTTGACTATGACAAACAACGCCTGGCGCGCGTGCCGGATGTCGGTACACGCCAGGAGCCTAGCTTCGAAGCGATTGCGGCGCTGCAGCCGGACCTGATTCTCGGTGTCGGACTGCGGCATGCATCGATATTCGCGGCGCTGGACCGAATCGCGCCAACCGTGCTGTTCCAGTACAGTCCCGATCTGGAAAAGAGCGGCGTATCGCTGACACAGTTCGACTGGACCCGCAAAATATTCCAGACTATCGCTTGCCTTACCGGGCGTGAAGAACTGGCGCGGCAGGTCGAAGCCAGAGTCGACGCCGGACTGGCGCGCAATGCGCAGCGGATTGCTCAGGCAGGCCGCAGCGGAGAGCAGGTCGCCTGGCTGCAGGAACTGGGGTTGACCGATCGTTACTGGGCTTTCACCGGCAACAGTATGGTGGGCGGCGTGGCGAATGCGTTGGGCTTGCGGCTTGGCTATGCCGAGCCGACGCGCGAGGGAACCACATATGTGACATCGGAGGATCTGCTCAAGAAGCCCGATCTAGCCGTGTTGTTTGTCAGCGCCACCGGACCTGAGGTACCGCTCGCCACCAAGCTCGATTCGCCAATCTGGCCTTTTGTCCCTGCGCGACGGGCTGACCGGGTGGCGTTGGTCGAGCGCAATCTCTGGGTGTTTGGCGGGCCGATGTCGGCATTGCGCCTGGCCGATACGATGACCGACAAATTGCTGGCATTGCCGCTGCCGCTTAAACGTTGATGGCAGCGTTGATAGCGGCGCAGCTATTTTCTAAATAGCTGCCATCCCAATATTTCACTTGCATTGTCCGAAGCAGGAACCGCAACCCATTTCTGGGTGCGGTTCCTGGCCGGTTTCATGTTCAGCCTTCGGTGCCGTTGGCTGCAGCAGCGAATAATGGCGCCGGTGCAAGCTGCGCGCCATGCGTTTCGCTGATGATGCTGCCATTGTCGAGTTTCAGCACGCGATCGGCGAGCGGGAAATAGCGGTCGTCGTGGGTGATCACCAGGACCGTCTTGCCGCGCGCGCACAATTCCGGCAGCAATTGTTCATAGAACACCGCCTTGAATGCGGGATCCTGATCGGCTGCCCATTCGTCGAACAGATAGAACGGCCGATCCTCCAGGTAGGCCACTACTAAAGCCAGGCGTTTGCGTTGACCGGTGGAGAGAGCCCGGGTAGAGAATGCACCGTTGACCACCTGCACCTTGTGATCCAGCGCCAGCTTGGCGACCAGCGCATTGGCCCGTGCGTCGGCTTGTGCGCGTGACGGATCGTTAGGATCAATGATGCCAAGCAGTGCATCGAACAGATGAAAGTCATTGAACACTGCGGTGAAGCGCTCGCGGTAAGCGGCGCGCTCGGCAGAGCCAATGGGCTGGCCATCCACTTCGATCACGCCGTCTTCCGGCTCGTAGAGTCCGGTAAGCACTTTAGCCAACGTGGTCTTGCCGCTACCGTTGCCGCCGACCAGGAATACCAGTTCGCCCGGCTTGAAGGTCAGGTTGATCGGTCCGACGCTGAACATCCGCTCGTCGCGTTCGTGGAAATACGAGTGGGTGACATCGCGCAAGGTCAGTGTCTTGAACGGTGCATGCGATGCACTTTCGCTCGGTACAGCCAGGGTACGCAGGTTGCCGAACTCTTCCATCACTTTTTCGATTCGGTCCAGCGATACCCGAGCCGCATTCAGGGTTGGCACGTTATTGAGCAGGCCGTCGAGCGGAAGCAACATGAACAAGAAGACAACAATATAGCCCGAGGCAGCCGCCGGATCGGCGTGTACACCTAGCGTCGGCCAGAATGCTGCGGCGCCGAGGAAGACATAAAACAGGAAGACGATCCAGCCGACGCCGACCGCATAGGCACTGAAGGCGCGCCGGCGATGATCGCGTACCTCGCCGATGGCGGCGCCAAGCTGGCCGTCCAGGAACTGGCGCGCGCGCGCCTGGTGCAGCTTGAGTTCCTTGGCGCCGGTGAACAATGCACCGAGATAGCCGAACAGCTTGTCTTGCGACTGGCCGGCCGCTTCCAGCGAGGCAATCGCGCGCTTGTCGCCGGTGTGATATCCGATCGAGCCAACCACGATGGCCGTCAGCGCGAGCAGGCAGACCGGCCATGACAGCCAGGCCAGATAGCCCAGGCAGCCGAATACGATAGAACCGTGCATCACGATGTTGGGCAACGCAAAAAACAGCATCGAGACATTGGTGGCGTCGTCGGTCAGCACCGATTGCACGGGGGCGGCGCCAATTCTTTCGACATCGCGCAACTCGGCCGCGGCGACGCGCTTGGCGACATGCTCGCGCAGTTGCGCCATGGTGTCTTGCGAAAGCCGCGCGAACAGCACGCCGGTAATGACGCGGGTGACCAGCGCTATCACTGCGCAGAGGCCGAAACGCAGGGCCAGCTCGCCGTCAGCAGCCGCTGACCCGGAGAGTGCGCGATTCAGGGTCGCCACCAGCAGCACGCTGGCAATACCGTTCAGTACACAGGCAGTCAAGGCAATGGCGAGTGCGCCGCGCGAGCGTTTCAGCAGCGCCAGGATAAGGCGCATGGCCGGCTTGGCCGGGGCGGAATTAGAGGGGGCGGGCGGGGAAGCGTAAGGCTGGTTGGCAGCGGTCATCGGCAGTCAATCGTTTGGGGTTGTAAAAAAAGGACGCGGTTGAGCGGACTTCGGCTCTTATCACTGATGACGAATGACTGCCCCAAATCTTTAGGCCGTTTTTAGTTCGTTGCCGCCATTGGGAAGAAAAAGAGGAAAAAACAACTTTCTGACGGAATTGACTAAAGATTCCGACGCCTGGTTCGTCAATCCAGCAAAGAGGCCTTACTTGCGGCCGGACTTGTCGTGGCGCTTCGCCACTGCAGGCGCTTGATGCGCGGTCCGGCAAAAAACCGCCGCTGCGGCTTCATCGTTGACAAAGCATTACACAAAAGGATTTTATGCCTATGACGCGCTTTCCGATCGCATTGCACCACCAAATCCGTGCGCAGGCACGTCTTGACCCCGATGCGCCGGCGTTGGCGTCTTTCTCGCCGCACGCCGTGCGGATGTCGCGCGGCGATTTGGATCGGCGCGCTGCGCGGCTTGCAGCTAGATTGCGGGCATCTGGTGTATCGACCGAGGTGCGGGTTGGTGTGTGTGTCGAGCGTTCTTGCGACTTATTTGTGGCATTGCTAGCTGTATTGAGGGCAGGTGGCGTGTTCGTCGCGCTGGATCCTCGCCATCCGGCCGCGCGCCTTGACTGGATAGTCCAGGACGCCGGGCTTGCCCATGGCATCGTTGACGCGACGGCCGATGCCGCCATGCGGGCGCGATTCTCGCACTGTTTTGTGGTTGGCAATGAAGAGATGGATGCCGGTAGCGATTTGTACCTGGACGAGGGGGATGCGCCGGTACATCCGCACAGCGCTGCTTACATGATTTATACATCCGGTTCTACCGGCACGCCGAAGGCGGTAGTGGTTGAGCATGGACCGCTTGCCGTGCACTGCGATGCGTTGAATGCTTCGCTGCCTATCGACCCCAGCGATCGATTGCTGCATTTCGCATCGGTGAATTTCGATGTGTCGATAGAGGCGTGGCTGGCGCCGTTGTCAATTGGCGCCAGCGTCGTGATCAGCGATCCGCCGCCGTTCCCGCCCGAAACTGCGCGCCAGGTCATGGAACGGGAGGGTGTCACCAATACGACGCTGCCACCGGCATATCTGCGTGAATTTGCCCTGGCGTGTGAACGCTCCGGCGTGCCATCGGCGTTGCGCGTGCTGCTGTTCGGTGGCGAGGCGATGTCGCAGGATACTTTCGAAGAAATTCGACGCGTGTTTCCGGCAATTCGCCTGGTGAATGGTTACGGGCCTACTGAAGCGATCATTTCGCCAATGCTGTGGCCGGTCGATCCTGCCGACGTGCCGCTCCTTGAACAAGGCAACGGGTATACATCGTTACCGATCGGCTGGCCGATCGGGCCGCGGATCGCCAGGATAGATGAGGTTGCGGCTGGGGCAGAAGGCGAGCTGTTGCTTGGCGGGCTATGTCTGGCGCGCGGTTACCACGGGCGGCCAGCGCTCACCGCAGAACGTTTCCTGCCGGATCCGAGTGGCGCGCCAGGTAGCCGTATCTATTGCACCGGCGACCTGGCGCGGGAGCGCCCGGACGGCTCCTTTGACTATCTAGGTCGTATCGACGACCAGGTGCAGGTCCGCGGCGTGCGGGTGGAGCCCGGCGAGATCGCCGCCTGCCTGCTGGCGCATCCGGACATCGCCGACGCGGCTGTGCTGGCGGAGCCGGTGAGCGGACGCACGCAACTGATCGCGTGCGTGGTACTGAGTGCGGCGCTGGACGATCAGCAACTGAAAGAATACCTGGCGCAACACCTGCCGCCGGCCTGGCTGCCGCACCGTTTTGTGCGTCTTGAGCGTCTGGCTTACACACTCAACGGTAAACTGGACAAGGCCTCGCTGCGCGCTGCCGTGGCCGCGCAACCGCATGCGATTGGTGAAGGCCACATCGCGCCGGAAACAGCCGTCGAGCGCAACCTGGCGGAATTGTGGCAACGGCTGCTGAACGATCCAGCACCTATCGGCCGCGAAGACCGCTTCTTTGCACGTGGCGGCGATTCGCTCGCGGCGATGCAGATGCAGGTAGCAATCCGGGTCGAATGGCGCGTCAACCTGCGGCTGGATGTGCTGTTCGATAATCCTTCGCTTGCTGAGCTGGCGTTGCTTATCGAGCGCAGCGATATCGAAACGCAGGCGTATCGCATTCCGGCGCAACGCGGCTTGCTGAGCAACGGCGGCGCTTCCTATGTTGACTATCCCGTCTCCTACGCGCAGCAGCGTTTCTGGGTGCTGGCGCAGACCCGCGACGCCGGAGCCGCCTATCATATCGCCGTGGATTGGGATGTGAGCGGCGTTCTGCAACTTGATGTGCTGCAGCGTGCGCTCGATCACGTGATGGAAAGGCATCAGGCCTGGCGCACTACGCTGGTCGAAAATGATGATGGCATCGTGATGCAGCGGATTCATGCGCGTCTTCCTGTGCCCATCGTTCATATCGATTTAAGTTCAAACGACGTCGCTGAGCGCACACAAAAATTGGCCGATCTAGCGGAAAACCAGGTGACGGCAGGCTTCGATTTGTCCAATGGTCCGCTGGTGCGAGCAACACTGGTGACACTTGGCGATGCCGCGCAGCGCCTGATGCTGACCACCCATCATGCCGTCAGCGACGGCTGGAGTTCGCGTTGCGCATTCCAGGAGTTGACTGCAGCCTATACGGCGTTTGTCAGCGGCGATGAGGTTGCCTTGCCCGCATTGCCGATTCAATATGCCGATTACGCCCAATGGCAGCGCGACACGCTGGCAGCAGGCGAGGGCGAGCGTCAGCTCGGCTATTGGCGTAACGCATTGCGCGACGCGCCGCCGCCGCTGGCGCTGCCACTTGACCGTCCGCGCAGCGCCGAACGCGATTATCGCGGCGGCCGCGTCGTGTTGCGTCTTTCGGAGGAAATTTCAGGTGCGGTGCGCGAACTCGCTCGGCGCGCGCGCACGTCGCCATTTGCGGTGCTGCTGGCGGCATTTGACGCCTGGTTGTATCGCTTGACCGGAACCGCCGACATCGTGGTCGCCGTGCCGACAGCGCATCGACAGTATGCAGAAACGATGCCGTTGCTCGGCCTGTTCCTGAATACCTTGGCATTGCGCGCGCACGTGACGCCGAAACAGCCGTTTTCGGCGCTGTTGGATGCGGTACGGGCAACCGCGTTGGATGCGTTTTCATGCCAGGATGTGCCGTTTGATCAGGTCGTCGATGCCGCGAAACCGCCGGTGCGGCGCGGCGACGAATGGCTCAGGGTCAAATTCGCACAACAATTCGATCTCGCATTAACTGCCGATCTGCCAGGCGCTACGGTTCGCATGTCGCCGGGCCTGGACCTTGCGGCGCGTTTCGATCTGGCCCTGGATTTTACCGACGATCCGCGCGGCATCGAACTGATTGCTGCCTATGCGCTGGATGGCATTGATGCAGGCACGGCGCAGGCTTGGCTGCACAGTTACGCTGCGCTGGTCACCGATGCGGTAAGCGATCCGACTCGGAAAATTGTCGATTTGGATTGTGCAGAGAGTGCTGATGTCAACGCCGCACGGCATGGCCGCGCGTTGTCGCCGGCATTCAATAGCGTGCTGGCGCAGTTTGCGCAGCATGTCGGTGAAACGCCGCACCGGATTGCATTGGCGGACGCCGATACACAACTGACGTTCGCCGAACTGGACGACGCTTCGGATCGCGTCGCATTGGCGTTACAGCAACATGGGGCAGCAGCAGAGCGGCCAATCGCCATCTGCATCGAGCGCTCCGTGCATTTTGTCGTGGCGTTGCTCGCCGTGCTCAAATCCGGATCGTACGCTGTGCCGCTCGATCCAGCGCTGCCGGCAGAGCGCCTGGCCAGCGCGATCAATGCCTGTCAGTCGCAGCGGGTATTAGTTGCCCGCCGAGCTGATGATGTCTCTCACATCGGTGGCGCACAAGCGCTTGGGCTGGATGAGTTGGCGCAAACGCCGTGCGCGATGAGCGGTGCCGCCAGACGGTTGCCGCCGATGCCGGAACAGGCGGCTTATCTGGTCTATACCTCCGGTTCCAGCGGCAGCCCCAAGGGCGTGACGGTTTCCCATCGGGCGCTGGCAGATTATGTGCAGGGGATGCTGGATGAACTGTCCTTCTCCGCCGAAGCGTCGATGGCGATGGTTTCCACGGTAGGCGCTGATCTGGGTCATACGACTTTATTCGGCGCATTGTGCTCCGGACGCACGCTGCACTTGTTGCCGGCCGAATGCGCATTCGATCCGGACCGTTTTGCCCATGAAATGCGCACACGCAAGGTCGGTGTGCTGAAAATCGTCCCAAGCCATCTGCACGCACTGCTCGATGCGCAACAGCCGGCTAACGTGTTGCCAGCGCATGCCATCGTGCTGGGCGGCGAAGCATTGCCTTGGGCGCTGGTTGCACGCATTGAGGCGCTCAAGCCGGGCTGCCGCGTGATCAATCATTATGGCCCAACGGAAGCAACGGTTGGCGCCTTGGCATGCGATACATCGGCACCAGCACAGGCCGGCCTGCGTGCAGAAATGTCGTCATCGGCGCGGAGCGTACCGCTCGGCAGTCCGTTGCCGAATGCGCATGCTTATGTGTTTGACGCACACGGCGCCAGCGTACCGAGCGGCGCGGTCGGCGAACTGTATCTCGGCGGCCCTGGCGTTGCGCGCGGCTATCTTGGGCAAGCGGCGATGACCGCCGAACGATTCGTGCCGCATCCCTTCGCGCCGGGCGAACGTCTGTACCGCACCGGCGATCGGGTGCGGCTGCGTGCCGATCAGCGCCTGGATTTCCTGGGGCGCATTGACGACCAGGTAAAAATCCGCGGCTATCGGGTCGAGCCTGGCGAGGTCAGTGCAGTGTTGCGCGGGCTGCAAAGCGTGGCCCAGGCGGAAACGGTGGCGGTCGAGCAAGAAGGACGCTTGCGCCTGGCTGCATTTGTGACGCCACGCCTCGGCGCAAAACTTGACGTTGCGTCGGTGCGCGCAGCATTGGCGGCGCGTTTGCCGGACTACATGGTGCCGGCGCAGTTGATCTTGCTGGATGTCCTGCCGGTGACACCTAATGGCAAGGTTGATCGCCAGGCATTAAGGACATTAGCGGTCGCGCCCGCGCCTGCCGAAGCAGCAGGCGATGCGCCAAGCGGCGCCGTCGAAGAAACCCTGGCGGCGGTCTGGAAAGAAGTGTTAAAAGCCGGAACGATCGGGCGTGAAGACAATTTCTTCGAACTGGGTGGCGATTCGATCCTGGTGCTGCAGGTGATCGCCAGGTCACGCAAGCGCGGTGTCCGTTTCACGCCGAAGCAGTTGTTCGATGGCCCGACAATTCGACAACTGGGGCAGGTCGCCACCGTGACTGAAAATGCTGCGCCGACGCAGCAAGCGAAGCCAACTGAGTTCGGAAAACCGGAGGGTGTTGAGAAATTGATATTGACGCCAGCCCAGCTACGCTTTTTCTCGTTAGACATTCCGCGGCGCGGCCACTGGAACCAATCGGTCAGGTTCGATCTGCACGAGCCGTTTGATCTTGACGCTTTCGCCCGCGCATTTGAGGGATTGCTCTCGCATCACGAGATATTCAAGCAACGCTTTGCCAAAGATGACACAGGATCATGGCTTATCAGCAGGGCTGCGCAGGCCTTCGATACTTTGCCATTGGCGGTCGCCGCAGTACTTGATGAGGGCGACGCACTGGCACAATTTAATGCGCTGCAGAGCACGCTCGACCTGGAGCACGGCCCGCTGGCCTGCGCCTTTGCCGCAACCTTGGCCGACGGCCGGACACTGGTCTACCTGGCGATTCATCACGTAATCGTCGACGGCGTTTCCTGGCGCGTGCTGCTGGAAGATCTTGATGCGGCATATCGGGCTGCGCGTGAACGCCGCAGCATGCGTTTTCAGACGACGGGAAGCAGTGCGCAGGAATGGGCCGCGCGGCTTGCCGGCGCAGCTGTCGATGCGGGTTCACCGTTCCTGGCTGAGTTGCCGTATTGGGCATCGCTGGCAACGCAGCACGATGATTTGCCGCTGGATCACCCGCACGCGTCGGCGACCAACGCCGATGCAGAAGTGGTGATGCAAGCACTGGATGCAGAACTGACGCGCGCCGCGTTGACCGAGGCGAATGCGGCATATCGTACGCAAATGATCGACCTGCTGGCTGCGGCGCTGGCGCAAGCCATCGGCGCACACGCCGGAACCGCATCGTGCCGCCTTGAACTGGAAGGACACGGCCGCGAAGCGCTGTTTGACGATCTCGATGTTAGCCGTACGCCTGGCTGGCTGACCAGCCACTACCCGGTTTCCTTCACGGTCGGAGATACAGGCGTCGCGACACTCTGTGCTGCCAAAGATGCGTTGCGTGTAGTGCCGAACAAGGGGCTCGGTTTCGGCGTATTGAGCCATTATGGCGATACATCGACGCGCGCTGCGCTTGCCGAAGTACCGCGTCCGCGGGTGACATTTAACTATTTGGGACAGTTCGACGCGCCGCGCGATGCGGCACTGGTGCCCAGCTTCGGCGGTGCCGGGCAAGAGCGCGATCCTGCCGGCCCGCTCGGCAATGCGCTGGCCATACATGCCTATATCGATGCGGACGGTCCGCGCACCTTGAAGGTGCACTGGGTTTACGGCAAGACACAATTCGAACGTGCGACGATCGAAGCCTTGGCCCAGCGCTTTGAAGCAGCGCTTGCCGACATGACGACAGCCTGTGCCGCACGCCTGGCGCGGAGCGGAGCTTGCGCCACACTCGCCGACTATCCGCTGGCACGCGTTGCGGGCTTCACACAAGCTGCGTTGGAACGTTTGCCGTTGGACCTGCGTACGATCGAAGATGCGTATCCTTTGTCGCCGATGCAACAGGGCATCCTGTTCCAGTCATTGCTTGCGCCTGAGCAGGCCACCTATGTCAATCAATTGGTCGCCACGTTGATTGCACCGGATGTGGCGCGCCTGCGTGCCGCTTTCGAAGCAACGGTGGCGCGGCATGACATATTGCGAACCGGATTTACGCCGGACGAAGCGATACCGGTGCAGATTGTCCATCGTCAGGCAAAAATGCCGGTTGAAATCCTCGATTGGCGCGGGCAGCAAGAGGTAGTTGAAACCGCATTCAATGCATGGCTCACCGCCGATCGGGTACGCAGTTTCGACCTAGCTGCACCACCGCTGATGCGCGTGGCGCTGATTCGCTTCAAGGAAGACGAATGGCGTCTGGTCTGGACCCGGCATCATCTGTTGCTCGATGGTTGGAGTACGGCACGATTCTTTGCCGAGGTGCTGCGCGACTATATCGAGCCACAACGTCCCCAGCTGTTTGCCGCTGCGCCGAAAACACGCTACCGCGATTTCATCGCGTGGCTCGGCGCGCGCGATATTGGCGCCGAGCGCGCTTTCTGGCTACAGCGCCTTGCGCATCTTGAACAACCGACATGCGTTGCCGCGATAGCCGGTCCAGATTTCGCAAGCGACACTCAAGCAGGAAATCGTGTTTGGCGCGCACAATTTGCAGCCGAGGTGACGCAGCGCATGAACGACACCGCGCGTCGTCTGAAAGTGACGCTCAACACGCTGGTGCAAGGCGCCTGGGCGCTGGCGCTACAGCGCATGACGAACCAGGCAACGGTAGCGTTCGGCGCTACGGTAGCAGGCCGCCCCGATGCGTTGCCGGATGCCGATACTGTGCTGGGGCTGTTCATCAATACCTTGCCGGTCATAACGACTCCTGCGCCTGGAGTTTCGGCCGTGACGTGGCTGCATCAGCTGCAAAGCGACAACGCAGCTGCCGCCGAACACGCGCATACGCCGCTGTCTGAAATCCAGCAATGGGCGGGGCACGGTGGCGCACTGTTCGATACGTTGCTGGTGTTCGAGAACTATCCGGTCGATGAAGCCTGGCAAGGACGTGACGAGCGCGCGCTCAGGATGCGCGACCTGCGCAATATTGAAGCCACCGATTTTGCCTTGACGCTGGTGATAGAGGCAGGAGCGACCCTGACGATTGACTACGGCTACGATGCGGCGCGCATCGACCAGGCTCGCGTCGTCGAGTTGCATCAGGCATTTGCCGCTGCTGTCGCCGGTTTCCTCGCGCTGCCGGAGGCGGCGCTTGGTGCGCTGTCTGTGATCGCTGCAGGTGATCTTGTCGCCCTGGAACAACATAACGCCACAGCGCAGGAGTGGCCTGATCGGCAGCAGTTGGCGTTGCATCGGCAATTCGAATGCGCCGTCCGCGAAACGCCTGAGTCGATAGCGCTGGAATTCGTTGACGGTCTGCACGTGCAGACGATGACTTACCGCGAGCTCGATGAACGCGCAAATCGCGTCGCTGCCGCACTCGTGGCAGCTGGTGTACAGCCCGACACGGCCGTTGCGCTGTGCGTTGAGCGTTCTTTCGATATGGTGGTGGCGCTGATGGCCGTGCTCAAGTCCGGCGCAGCCTATCTGCCCGTGGATCCGGATTATCCCGCCGAGCGCATCGCTTACATGCTCAACGATGCACAACCCGCAGTGGTGATTACGCAAACGCATCTGCGCCAGCGGGTTCACGCTGCGGTGGAGCGCCCAGGGACATGCATCCTGACCGTGGATGAGTTGATGCAAGGCGGAAAAAAGCTGGTACAGCCAATTGATGTCACGGCAGAGCAGCTGGCGTATCTGATCTATACATCCGGTTCTACCGGCAAGCCGAAGGGCGCCGGCAATACGCACCGCGCGCTGGCCAACCGGATTGCGTGGATGCAGTCCGCCTACCAGTTGCAACGCGATGACGTGGTGCTGCACAAGACGCCGTTCGGCTTTGACGTATCGGTCTGGGAATTCGTCTGGCCGCTTGCAGTCGGCGCCAAACTGGCGATTGCAGCGCCGGGCGATCATCGCGATCCGGCCCGGCTGGTCTTGGCGATCGACACACATAAAGTGACGACTTTGCATTTCGTGCCTTCGATGTTGGCAGCCTTTGTGGCTTATCTGGACGATTTCAAGGCTGCAGCACGTTGCGCCAGCATCGAACGGATAGTCGCCAGCGGCGAAGCATTGGCGCCGGAACTGGTGGCGCGGGTTGCTCGCTTGTTGCCGAATGCGCAATTGGTCAATTTGTACGGTCCGACCGAGGCTGCCATCGACGTTTCGCATTGGACCTGCACGGCAGCCGATGGACGCGCGGTTTCGGTACCGATCGGCCATCCCATCGCCAACCTCCAGTTGCATGTGCTGGATATCGCGCTGCAGCCGACGCCGCAAGGCGGAGTGGGCGAACTGTATCTGGGCGGTGTCGGCCTTGCCCGCGGCTACCTGGGGCGGCCTGGATTGACAGCAGAACGCTTTGTACCAGATCCGTTTGTGCCGGGCGCCCGCCTGTACCGCACCGGCGACCTGGCGCGACGCCGAACCGATGGCGCGCTCGATTACCTTGGCCGCATCGACACCCAGGTGAAGTTGCGCGGCCAGCGCATTGAACTAGGTGAAATCGAAGCCTTGCTGCGGATCGCGCCCGGTGTGCGCGACGCTGTCGTGATCGTACGCGAAGAACAATTGGTGGCTTACGTGGCGCGCGCACCGGAAACGGCGCTTGATCAGGAAATGCTGTTGGAGATGCTGCGCGCGCAGTTGCCTGCTTATATGGTGCCGGCGCAGATCATCGAACTGGACGCGCTGCCCGTGACACCTAACGGGAAGTGCGATCGCAATGCCTTACCTGTTCCTGTACGCCAGAAAAAGATCGCGGTTGCCTTGCGCACCGATACCGAGCGCTCGCTTGCCGCCATCTGGCAGCGCGTGCTGCGCCTGGATGCCGTTGATCGCGACGACGATTTCTTTATGCGCGGCGGCCACTCGCTGCTGGCGATCCAGGCCAACGCCCAGGTCAATTTGCACTGGGGCCTGATGCTGCCGCTGCGCACGCTATTCGACGAACGCACGCTGGAACGCTGTGCGGCCTTGATCGACCAGACGCTTGCAGAGCGCGGCGCGAACGGTGGAATAGACGCCGCCAGCGCGATTGATGCCTTGCTGGGCGAACTGGAGATGGAATGAGGATTCACTGATGACGACTGTAAAACCAGATCTGCTTTCGCTGGCAGCCCGTTTCGCGCAATTGCCCGACGCCCAGCGCAAGCTGTTTTTGCAAAAGCTGACTACTGCTGGCATCGATTTCCGCATGCTGCCGATTCCGCCGCGTGCCGAACGTGCGGCAAGTGTGCCCGCTTCGTTCGCTCAGACACGCCTGTGGCTGCACGCGCGCATGATCGACGAGCCGGCTGCATACCACATCACTGAGCGCTTGCAGCTTGATGGCGCGCTCGATGCCAATGCCTTGCGCTTGTCCTGCGATGCCTTGATTGCGCGCCATGAAGCCTTGCGCACAACCTTTGCAGAAAGTGCGGACGGCGTGCAGCAGACCGTACATGCACCGACACGTTGTCCTTGGCGCATGATGGATCTGAGCGACTTGCCGGCAGCGGTACGCACGGCGCAAGCCGAGCAGCTGGCACACAACGACGAAGCGCAGCCATTCGATCTGACGCAGGGGCCATTGATGCGCGCGCATTTGATACGCCTGGATGCGGCAACACATTGGCTGGCCATCACCATGCACCACATCGTCGCCGATGGCTGGTCGGTCGATGTCATGCTGGCCGAACTGAGTTCGCTGTATCGCTCGTACGCAATGAAAGAAACGGTCGCGCTGGCGCCGCTGCCAATCCAGTATGCCGATTACGCCTTGTGGCAACGCCGCTGGCTCGATGCCGGTGAGCGCGAATCGCAGCTTGAATACTGGCGCGGCCAGCTGGATGCCAACCGCGATGTGTTGATGCTGCCTGGCGCCGCACCGCGGCCGGCACAGCGCAGTGCGCGCGGCGCGCGTCACATGTTCCGGATTGATGCCCAACTGGCGCAGCGTATCCGTGCGCTGGCCAATACGCGCCGGGCAACGCCGTTCGCCGTGTTGCTGGCAACATTGAATGCATTGCTGGCACGTGCCTCCGGCGAAACGCATATCCAGATCGGCGTGCCGTCGGCCAACCGCGAGCGTGCTGAAACCGTCGGCTTGATTGGTTTCTTTGTCAATACCTTGACGCTCGCCACGCGAATTGGCTACACCCAACCGTTCGCCACGCTGGTGGACCAGGTTCAGAACAATTTAATTGATGCGCAGACGCACCAGGATGTGCCGTTCGAGCAAGTGGTAGAAGCGCTTGGCGTGGTGCGTAGCGCCAGCCACAATCCGCTGTTCCAGGTGATGGCTGCCTACGGCGCACGTCGCCATCTGCCGTCGTTGGCGGACGTGTCGATCACCATGCTGCCATCCGGTACGCCGTTCGCCAAATTCGATCTGACGCTCAACTTTGAAGAACACGACGATGGCGCGATTGATGCCGGTCTGACTTATGCGGCTGACATGTTTGAAGCCGATGCCATCGAACGGCTTGCCGAGCGCTTTGTCACTTTGCTGTCGAATGCCGTGGCAGTACCTGAAACGGCGGTGTGCGATCTGCAGTGGCTGCCGGCGATCGAGCGTGCGCAGCTGGAAGCCTGGAATCACAATCAACCGCTTCGACAGGATGCTTTCAAAGCGGTGCATGAGCATATTGCCGAGCATGCCCGCGTGCGGCCGGATGCGCGTGGCATCGCCGACATGCAGCGTGCCTTGACTCGCGGCGAAGTCGACGAGCGCGCGACCCGGCTGGCGCAGCGCCTGATTGCGGCGGGAGTCAGCGCGGAGATGCGGGTTGGTGTCGCACTTGGCCGATCGGTCGATCTGTTGATTGGCCTGATCGCGGTACTGAAGTCGGGCGGCGCCTTTGTCCCGCTCGATCCGGCCCATCCTCGGGATCGCCTGGCGCAGATTCTCGGCGATGCCGGCATCACCCACGTGATTACCGAACAGCAGAGTCTGCCGGCGTTGCCGCAATCGCCGGCCCTGCGCGTCTGGCTGGTGGATGAGGATGGCGCGGGCAGGGATGATCGCGCAACCGCGTCGATTACGTTGCCCGCTGTGGCGCCGACACAGGCTGCTTATGTGATCTACACCTCCGGATCGACAGGAAAACCGAAAGGCGTGGTCGTCGACCATGCTTCGTTTTCCCGGCATTGCGCGGCCATCGCCGAACGCTACGGCGCCGGCGAAGACGATGTTTTCCTGTTGTTCCAGTCGGTGAATTTCGATGGCGCGCACGAAGGCTGGTTTTCCCAATACATGTCAGGTGCAGCAGTGGCGGTGGCCGCCGACACGCTCTGGCCGCCGGCGCAGACCTGCAAGATGATGGTGCGCGAAGGCGTCACCATGACTTATGTGCCGCCGGGTTGCGCGGCGCAGCTGGCCGAGTGGGCATTGATGCACGGCGCGCCGCCTACCTTGCGCTCGCTGACGGTGGGCGGCGAGGCGACATCACGCGAGGCGTTTTCCCTGATGCGACGGGCTTTTCCGAATGTGCGGATCGTTAATGGTTACGGGCCGACCGAAACCGTCATTACGCCGATGCTGTGGATGTTCTATCCCGATGACGATGGCGCCAAGCTGGCCGACAGCGCCTATCTGCCGATCGGCACGCTGGTTGGCGCGCGCACCGCGCATGTGCTTGACGCCCGTCTCAATCCATTGCCGGTTGGGGTGATCGGCGAGCTGTACCTGGGTGGCGAAGGCGTCGGCGTGGCGCGTGGTTACCTTGACCGTCCGGCACTTACCGCCGAACGCTTCGTGCCCGATCCGTTTGGTGCGCCGGGAGCGCGCTTGTACTGCACCGGCGACCTGGTCAAGCGGCGCGCCGATGGCGTATTCGATTTCATCGGTCGCGTCGACCATCAGGTGAAGTTGCGCGGCTTGCGCATTGAGCTGGGTGAGATCGAGGCCCAGCTGGCGGCGCACGAGGATGTACGCGAAGCAGTGGCGATCGTGTACGGCAAGGGAGCGCAGGCGGCGCTGGTTGCCTATGTCGAGTTGAGCGCAGAGGCACGGCAGCGCCAGGCGCCGGCGGATGCTGCTGAACTGGACGCGCACCTGCGTCACACCTTGCCCGATTACATGGTGCCGGCGCACATCGTCATACTCGATGCACTGCCGCGCAATACGAATAGCAAAGTCGATCGCGGCGCGTTGCCGGAACCCAAACGGGTGGAGCGTGTGTACGAATCGCCGATGGCCGGTGTCGAAACTGCGCTCGCCCAAATCTGGCGCGAAGTTCTGGGCACTGAACGGGTAGGTCGCGTCGACCATTTCTTTGAACTGGGTGGTCATTCGCTGGCTGCGGTGCGCGTGGCAACCAGGGTGGCCGAACGGCTGGCCCGCGATGTGCCGGTGCGTGCACTGTTTGAGGCGCCAACCCTGGCGCAGTACGCGCAACGCGTGGTCGCTTCCATGCATATGGAGCCGTTATGTGAAAGCGGCGCTGCCGACACCGATGCTGTCGCCTTTGTCGCCGACGCCGATGGCGTATTACCGTTATCTCCGCCTCAATTGGCCTTGTGGTTCCTGTGGCGCACACAACCGGCAAGCGCTGCCTACAACATCCCGCTGGCATTGCGCCTGAGCGGCGTGCTCGACCTCGATGCGTTGCGTGAAGCATTTTCCCTGGCCGCGGCCCGTCATCCTGCCTTGCGCACGCGGCTGGTCGAGCGTACCGGTGAACTGCCGGGGCAACGCATCGCGTCGCACTGCCCGTTAGCGTTGCCACTTGTCGACCTGTCTGGCGAAGGCAACGCTGCAGCTAAGGAGAGGGCGGTTGCCCTGACTGACGAAGATGCGCTCACTCCATTCAACCTGCTGGGCGAAACGCCGCTCTGGCGGGTGCGTCTGCTGCGGCTGGCCGAACGGGAGCATGTGCTGTCGCTGGTGATCCATCACATCGTGTCGGACGGCCATTCGATTGACCTGTGGCTGGACGACATCCGCACGACTTACGTCGCACTGGTTTCAGGTTCTGCGGTTGCGCGCGTGCCGCCAAACGTCATACCTGATCTGCCGTTGTTGCCCGCCGCTGCGCCGGCTTCACGTCTCGGGTTTTGGCGCAATGCGCTTGCCGATTTGCCAACCAATGTGCTGCCGCCGCCACCGTCAGGTCGAGCGACGGAGCCACGCTGGGTGGCGGGGCGGATTGCCTTTGAACTCGACGAGGAATTGCTGCGACGTGCACGCAGCATGGCGTTCGAGGCGCACGCGACCTTGCCGATGCTGCTGCATGCGGCGCTCAATGTTGCGTTCTATCGTGCGACCGGAGCGACGGACCAGCCGGTAGGGGTGTTGGCGTCAACCCGCGAGTTGACAGGCGATGCTGCCCGTCGTGCATTGGGTCTGTTCATCAACGCTGTGGTGGTGCGTACCCGTCTCAATCGGGCCGATTCGCCGGCCGCGGTTCTCGCCACCGTGCGTGACGCCGCGCTTGCTGCTTATGGTCATGCAGATACGCCGTTTGCCGATGTAGTCGCCGCAATGCGCACTCCACGTGAGGCGATCGGCAATCCGCTATTTCAGGTGATGTTCAACTATATGCGTCCAAGCGGCACGACCGGTCGTGAGTGGGGTGGCCTTGCATTCAGCGATTTCAACGATGTTCGACATCGGGTGGTGTTTGAACTGGAACTGGACATCGTCGAGCATCCTGACGGTCGTGTGACTGGAGCTTTTTCTTATGCAAACGAATTGGTGGATAGCGCGTTCGTCGAAGCCCTGACGGCCGATTACACGCAGGTGATCCAGCAATTCGTCGATGCGCCGCATGTCGCGCTTGGTCCTGTTGCTCCCACGAAGATTGAATCCGTACAACGCACGGCAGAAGCGGCCAAAACGGTGGACGCAGGCGAAGTTCAAGCTGAAGCAATACAGTTCGCACAATCTCTGCAAACCGTGTGGGGCGGCCTCTTCAAAGGCAAGCTCCCTGGGTTTCAGGACAACCTGTTTGAAACCGGCGCCACCTCGTTCGACCTTGTTCGTTTCGTCGATGCGGCCCAGGTGGCTGGTTATTCACTGACGATTGTTGGCGTATTCGCCCAACCATATTTCTACGCAATGGGGCAGTGCCTGGCTTCGCAGCGGACTACGGTAATGGAGTTGCCTGATGCCGGTTGAAAGTTGAATGACTCCACGAATATTTCACTCCCAGACATTTTTATCGGTCGGCACGTCTGAGCTGCCGGCCGCCACTAATAAGGAAATTAGACATGCAACGAGATAACGTTTTTGATCTGATTGGTGTCGGCTTTGGGCCGTCGAACCTTGCGCTTGCGGTGCGTCTTGCCGAAGAGCCGGGCGCATCAGGTATCGGGCAGTGTTTCATCGAACGTCAGCCGGAGTTCGGCTGGCATCGCGGCATGCTGCTCGACGATTGCCGGATGCAGATTTCCTTCCTGAAGGATCTGGTGACCTTGCGCGACCCAAAGAGCCGTTTTACGTTCATCAATTATCTGTTCGAGCGTGGCCGGCTGCCTGATTTCGTTAATTTGAAGAGCTTTTATCCGACCCGGTTGGAGTTTCACGACTACTTGAGCTGGGTCGCGCAGGCGTTCGATGAAAAGGTGCATTACGGCGAAACGGTCGTCGGCATCGAACCCGTCGCCGCTGCGGATCGCTCCAGCCAGATTAATGCCTTGCGCGTATTTTCGCGCGATGAGGCAGGGCGCGAATGGCAGCGCGTCACGCGCGCGCTTTCGGTCGGTATCGGCGGTTCGGCGCGGATTCCGGAAGCATTCGCTGCATTGGGTCCACACAACATCATTCACACCTCGAATTACCTGACATCGATCGATCGGGTGGTCGGCCAACCGCAAAGCGGCCCGCGCAAACGGATCGCGGTGATCGGCGCCGGGCAAAGCGCCGCCGAGGTGTTCATTGACCTGACGCGGCGCTATCCGGGAGTCGACGTCAGCCTGGTGATGCGCTCGGGAGCGCTCAAGCCGGCCGACGACAGCCCGTTCGTCAACGAGATTTTCAGCCCGGCGTATACCGATATCGTCTATGCCCAGGCGAAAGATGTCCGACGCTCGCTGATTGATGGCTTCCGCGACACCAACTATGCGGTAGTCGATCGCGTGCTGATCGAACAGATCTACGAAATGCTGTACCTGCAGAATGTCGGCGTTGAGCAGCGCCATCGCCTGCTGGCCAACACGGCGATCGAAACTGCCGTGCGCAGCAGCAACGGCCAGATCGAGCTGACTTTGCGTAACCGCCTCGATGGCCACGCTTGCGCGGAACGATTCGATGCGCTGGTGCTGGCCACCGGTTACGGCCGCGCCACTCATCTTGGCCTGCTTGACGGGCTGGCGCCATATCTCGGCGATGCACTCGCGCAAGGCAATGTCGGGCGCGATTATCGGCTCTCCACCCCGGCGAATTTCAAACCGCGCATTTATCTGCAAGGCTGCTGCGAAGACAGCCATGGCCTGTCCGACACGCTGCTGTCGGTACTGGCGCTGCGCTCAGACGAAATTACGTCGTCGCTGATGCAGGAAGTCAAACAGGAGATCAAGCAAGAAGCAGGAGGCGGCCCGATGCCGGATCAGTTGAAGCGCGCCGTGGAAGGCGGTCGCCTGGCTTCCACTTTGTAACGTGGAAATGTCTCCGGTCGCGCCGGTTGGAAAAATTGCAGTTGGAAGGGGGTAACCAGGGTAGAAAGTAGGCATTCTGAATTTCGAGACATATTTATTAGAAGCCATATGGGTAGCTTGAGGCGGTCAATGACCGCTTCGGGATTTCAAAGAAAGCGGTTAAAAACCGCATCGCAATTGGGAGCAGTAGAAGATGGAATGGATAACAGGCACGCGTCGGCGTGCGATTGTCGTTGCAGTAAGCGTATTGTTTGACGCGACGGCTGTAGGTTATGCGCACGCTCAGCAGGTGGCGCAACCGGCAAACGATGTGCAGAAAAACGGCAAAGCCGGAGCGGACAGTACGCTGCCGGAAATCAATGTCAATGCTGGCTCAGACGATAACGGCACTGTTGGCCTGGTGGCCAAGCGCAGCGCCACCGGCACCAAGACCGACACGCCGCTCAATGAGATTCCGCAGACCATCAACGTGGTGACGGCGGCGCAGATCGAACAGACCGGCGCTGCCAGCGTCAACGATGCGTTGCGCTACGTGCCAGGTTTTTCGACCTACGGTTCGGAAGTTCGCTCGGACTGGTATTCGGTCTTGCGCGGCTTCACACCAACCGTCTACACCGACGGGCTGGCGGTGCCGACCACCATCAATCTGGCCAGCTGGCGCGTCGATCCCTTCATGATCGATAGCATTACCGTGCTGCGCGGTCCAAGCTCGGTGCTTTACGGCCAGGGCGATCCAGGCGCTATCGTCGACGTCCAGACCAAACTCGCCAACGGCGAGCGGATCCGCGAAGTACAGATGCAGCTCGGCGATTACGCCAGGAAGCAAATTGCTTTCGATATCGGCGACAAGATCGATGCTGACGGCAAGCTGTCGTACCGCGTGCTCGGCGTCGGCCGCGACGGCAATTCCTTGACCGGACCGAACGGCGAGCGACGGATTGCTTTTTCGCCATCCATCAAATGGCAGCCGGACGCCAACACGTCGCTGACCGCCGCCTTGACCTACCTGCAAGACCACGGCGACGCTTCCAACAATTTCCTGCCGGCGCAGGGCACCATCTTGCCGAATCCGAATGGCACGATTTCAGAGAACCTGTACACCGGCGATCCGAATTTTTCGCATTACCGCAAGAAGCAATGGTCGGCCGGCTATCAGTTCGAGCACAAATTCGATCCGGTCTGGACGTTCCGCCAGAACCTGCGCCTGATGCACCTGTCACTGGACCAGGGACAGGTGTTCGGCGGTGGACTGGATGACACTGACCCGACCCAGCAATCGCTATTGCGCTACGTCGGCGACTACCAGTTCAACTATAGCCGCTTCGATATCGACAACCAGGCGCAGGCCAAATTCAAGCAGGGTCCATTCGACCATACTGTGTTACTGGGCCTGGAATACAACCGCCAGCGCACCAGCGACACGGAATTCATGGCGCTCGGACCTAGCCTGAACATGTATAACCCGGTCTATGTTCCGATCACGAATGCAATCTTTTCCACGCCGGCGGCCTATGCACCGACCGATACCCGGACCACGCTGAGCATGCTCGGCGCCTACGCTCAGGATCAGATCAAATGGCGGCGCTGGACCTTGACTGTCGGTGGCCGTCAAGACTGGAGTGACACCAAACAGAGCGACCTGGTAGGCGGCACGCAGCTGCAGCAGAACGATCGCGCCTTTTCGGGCCGCGTCGGATTGGTCTACCTGGGCGATTACGGCCTGTCGCCTTACATCAGTTACTCGACCTCGTTCAATCCGGTGATCGGCGTCAGGATGGCCAGCGGCAATCTGGCGGCGCCGACCAAGGGACGCCAGGTGGAAGCCGGGGTGCGCTGGCAGCCGGAAGGCAAGAACCTGACGCTGAACGGTGCGCTGTACCAGATCTACCAGAACAATGTGCTGACGCCTGATCCAACCGATCCGACCGGGACCTTCTCGGTGCAGACCGGGCAGGTACGTTCGCGTGGTCTTGAGTTGAGCGCGGTCGGCAACATCACGCGCGAATTCTCCATCATCTCCGCTTATGTGTATCAGGATGTGAAGAATACCGAAGCCAACGATTCCTCGCTGGGTAAATGGCCGGTCGATATTCCGCGGCCGCGCCAGATGGCGTCGCTGTGGGGCGACTGGACCTGGCACACCGGCGCGCTGGCCGGTTTCGGCCTGGGTGCGGGTATCCGTTACCAGAGCAGCGCGGCAGGGGCGTCTGACAACTCGCTGCTGGTGCCGAGTAATACGGTGTACGACGCCGGCGCGCACTACGACATGCAGAACTGGCGCTTCACGCTGAATGCGACGAACCTGTTCAATCGTCGTTTCGTCAGTGGCTGCCAATCGGTGAATACCTGCTTCTACGGTAATCAGCGCACGGTGGTGGCGTCTGCGAAGTACGTCTGGTAAGTGTCTTGATGAGGCAACGCCGAACAGCGTTGCCTCTTTGATCAATGAAAGTAACCATGCAAAAGAAAAAACTCGTTTATATCTGGTCCCTCAGGAATGCCGCCGCCGACAAGGCCGGACAGGATGTCGCCTACAAGGACGGTACGCGTTACATGAAGTCGGTGCTGGAATCGCTGGTTGCAGCACTCAACCAGACCGAGCTGGGGCAAATGTACTCGCTCGAAAAAGTGATCTACGACGATGACGCCGAACTGGCCATCGACAGGGAGAAATTGAAGGACTATGGTTTCTCGTACGAAGCCGGCAAGCGCTGGTTTTATCCGCCGGATCTGCAGGTGCAGGGTCGGCCAGTGAACGAATTGCTGCTCGCCATTCCGTCGGCTTACCGGCGGCATGGCATGCAGGCGCCGGAACGCATTGCGGGTAAAAGCGCGTTTGAAAAGCACTTGCTGAACACCTTGCTGGAACTGGATGCCGACATCGTCGTGCTGGATGGTCTGCTGATTATCCTGGATGAACTGGTGCGGCCAGGCAGCCTGTTCCACCGCAAGATCGTCAACATCCATCCTGGCATCACGCGCCTGGAGTCACCCTATGAACGGCGCGGCGCCTATGCCACGCTGGATGCGCTGTACGGCGCGCGCGGCCAGAAAGTGGTCAACTGGCAAACCATGGAAACCGTTCCTGTGAAACCGCTGTACATGACCGGCGCGTCTTTCCATTATGTGGACAATGGCATCGATTCCGGCGAAGTGATCCACGATGTCCTGAAGACTGAAATCGACAAGGAAGACACGATTCTTGAACTGCGCTGGAATAATTTCAACCGCAGCCTGTTCCCTGCATTGCACGAGGGACTGGCAAAGATATATCAATAAGGCCGGATACAAGGTCAGATACGATTAAACAATAACGGCCATGCACGGGAAGTCGCATGGCCGTTATCCGTTGTGGCCGAGGTCAGCTCTTCTTGCTTAACTGATCCCGGATCGGCAGGTTGCGGATGCGCTTGCCGGTTGCCGCGAATATGGCGTTGCACAAGGCCGGCGCGATAGGTGGCGTGCCTGGTTCGCCAACGCCGCCGAGCGGCATGTCGTACTTGTGCGGCACCATGTGTACACGCAGGTCGCGCGGTGCACTGAAAGCACGCAACACTTCGTATTCATGGAAGTTGCCTTGTTCCACGCTACCGTTCTTGAAGGTGATTTCACCGGTGGTCGCCAGGCTCAGGCCCATGATGCACGCGCCTTCGACTTGTGAACGGATGCGGTCCGGCGTGATCTGCGGGCCGCAATCGATCGCCATGTCGACGCGCGGAATACTGATTTCGCCATCATCGCTGACCGCCACTTCAATCACCGTCGCTACATAAGACATGAAGCTGTAGGCGACGGCGAGGCCCAAACCATGACCCTTGGGAACCTTGCGACCCCAGCCAGCTTCCTTGGTGGCCAGTTCGATCACGCCGCGCATGCGCCCGGTATCGAGCGGATACAAGACCGGTGATTCGCCGTAGTTGGTGGTATCCGACATGTCCTGCGGATTGACTTTGCGCGCCGGACCGATCAGTTCCAGCAGGAATTCACGATGGTCGCGCTTGGCGGCAGCGGCCAGTTCGGCCACAAACGATTGCACCGCAAATGCATGTGGAATGTTGTAGACCGAGCGGAACCAGCCGATTCGCGTGTGCGCTTCGACTTCCGGCGCTTCGATGCGGATGTTCGGGATCACGAACGGAATATTGATCGCACCCATGCCCAGCTCGCCGGGCTGTTCGCCCTTGGCGCCGGCGACAAACGTCGAAGCGATGGTCGGCGCCGCGCTGCGGTGCAGCCAGGCCAGCGGCTTGCCTTTGGCGTCCAGCGTGCTTTCGAGATGCTCCAGCGACACGGTGTGAAAGTAGTCATGGCGCAAATCGTCTTCGCGGGTCCAGGTGACCTTGACCGGAGCGCCGTCCATCGCTTGCGACAGCAATGCCGCTTCTGCGGCGAAGTCCGGTTTGGATTTACGGCCGAAACCACCGCCCAGCAAGGTGACGTTGACCTTGACGTCATCGGTTTTCCAACCGAGACGGGTCGCCACCGTGTTGCGTGTGGCTTGCGGATCCTGGACGCAGGCCCAGACTTCGCATTTGCCGTTGGCGGTGCGCGCGGTGGCGGCTGGTGGTTCCATCGTGGCGTGCGCCAGATGCGGGATGTAGTACTCGGCTTCGATGTGCTTGCCGGCTTGCGCCAGCGTCGCCATCGTATCGCCGTCATTGCGCATGACTTTGGCTGGCTTGCGGGCCGCTTCCTGCAGGGTGGTCTTGAATGCGGTGGAGTCGTAGCCGGCATTCGGGCCGTTGTCCCAAGTGATCTTCAGCGCTTCGCGGCCCTTGATTGCGGCCCAGGTATTGCTGGCGATCACGGCGATGCCGCCGAGCGGGTTGAACAACGCAGGCGGCGGGCTGCCCTTGAGTTCGATTACCTTGACCACGCCCGGCACCTTCAATGCGTCGGCGGGGTCGAAGCTGGCGACCTTGCCGCCAAATACCGGCGGCCGGGCGATTACTGCGTACAGCATGCCTTCCAGGCGGGTGTCGATGCCGTAATGGGTATTGCCGGTGACGATATCCTGGAAATCGACGCTGCCGAAAGCATCCTTGCCGATGTAGCGGAACTGCGCCGGATCTTTCAGTTGCACTTGCGCGGCCGGCGGTACCGGCAGCTTGGCGGCTTCCACCGCCAGTTCGCCGTAGCCCAGCTTGCGGCCGCTCTTGGCATGCAATACCTCGTGGTTCTTGCTGCTGACTTCGGATACCGGTACATTCCAGCGCGCCGCCGCGGCGGTTTCCAGCATCAGGCGGGCAGTGGCGCCTACCTGGCGCATCGGCGTGAAGAAGTGGCGCATGCTGCGCGAACCGTCGGTATTCTGGTTGCCGTAGCGGCTTTCGTCGGCATTGGCTTGCACCACGCGGACCCGATTCCAGTCGGCGTCGAGTTCGTCGGCTACCACCAGCGGCAGGCTGGTGCGGATGCCTTGGCCCATTTCGGATCGATGGGCGATGATGGTGACGATGCCGTCAGTGCCGATCGAGACGAAGATCAACGGATCGTTGACCGTGCTGCCCGGCATACCGGCGCCACCGTATTTTTTCGCTGGAGCAGCATCGGCGGCCATCACCAGGCCATTCACGCCGACCGTCAGGGCCAGGCCGGTAAACGCGCCGACGCCCTTGAGCCAGGTGCGGCGGCTGATTGATGATGGATTGCCGGCGCCGCTGGTAGCGCTATCTTTGTCAAGGTCGAAAGCGGCGCTCATTTGACGACTCCCTTGGCGGCAGCAACCTGCTTGATGGCGGCGCGAATCCGGGTGTAGGTGCCGCAGCGACAGATATTGCCGCTCATGGCGTCATCGATTTCCTTGTCGGTCGGCTTGGCGTTGGTTTTCAGCAGGGCGGTGGCGGACATGATCTGGCCGGCCTGGCAGTAACCGCATTGCGGTACACCGAGCGCTACCCAGGCTTGTTGCACGGCGTGCCCGGTGCTGTCATCGGCCATGGCTTCGATGGTGGTGACTTTCTTGCCGGCGGCGGCGCTGATTGGCGTGATGCAGGAGCGGATTGCCTCGCCGTCCAGATGCACGGTGCAGGCGCCGCAGAGGGCCATGCCGCAGCCGAACTTGGTGCCGGTCAGGCCGACGTGATCGCGCAGCGTCCACAGCAGCGGGGTGTCTTCCGGTAAATCGATTTCGTGCTGCTTGCCATTGATGTTGAGGCTTGTCATGAGGTTTTTACCTTTCCAACTTGGGGAATTGCCTATTGAAGGAATTTTTTTGATGCAGTATAGCCGGTTTGATAACTTTATGAATGATGTGCCGGGATACATGAGAATGGCGGCGTCCGGGAATTGTAATCCCATGTCAAATTTTTAGATGGGAGGCAACTGTTTCAGGGATAATTGGCCGATTGTAATTTTCGTGATGGAGTTTCGATGTCAGTTTCGTTGTCGCCAACCGGGCGTATTCCCGATTCCGTATCGCTGCCAGAGCTGACGATACGGGGCATCATTCTTGGTGCCTTGATCACAGTCGTTTTTACAGCGTCCAATGTTTATCTTGGCTTGAAAGTCGGCCTCACTTTTTCTTCGGCGATTCCAGCCGCAGTGATTTCGATGGCAGTCCTGCGCATGTTCAAGAGCGCCAATATCCTTGAAAACAATATGGTGCAGACCCAGGCTTCCGCGGCCGGCACCTTGTCTTCAATTATCTTCATCCTGCCGGGCCTGGTCATGATCGGCTACTGGCAAGGCTTCCCGTATTGGCAAACATTGGCGATCTGCGCCGCCGGCGGCATGCTGGGCGTGATGTTTACGATCCCGTTGCGTCATGCGATGGTGGTGCAGAGCGACCTGCCGTATCCGGAAGGCGTGGCGGCGGCGGAAATCCTGCGGGTCGGCAGCGCCGAACCGGAAATCGATGCGGCCACCGGCAAGCAGGGCAAAGCTGAAACCGGCATCGTCGACATCATGGCCGGCGGTATCACCGCAGCCGTGGTGACGCTGGCGGCATCCGGCTTCCGCGTGCTGAGCGAAGGTATCAACCTGTGGTTTGCCGCCGGCTCGGCGGTGGTTCGCATATCGGCCGGTTTTTCGCTGGCCTTGCTGGGCGCCGGTTACCTGATCGGTATCGTGGCCGGCATTGCCATGCTGATCGGCTTGCTGATCGCCTGGGGTGTGGCGGTACCGGTGCTGACTTCGATGCACAGCATGCCGGACGGCGTGACCTTGGCCAAGTATGCAACCGGCCTGTGGAGCAAGGACGTGCGCTTCATCGGCGCCGGCACCATCGGCGTGGCTGCAGTATGGACCTTGATCACGCTGATCAAGCCAATGCTGGAAGGCATCAAGACTTCGTTCCGCGCCCTGAGCGGCGGCAAAGGCCGCATCGACATCCCGCGCACTGAGCGCGACATGTCGCCAGGCTGGATCATCGCCATTACGCTGGTGCTGGTAGCGATCCTGGTTGGCACCTTTGCCAGCTTCCTGAGCGCGGCGCCATTGTCGGCCGGCATGGTCTGGGGCCTGGTTGCCTACAGCGTGCTGTTTGCGGTCATCTTCGGTTTCCTGATTGCTGCCGCCTGCGGTTACATGGCTGGCCTGATCGGTTCGTCGGCCAGCCCGATTTCCGGCGTCGGCATCGTCGCTGTGGTGCTGGTGTCGTTGCTGATCCTGCTGGTAGGCAGCGGCGACGGCTTGCTGGCAACCGAGAGCGGCAACAAGTTGGGCATCGCCCTGGCGATCTTCACGACTTCGGCAGTGATCGCGGTCGCAACCATCTCCAACGACAACCTGCAGGATCTGAAAACCGGCTGGCTGGTCGGCGCCACGCCTTGGCGGCAACAGGTAGCGCTGCTGATCGGTTGCGTGGTCGGCGCGGTTGTCATCCCGCCGGTACTGGAACTGCTCTACAACGCCTACGGTTTTGCCGGCGCCATGCCGCGTGCCGACATGGACGTGACGCATGCATTGTCGGCGCCGCAAGCGACGCTGATGACGGCAATTGCCACCGGGATTTTCACCCACCAGCTGAATTGGGACATGATCCTGATCGGCCTCGGCCTGGGTGTGGCACTGGTGGTGGTCGATGAAATCCTGCGTCGTCGCGGCGGCGTTGCGCGCCTGCCGGTGTTGGCGGTCGGTATCGGTATCTATCTGCCGCCAACGGTTGCCTCGACACTGGTGCTGGGCACTTTGCTGGCCTGGATCATAGAGCGCATCCTGAAAAAACGTGCGCAGAAAGCTGGTCAGCCGTATGAACAATACGCCGAATCGTCGAACCGCCGCGGCGTCTTGCTGGCGTCCGGCCTGATCGTCGGCGAAAGTCTGGTAGGCGTTCTGCTGGCCGCCATTATCGGCTTCACCGGCAATGATTCGCCGCTGGCGCTGGTTGGTGCGTCCTTTGAAAATACTGCGCAGTGGCTGGGCCTGATTGTATTTGCGGCCGTGGCTTGGGTGTTTGCACGTCGCGTGTTAACTGCACGGCAGGCAAGCAACGGCTGACAAACCTGGGTGCGCCCAATTTTGCGGTGCATCGTTCGAGTTGAATAGAGAAATGGATCGGGTCGATGACCCGGTCCATTTTTATTTGCGGGTCGTAAAATTACGTTGACGATCCATCAGTGCTGATGCCGATGATGGATGTCGGGATAATGCGCATGGCTATGGCTGATCGGCAGGTGCCGGTGCGAATGGCTGTGCGGTTCGCGGCCATCCCAAGCGAAGTCGTGCTGATGCTGGTGGTGCAGATCGTGGCGGTGGCTGTGCGCATGTTCGTCTTCTTCATGCGTATGCGGATGCTGGTGGCTTTCCGTCAAATGCAGCCAGATGCCGACACCCATCAATCCGGCTGCCAGCCAGAACAGGCCGCCGACCGTTTCATGCAGTACCAGCAAAGATATCGCCGCACCGATGAATGGCGCTGCTGAGAAATACGCGCCGGTCCTGGAGCTGCCAAGGTGGCGCAACGCCAGCACGAACAGCACCAGGCTGACGCCATAGCCGGCAAAGCCGATCAACGCTGCGGCGCCGATGCTGGCGGCGGCGGGCCATTGCGCTCCGAGCGAAAACGCTAGCGTCAGGTTGACCGCCGCCGCTGCCAAGCCTTTAATGGCGGCGATCTGCACTGCGTCGCTGGCGGAAATGCGGCGCGTTAGATTATTGTCGATGGCCCAGCAAAGACAGGCCGCCAGGATCGCCAGCGGCCCCCATGGCACGCCGAATTCCGGCACTTGCTGCCACGACAACAGCACGCCTGCCAGCACGATGACCAGCATGCCGAGGACGATGCGGCGATCGAAATTTTCCTTGAACACAAACCAGGCAAGGGCGGCAGTCAGGACGCCTTCCATGTTGAGCAACAAGGAGGCGCTGGAAGCCGGAGTCGAGGACAGACCCAGCATCAGCAGGATCGGGCCGCCAATGCCGCCGCTCAGAATGACCGCCGCAAGCCACCGCAAATCCTTGCGGCGCAAGCCGTCGCCGTCCTGTTCATTGCGCCGTAGGGCGCGCCGGACAAGGTACCAGATCGACAAGCCGACGCCGCTGCCAAGATACAGCAGTCCCGCCAGCGTCACCGGCGACACATGGCCGACCAGCATCTTGGAAAACGGTGTGCTGGCGCCAAACAACGCCGCGGCCAGCAATGCGTAGAGTGCACCTTGATGCATGTGTTTTTCCTTCAGTAGCAGAGGCGGATGCTTGTCCGTCTACTCGTGGTGCAAGGCGATCCCGAACTGTTCGGCCAGTGCGCTGCGGCCGTCCGCCGTGATCGAGACTGCGCGAGAATGCTTGTTGCGGGTCAGCCAGCCCAGTTCGATCATGCGTTTCGCCAGCGTTGCACCCAATGCGCCGGCCAGGTGATCGCGGCGTTCGCTCCAGTCCAGGCAAGGATAGGCAAACTGGCGTCGGCTCTTCTGCAGGGCTTTGGTATCGATGCCGAATTCGCCGAACCAGGTTTCGCCTTGCTCTGTCAGCAAGAAGGTGCCGTCCTCGGTTTCCAGCAAGCCGCGCTTGACCAGCACATCGGTCAGTTGCGTGCCGAGCTTGCCGGCCAGATGGTCGTAGCAGAAACGGGCGGTGCAGATGGCGTTGTGGCCGACGGTCGGTCCGACATGCTTGCGCTTCGGCGCAAACACCATCAGCGATTCGATCAGCCGCGCCACTTCCGGTGAAGCCAGGCGGAAGTATTTGTGCCGGCCTTGCGTGGTCATGTCGAGCAGTTTGTCTTCCAGCAGCTGGCGCAAGTGGGTGGTTGCAGTAGCTGGCTTGATATCGGTGCCGTAGGCCAGCTCCTTGGCGGTCAGCGCGCGTCCTTCCATCAGCAGCGCCAACATCTGGATACGGGTAGGATCGCCAATGGTGCGTGCTAGTCGGCTGAGGTCTGGTTCATCGTTCATAGTTTGATGGTAACCGTACTGTTGTTGTGTGACAAGCGGGTACAACTAGCACAGAATCAAGGCTTGATTACTTCGGAGTAGTAGCAATGACAACCCCTCAAACGGTGCGTCCAATGGGCGACGCCAACGCAGTTGCGAAAGCAGCAATTCCAGCAGCAGGCTGGACGATTGCCGCCAGCAGCTTTGCCTTCATTATCGTCCAGCTCGACATCACTATCGTCAATGTCGCCTTGCCAAAAATCGGCAGCGATTTGCATGCGCCGGTAGCAGCGCTACAATGGGTGGTCGATGCCTACACGCTGGGTTTTGCCGTATTCCTGTTGTCGGCCGGCGCTTTGGGCGACAAGTTCGGTTCTAAGAAACTGTTCCTGGCCGGCTTCCTGCTGTTTGCATTGACCTCGATGGCTTGCGGACTGGCGCCGAATGCTGGTTTCCTGAATGCCGCCCGCGCCTTGCAGGGTATTGGCGCGGCATTGCTGGTGCCAAGTTCTCTGGCGATTCTGAATCGCGCCTGTGCGCACGACAAGAAATTGTTGGCCAAGGCGATCGGCCTGTGGACGGCCGCCGGTGGCGTGTCGATTGCCGCCGGTCCGGTGCTCGGTGGCTTGCTGTTGGCGGCAGGCGGCTGGCGTAGCATCTTCTGGGTCAATATTCCGATTTGTGTACTTGGATTTTTCCTGACCATGCGCGTGGTGCCGGCGATTGCCGCCAAACGGCATACGGACGCGTTCGATTGGCCAGGCCAGATACTTGCAATCCTGGCGCTGACGGGCCTGGTCGGCGCTGTCATCGAACTGCATCCGCTCGGCTTGTTGCATCCGTTGGTGCTCGCAGGTTTCGCTGTGGCGCTGGTTGCGGGTACGGCTTTTATCCTGGTTGAGAAAAAGGCCGCACATCCGATGTTGCCGCTGCAATTTTTTCGGCAGACCAGTTTTTCGGCAGCGGTGTTGTTTGGTGTGCTGGTCAATTTTTCCTACTATGGCGTGATCTTTGTCATCAGCTTTTATCTGCAGAAGTTGTTGGGCTACAGCTCGTTGCAAGCCGGCCTGGCATTCCTGCCGCTGACGGCGACCTTCATTTTTTCCAATCTGGTCAGCGGCTGGCTGATCGGCCACGCCGGTATTCGCCTGCCAATGATGCTGGGCGGTGCAATCGGCGCCCTAGGCTACGGTTTGCTGGGTAGCATCGGCGTCGCCGAGCACGCCAGTTTCCTGCAGATGCTGCCGGGTTTCGTGCTGATTCCGGGGGGCATGGGCCTGGCGGTGCCGGCGATGACGACGTCGATATTGTCCAGCGTCGAAAAGAACCGGGCGGGCACGGCGTCGGCAGTGCTTAATACGGCGCGGCAGGTTGGCGGAGCGGTGGGAGTGGCGGTATTCGGTGCGCTGGTCAGCGACAGCTTTGGCGGCAACATGATCGACGGCGTCAAGATTGCCATGTTGACGGCGACCATACTGCTATTGATTTCTGCGGGAATGGGATATCTGGTTCGGCCCGTGGCCGGAGTGCCCCAATAAGGCATTGGGACCGACTCGCCTATGCGCAAAGTGTGACGAGTCGGCGCAGCTACATCAGATTATTTTTTTTCTTCAACGTGGCGACGATGTTTTTTTACATGGCGCTTATGTTCGGGGGCGCGATGACGGTCGTAGCTTTCCGGAGTACGGTCGTTACGGGCTTCAGGATGATTTGCCAGCGGATTATCCATATTCTGGGCATGGACGAATGGTGTGAATGCAAGGAGAAGAGCGGCGATACCTAATAGCTTTTTCATATTCATTCCTTCCGGTGATTGGGTTTCACTATCCGCAATTGCAGCGGCCTAAGCTATAAACGTCGCGACAGATATTCCGTTGACAAATACAATTGCGACAACGCAATCATGCCTTAAACACGCATCCAGCGGACATAAAACCTTTTCAAGGAGTCACGATTGAAAAAACGCCAATTTTTGTCGACCGCAACAACCTCTATCTTGGCAGCCCTGGGCACATCGGCCTATGCCGCGACAACCAAATCGACGACGCATTCAAGCGGACCGGTCGTACTGACGATTGCAGGTGCAATTGAACGTAGCAATCGCGGCCCGACCGATGCCGTGATCGACCAGATGATGCACAAGCAGAACGTGCAATTCGAGCGGGCGTTTACCTTTGACCTGGCGGCGCTGGAAAAACTGCCGCAGGTCACCATCAATCCAACCCTGGAATACGACAGCAAGCCGCATCAGTTGCGCGGGCCGCGCCTGGCTGCGGTACTCGATATGCTCGGTGCAAACAAGGGTGCGGAAACGCAGATCGTGTTCCATTCAGTCGATGGCTACATGCCGCAATTGAGTTTTTCTCAACTGCGACAATACGGCTACATCCTGGCCACGCATATCGACGGCCAGCCAATGGCTATTGGCGGTTTCGGCCCGATCTTCGCCATTTACGATGCCGACCGCATCGCCGAACAGGCGCAAAAGCCGCTCAACCAGCGTTTTGCGTTGTGTCCATGGGGTCTTTATTGCATTGAGGTAGTTGCCAAGAAGTGAGTGGGCGCGCGACCTGGTTTATGGTTCGCTGAATAATTCGCCTTGCATCACGGATGGGCCGTTGGCGACATCCTCTTTCCGCGACAGCGCACTGGCGCGTACGCCCAGCAATCGCAAGCGCCGATCCAGCGTGATGCGGCGTAGGCACTCGCCGGCCGCCTGGCGGATGGCGGCCGCGTCGTCGGTGGCTTCGGGCAAGGTCAGGTCGCGCGTGGCGATACGAAAATCGGCAAAGCGCAGCTTGATGCCGATGGTGCGTGCAACGTAACCTTTTCGCTGCAGGTCGCCGGCCAGTCGTACGCACAGATCCGTGAAAATCGGAGTCAGGACGCCACGATCCAGCTTGGCGTGCAGATCGCGTTCAAAGGTGGTTTCGCGGCTGATCGATTTGGTTTCCGAACTGGTGACAACCGGCCTTTCATCGAGGCCGCGTGAAGCGCGCATCAGCCACTCGCTGTAGGTGCGGCCGAAATTGTCCTGCAACAGCGCCGGATCGGCCGCCGCCACATCGCCAATGGTCTGGATGCCCAGCGCTGCCAGTTTTTCCGCGGCCTTGGGACCAATGCCGTTGACCTTGCTGGCGCGTAGCGGCCAGATGCGCGGCGCCACGTCATCCTCGGTGATCACAGTCAGGCCGTTTGGCTTTTCCAGTTCCGAACAAATCTTGGCCAGCAACTTGTTGGGCGCGATGCCGATGGAGCAGGACAAACCGGTGGCGTCGCGCACGGCGTCCTTGATACGCTGCGCCAGCACCCGTACATCCTCGTCGAATTCGGTCAGGTCGATATAGATTTCATCGATGCCGCGGTCCTCGATCAACGGCGCAATGCTGGCTACGGCAGCCTTGAACAGCCGCGAGTAATGACGGTAGGATTCGAAATCGGTCGGCAGCAGGACCGCATCGGGCGCCAGCTTGGCAGCTTTCATCATGCCCATCGCGGAAAACACGCCCAATGCCCGTGCTTCATAAGTGGAGGTGGTGACGACGCCGCGGCCGACATAATCGCGCAGCTTGGCGTAGCGCCGCTGGCCATCTTCGCCGACTTCCGGGGTGTGCCTGGAGCCGCCTCCTATGACTACGGCCTGGCCGCGCAAGTCGGGGTAGCGCAGCAGCTCGACCGAGGCGTAGAAAGCGTCCATATCCAGATGTGCGATACGACGGATGTGCGAAACCATGAAGTCAATGATGTAAGAGATTCGATACGGCGACAGCATAACATCACTGTATAAAAACACAGTAATAAAAATGCGCTTGCCATTGAATTTTTACATGGCAATAAAGCAAATCTTTAGTCGCTGCCGTGCCGCTATTTATAGCACCGGACTCATCAGCCTGGCGACATGTATCGCCACCCGGTACAAATAATGGAATTGGGCGTATTCGCCGCTATCGATTTCATGGGCTTGCTCAAAATCGGCCAGTAGCATCGTCTCGACTTCGGCGGCGAAGGTCGGATCGATATTCAAAGAACTGATTTCAAAGTTGAGGCGCAGCGAACGGTTATCCAGGTTCATGCTGCCGACTGCCGTGGTGTCGTCGTCGATCAGCATCACTTTCTGATGGGTGAAGCCGGGCAGGTAGCGAAATACGCGGATGCCGGCGCGCACCGATTCGTGGGCATACAGTGTCGAAGCCATGTAGACCGTGCGGTGATCGGGGCGTGACGGGATCAGGATGCGCACATCAACGCCGCGGAATACCGCCAGCTGCAAGGCCGCCATCACTGCCGAATCGGGCACCAGGTAAGGCGAGGTCAGCCACAGGCGTCGCTGGGCGGCGTGAATCGCTTCGACGAAGAACAGCGAGCAGGTCTCCTGGGCGTCGGCCGGCCCGGTGGCGGCGATCAGGCTGGTGGCATTGGCGCCTTCGGCGCTGGCGCGCGGCGGCAGCAAACTGAGCAGGTCGCCGGTGATCCAGTGCCAGTTTTCATCGAAAGCCAGTTGCAGGTCGGCCACCGCCGGCCCTTGCAATTCCATATGGGTATCGCGCCAAGGCGCCAGCGGCGGTTTGCGGCCCAGATATTCTTCGCCGACATTCAAGCCTCCGACAAAGCCGCGCCAGCCGTCCACCACGACGATCTTGCGGTGATTGCGGAAGTTGAGCTGGAAGCGATTGCGCCAGCGCCGTGTCGCAAATGGATGCACCTGCACGCCACCAGCGCGCAGGATATCGCTGTAGCTGTTCGGCAGATCATGGCTGCCGACGCCGTCGTACAGCACGTAGACGCGTACGCCAGCGGCGGCGCGCTCCAGTAAGGCCGATTGCAGACGCCGACCAAGTTCGTCATCGTGAATGATGAAGAATTGCACCAACACATAATGTTCTGCGCTGGCGATGGCTGCGAAGATCGCGTCGAAGGCGGCCGCGCCGTTGACCAATAGGCGCAGGTGGTGGCCGCTGAGAAAGGGAACGCCCAGCATGGCGCTGATGGCTTTGAAACGCTGTGCGCCGGGATCGGCAGGATGGCGCGCCGCCAGCGCCAGTTGCTCAGGATCATCCAGCTTGCGCAGGCGCGCCAGGCGCGAATGGTGCAGCTCGACATAACCGGAAAAGCGTTTGCTGCCGAGGAACAGGTAAGGCAGCAGCGTGAAATAGGGCAGCAGCACCAGCCCGAATACCCAGGCCACGGAACCCTGCGGGGTGCGTGTGTGCATCAGTGCATGCGCGGCAGCAAAGATGCCGGCGATGTGCAGCAGCAGGACAACGGTGGAAATCAGGGCAAACGGCAAATGCGGCATTCAGGCGACTCCGGGTTGCGTGGAAGCTTGCATGTTAGCCAATAAATCGACTCACGGGTGAACGTGTTGTCCATTTGCCGAGTGGGCGGACGGCATCACGCTGGATTGTTTTGCCGCCGCCGGCGCCTGTCGTGCACGCCCGGGAGAAGTTATTTCTTTGCCTGCAGCGCGATCTTCACGGCCAGGCCGGCCAGCACGGTGCCCATCAGCCAGCGCTGCACCAGCAACCAGCTCGGCCGGCTTGCCAGCATTCCGGCAATCGAGCCAGCGGCCAGCGTGACTGCGGAATTGACGGCAATACTGATGAAGATCTGGATCGCCCCCAACACCACCGATTGCACCAGGACGCTGGCGCCGTTCGGATCGATGAATTGCGGCAGCAGCGCCAGATACAGTAACGCCACCTTTGGGTTGAGCAGATTGGTGAACAAGCCCATCAGGAACAGCTTGCGGTTGCTGTCGGCGGGCAGGTCGCGCACTGCAAACGGCGAGCGGCCACCTGGTTTTACTGCTTGCCAGGCCAGGTACAGCAGGTAGGCAGCGCCGCCGAAACGCAGCAGATCGTAGGCGAACGGCACGGCAAACAGCAGCGCGGTGATACCCAACGCCGCGCACAGCATATAGAAAAGAAATCCGGTGGCGATGCCTGCCAGCGAGACGAACCCGGCTTTCGGGCCTTGGCAGATCGAACGCGAAATCAGGTAGATCATGTTGGGGCCGGGTGTCAGCACCATGCCCAGCGCGACTAGCGCAAATCCCAGTAGTAAATTGATATTCGGCATAGACGGCTCCAGGTAAACGACAGGTAGGTTGAATTGGATCGATGGCGATATTTTGAGGGAAAAACTATTGATGCAGATAACTATTTGTCGATTTTCTTCAAAGTAGCCGATGACGGATATTCTGTTGAGATATCGCAGTGATTTTCTGGCGCAGAATGCAGAATGTTTGAATCAATTTTAAAATCCTGTTGTCAGACAGGCAGCCAAAACTGGCCATCGATGGATATTTGAAGGAGAAACAATAGATGAAGCTGTTACGCGTCGGCCCCAAGGGTCAGGAAAAACCGGCGATTCTTGACGCCCATGGCAAGGTCCGTGACTTGTCTGGCGTTATCAAGGACATCACTCCGCAGCAATTGACGCCAGCCGGGTTGGCCGCGCTGCGTGCAGTCAATGTTGCCGATCTGCCGGAGATCGTCGCCCCGGGCCGCATCGGCACGCCGTTCAGCGGCGTGGGCAAGTTCATGTGCGTCGGTCTGAACTATAGCGACCATGCTGCCGAATCCGGCCTGGCGGTGCCGCAAGAACCGATTTTGTTCAATAAGTGGGATAGCTGCCTGAGCGGTCCTAACGATCCGATCGTGATGCCGAAGAACTCGGTCAAGACCGATTGGGAAGTCGAACTGGGCGTGGTCATCGGCAGCAAGGCGCGCTACGTCGAGCTTGACCAGGCATTGCAGCATGTCGCCGGCTATTGCGTGATCAATGACGTTTCCGAGCGCGAGTATCAAATCGAGCGCAGCGGTACCTGGGACAAGGGCAAAGGTTGCGATACCTTCGGTCCGGTTGGTCCGTGGCTGGTCACCGCTGATGAAATCGCTGATCCGCAGAACCTGTCATTGTGGCTGGAAGTCAACGGCAAGCGCTTCCAGAACGGCAATACCAAGACCATGATTTTCAATGTGGCGTTCCTGGTGCATTACATCAGCCAGTTCGCCACGCTGTATCCCGGCGATATCATCTCCACCGGCACGCCGCCTGGCGTCGGTATGGGGCAGAACCCGCAGGTCTTCCTCAAGAACGGCGATGTGGTGCGGCTCGGCATCGATGGCTTGGGCGAACAGCGGCAAACGGTGCATGCATGGAATGCGGAATTGCTTGATTAAGTAACGTCGCCGGCGTCTGCATGACCGATTTGCAGGCGCCGTTGCTGGCAACCGCTGGAGGCCGACGCAAGCTCGGCCTGAAGCCCAATCACTGCTTGTACCAAACGAAATCGCTATCGACAAAATCGCCCAATGGTTTTGATTTGTGCCGCCATGGCACAAGTGTTGTTCTGATTCACTGGATTGTGTGGGCTATCGGAATAAATAATAATGAATTGCAACACGGCAGAATAACGCCGTGCAATGCGCTTTCACGTCCGATGACGTCCAACAGACAAGGCGATTGCGATGAAATCCGAAAACATTCACCACCTGCAGACCAGGCAGCACGCGCTAGATCCGATCTATCTTGCCGAGGATCAGACCATTTCGATCCAGAGATCCCTGAAAGAAGGCGAACGCATCAAATGCCTGAGCGGCCTGTTATGGATCACCGCTGAAAACTTCAAGGGCGATATCTTCCTGAACGAAAACAAGGATATCGAAATGCACGGCGCCAAACACATTGTGATTACGGCGCTGAAGTCCTCGAGTTTTACTTACGAACAGTCGCACTAGGATTCCAATCGCCTCAGTCTATCGACCGAGGCAAGGCTTTCCCCGACCATCGCGTGCGAGGCAAATAGCGTAAGATTTGGCCATTGTTCACCAGTACTGTGGAGTGTGCCAATGTCTTTCGATGTCGATCTGTTTGTAATTGGAGCCGGCTCCGGCGGTGTGCGCGCCGCGCGCTTTTCGGCTGGGTTCGGCGCCCGTGTTGCGGTGGCGGAAAGCCGCTATCTGGGCGGCACCTGCGTCAATGTCGGCTGCGTGCCGAAGAAATTCCTGGTCTACGGCGCCCACTACAGTGAGGATTACGCCATCGCGTCGAGCTTCGGCTGGACCAGCAGCAAGCCGCAGTTCGATTGGCCGACGCTGATCGCCAACAAGAATCGCGAAATCCATCGCCTTAACAATGTCTATCGCGGCCTGCTGGAAAACAGCGGCGTCGCGCTGCACGAAGGTCATGCCAGATTGCTAGATCCGCACACGGTCGAGATCAACGGACAGCGCATCAGCGCAGCCAACATCCTGATCGCCACCGGCGGCTGGCCGCAGGTGCCGGATATTCCGGGCCGCGAATACGCGACCACGTCCAACGAGGCCTTCTTCCTGAAGGAAATGCCGCGCCGTGTGCTGGTGATCGGCGGTGGCTATATTGCCGTTGAATTTGCTTCGATCTTCCATGGCCTTGGCGCCCAGACCAGCTTGCTGTATCGCGGCGACCTGTTCCTGCGCGGCTTCGACCAGGGCGTGCGCGAGCACCTGAAAGACGAATTCACCAAGAAGGGCGTCGACCTGCAATTCAAGGCCGACATCGCCCGCATCGACAAACAGGCCGACGGCAGCCTGGCCGCAACCTTGCGGGATGGCCGCGTGCTCGAGACCGACTGCGTGTTCTATGCCACCGGCCGGCGGCCGATGCTGGATGATCTCGGCCTGGAAAATGTCAACGTTGCGCTTACCGACAAAGGTTTCGTCAAGGTCGACCAGGAATATCGCAGCTCAGAGCCATCGATCCTGGCGCTGGGCGACGTCATCGGTCGCGTGCAACTGACGCCAGTGGCGCTGGCCGAGGGCATGGCGGTGGCGCGCCGCCTGTTCCGGCCTGACGAATATCATCCTGTCGACTATCAACTGATTCCGACCGCAGTATTCAGCTTGCCGAACATCGGCACGGTGGGCCTGAGCGAAGAACAGGCGCGTAGCGCCGGCCATCAGCTGAAAATATTTGAAACCCGTTTCCGGCCGATGAAGTTGAGCCTTGGCGATTTCCACGAGAAGACCTTCATGAAGTTGGTGGTCGATGCTGTCAGCGACAAGGTGCTGGGTTGCCATATGGTTGGGCCGGATGCCGGTGAGATCATCCAGGGCATCGCCGTCGCCCTGCGCGCCGGCGCCACCAAGCGCGTGTTTGACGAGACCATCGGCATCCACCCGACTTCGGCTGAAGAATTCGTCACGCTGAGAACGCCGCTGCCGGCCTGACGACGAGTCCGGCATGTCGACAATGGCTTTTGCTTGGGCCACAATGCTTTCCGTAGAAATCAAACGTCAAGAACAACATCCATGACTGATCATAAAAAACCGGAATCACCTATTGAAGATGAAGCCACGGGTTTCACCCGTCGCCGCTTCCTCGGCAGCGTCGTTGCAGTGGGCGCCACACTGGCCTTGTCCGATTGCGCAAGCGACGCCAGCCAACAGATTGCCGACGCCTCGCAGGACCGCCAACTGGACCAGAAGCTGCAAGCCGCCGTCAAGCATGTGGTGGTGATCTATGCCGAAAACCGCAGCTTCAATAATTTGTATGGCAATTTCCCCGGTGTGCAAAAGCCGCTGGCGCAAGTGGCCCAGGCGCGCTTCACGCAACTGGATCGCGATGGCAAGACAGCCTTGCCGCAGTTCCCGAAAATCTGGGGCGGCCTGGTGCCGCAGGCGCAGCAGGTAGACGGTCAGCGCTATGTGATTGCGGAAGACCAGATCACCGGTTTGCCGAATGCGCCGTTCAAACTCTCCGACCAGCACGGCAAACCTTTGCCGCAAGGCGTGATCACGCGCGACCTGTGGCACAAGTTTTACCAGAACCAGATGCAGATCAACGGCGGCAAGAACGATCAGTTCGTCGCCTGGGCCGATTCCGGCGCGCTGACCATGGGCCACTACGGCGAGACCGCCAGCAAACTGCGTTTGTGGAAGTTGGCCGAGCAGTACACGCTGTGCGACAATTTTTTCATGTCGGCGTTTGGCGGCTCTTATCTCAACCACATTTTCCTGGTGTCCGGCCAGACCCCGTTCTACCCCGACGTGCATAACAGCCCGGCGCGTCATAACGTGTCGAAGGTGGAAGGAGACGATCCGACCGGCGCCCGTTTGCAGCTGGCTGAACATAACCCGGCTTCGGCGCTGGATGGCCCGCCCAAATTCGAGCGCGATCGGGCCATCACGCCGGACGGCTATGCGGTCAACACCATGGCGCCGCCGTACCAGCCGAGCTTCGTCAAGCCGGCGCCAGGTGGCGATACTGCTTATGCCGACGCCAGCGATCCGATGGTGCTGCCGCCGCAAACCTATCCAACCATTGGTGACCGCTTGTCGGAAAAGGGCGTCAACTGGGCCTGGTATGCTGGCGCCTGGCAAGTGGCGCTGGCTGGCAAAGCCAACGACGACGCAGTACCGAATTTTCAGTTTCATCACCAGCCGTTCAATTACTTCAAGAGTTTTGCGCCGGGAACTTCCATGCGTGAGGCCCATCTGAAAGACGCCGGCCTGGGTGATGAGCCAGCGACCAACAAATTCCTGGCCGACATCGATGCCGGCCGACTGCCGCCAGTCACGTTCTACAAGCCTCAGGGCAACCTCAACTTGCACGCTGGTTATGCCGATGTCGAATCGGGCGACCGCCACATCGCCAATGTGATCGCCCATCTGCAGCGCGGGCCGCAGTGGGAAAACATGGTGGTGATCGTCACGCACGATGAAAACGGCGGCTGGTGGGACCATGTGGCGCCGCCGAAGGGCGACCGCTGGGGGCCGGGTTCGCGGATTCCGGCAACAATCATTTCGCCTTACGCCAAAAGAGGTTTCGTCGACCATACGGTCTACGATACGACCTCGATCATGCGTTTCATCACCCGCCTGCACGGTTTGCGTAAGCTCGACGCGCTGGTCGCGCGTGACGCGGCTTTCCGTGCCAATGGACTGGCGCCTTTGGGCGACCTGACGAATACGTTGAACCTGGGCTAAGACGTATTGCGCAGTTTTTAAGATTTTCAGGAGGAATACAAGATTGGATCAATTTGAAATGATTATCCGGCTGCTGATCGCGGCTGCATTGGGTAGTGTCATCGGTTTCGACCGCGAGCGCCTGTCCTGGGCCGCCGGTCTGCGTACCCATATGCTGGTGTGCGTCGGCTCGGCATTGGTGATGATCGTCTCGGCCTACGGCTTTGCTGATGTTGTAGGGCGCCCGGGCTATGAACTCGATCCATCGCGGATGGCGGCGCAAGTGGTGTCCGGCATCGGTTTTCTCGGCGCCGGTTCGATTCTGCTGCGTGGTGAAGTTATCCGTGGACTGACTACAGCTGCCAGCTTGTGGTCGGTGGCTGCGGTGGGCCTGGCGGTCGGCGGCGGCTTGTACATTGCAGCGGCGGCCGCGACTGCCATTATCCTGATCATTCTGGCCGGTTTGAAGCCGCTGGAAAAGCGCTTCTTCGTCGCTCGCCAACGCCGCGAGCTGCGCCTGGTGATTACGCGCGGGGCGATGACGTTCCAGATGTTCGGCCAGTTGCTGGACAAGGGCACCGCGCAAATCGAACAATTCGTGGTTGAGCAAAATGCCAACGACGCGACGATCGAGGAGGTGACGGTAGCGCTACTGCGCGTGATGCCGGCCGAATTCGATGCGCTTCTCGGTAAACTGCGCGCCTTGCCGGCGATCCACGAAGTCAGTGAAGTGCGTCTGCCATAGGTTTTCGTCGGGCTGGAGTGGCGTATTTCACGTCCGGCGTCGGAAACTCAGGAAATCGTCGAAGATCGGCACGATCGCCAGGCACATCAGCAGCGCGGCTAGCGGGGCTGTGGCGATGAAGCCGATCTGCTTGAAGCCAATCGCGCCGACCAGGCCGCCACAGAAAAACAGCGTTACCAGCGTGCTCAGCAAGCGCAATTTGCCGCGGTCGGCGACCACATGCAGCCGGTTGTCGCTTGCCTTGAATTTGTTCCAATAGACCAGCTTGCCGATTTCAATGCCGATATCAGTGACCATGCCGGTCATGTGCGTGGTGCGGATTTCGGCTTTCGAAATTTTGGTGATGATGGCGTTTTGCAGCCCCATGATGTAGCACAGCAGCAGCACCGTCAGCGGCACGAACAGCCATTTGTGCCCTTCCAGATTGCCTCCCAGCAGACCAAACAGCAATAGCAACCCGGCTTCCAGCATCAATGGCAGCGCATATTCCGCATGCAGTTCCTGGCGACGACCCCAGTTGATGAGCACGGCCGACGAAACCGCGCCCAGCAGGAATGAGAGCAGGGCGGCCAGGCCAGCCAGCATCAGGCCGACCGACCCCAGCGCCAAATTATCTGCCATCGCGGAAATGATGCCGGACATGTGCGACGTATATTGCCCGACAGCGAGAAAGCCGCCAGCGTTGATGGCGCCGGCGATAAAGCACAGGAACATGGCCAGATGGCGGTTCGCTTCCTGGCTGCGGTCTTTACCCGTCAGTTTTCTCAGGTAGGGAATGGGCATTATCTATGGTTTCATGTTGTCTGTGCCAGGTTCATGTTACGCCGACTTGGAGGCAATTCGCAGATTGATTTGTCGCCGGTGATCACCCGTCAGGCACCTGCTTGGATAACATAGGTTTTACTTGCCGCTAAATTAACGGGACGTGGTGTAATTGGCTGCGTATACTGTGGCAATGGCGTTCAGGCCAGGAAGCGGATTGCCGCTTGCCTCCTGTTGTTGTCTGTATGGCATGGAAAATTATGGAAATCGAATTAAAGTTGCTGCTGAGCCCGGCCGATGTTGCGCGCTTCCGGCGCCATCCTTTGCTGAAGAAGTACGCGAGCGGCAAGCCGCGCCCGCAGCAGTTGACCAGCATTTACTTTGACACCCCCGACTTGTATCTGAAGCAGAACCGTACTGCGCTGCGAGTGCGCAAGGTCGGGACGCGCTGGATCCAGACTTGCAAGAGCGGAGGGCGGGTTGACGCCGGCTTGCATCAGAGGCCCGAGTGGGAATCGCAAGTGGCGTCCGCGGTGCCGGATCTGGATGCCTTGCGCACGCTGATCGACGGCGATTCGCCGCTCGCGGGTTTGCTATCACCGCCTAATCTGGCGCAACGCTTGCAGCCGATTTTTACTACGACCTTCCGTCGCACCATCTGGATGCTACGGCTGGCCGGTGGCGCCGAGGTGGAACTGGCGCTGGATCAGGGTGAAGTGCGGCGCGATGCAAACAGCCAGCCGATCAGTGAGATCGAACTGGAGTTGAAATCCGGTGCGCCATCGGCCTTGTTCGAATTTGCGCTGGAGTTGCAGCGGGATTTGCCGTTGCGTGTCGCCAATGTCAGCAAGGCTGAGCGCGGTTATGCGTTGCATGCGCCGCAACCGCCCGCGGTGGTGCGGGCGCCGACGCTCTGGTTGGCGTCGGAATTGACGCTGGAGCAGGGATTCCTGCAACTGGTTGCTAGCTGCCTGACACAGGTGCAGGGCAATGAAGAAGGCGTGGCGCAAGGTGTCGATCCTGAACATCTGCATCAGATGCGTGTCGGCCTGCGGCGTTTGCGCGCCACCCTGGAATTGTTCAAGAAACGCTTGCCGGTGCCGCCTGAGATATTGGAGCAGATCGATTGGCTGGGAGACGCGCTGGGTCCGGCACGCGACTGGGAAGTTCTGGCGACAGCGACATTGTCAGATGCGATCGCAGAATGCCCTGACAGCAGCGAACTCGATCAGCTGCGTCAACGGGCGTTTAAGGAAGCCGTCCGCCAACGTCATATTGCGGCGGCTGCGATTGAGTCGCCGGCCTATTCTCGGTTGCTGTTACAGCTCGGCGCCTGGCTTAGTGCACAGCGCTGGCGCGATGCGCTAGGCGCATCCCAGCAGGACGCGTTGGCGGCGCCATTGCAGAAGTTCGCAGCGAAAAAACTGTCAGCCTTGCAGGAAAAGTTACTCAAACGCGGTAAGCATCTCGCGCATTGCAGCGCGGCGCGTCGTCATCGAGCGAGGATTGCAGCCAAGAAGCTGCGCTATGCGGTGGAATTCTTTGAATCTTATCTGCCGGCCAAGCGACAGCACGCCTTCGTCGGCGCGCTGGGCGGACTGCAGGACGCGATGGGCAGGGCCAACGACGTCAGCGTCGCAGGCAGGCTGTTGGCGCAGATCGCATTGGATCAGCCCGAGCTGGGGTCCCAATGCGACCTGGCGGTGGCTTCGCTGGCGACGATGAACAAGGATCGGCAATTGGAAATTGTTCGTTTGTGGCGCAAGTTCAAGGCATTGAAGGCGCCGATGAAGAAAAAACGGTAACGTTTTTGAGTTGCGTATCGCTGCCGTGCAACGCATTCATTTGGTTTGGCGTAGCATTTGATGCAAAATACGCCCGCCGAGCTTTTCCTGTAACGCAGTGGATGAAGGTGAGCGGAGCCGGCGAGTTGCGTTTCCGTGTGCGAAACGCCCCGCCGGAAACAACTGGAGTTGAACATGACCTACGAAGAATACCTGGATGAAGTCACTACCTTGATGGTAGAAATTTATGATTTGTCCGATGCTGCCGCCATCAAATATGTGATGCGCGCGCAGGCGGCCGATTTCTTCACCTTGCACGATGATGAGCCAGCCTTGCGCACGCTGGAGAACGCCCGCGTGGATGCCAAGACCATCTACGAGCAGCGCAACAAGTCGCGTCCCGAGCTGTATCGCAAATAAACGTGCGGCGGTTACAATAGCCGCCCGCTATACCGACCTTATCCGATACCTTACCTATGACAGAATCCATCCGCCTTGCCAAATACCTGGCCGAACAGCAAACCTGTTCGCGCCGTGAAGCCGAACAATATATCGAGGGCGGTTGGGTCAAGGTCGATGGTGTCGTGGTGGAGGAGCCGGGATTTCGTATCAGCGCCCGGCAAAAAATCGAGTTGGCGCCGGAGGCCACGCTTGAATCCCAGGATCCGGTCACCATCCTGTTTCACAAACCGGCCGGCCTCGATCTGTTTGCAGATCCGCAATTGCCGGTGGCTGAGCTCGCTTCGAGCTTGATCCTGGCCGACAAGCGGGCTGCCGATGATCGCGCCGAACTGCGCTTCCTGAAACGTCATTTGTCGAATCTGACGCTGATTGAGCCGCTTGAAACCTTGGCCAGCGGCCTGCTGATCTTTAGCCAGGATTGGCGTGTCACGCGCAAGCTGGTGGACGATGCGGCGAAGATCGAGCATGAATATATCGTGGAAGTTGCCGGTGCCATCGTTGAGGATGGCCTGAAATTGCTGAATCACGGCTTGAGCTTCAATCGTAAGCCGCTGCCGCCGATCAAGGTGAGCTGGCAGAACGAGACGCGTTTGCGCTTTGCGATGAAAGCACCGCCGCGGGGCTTGATCGTGCATATGTGTGAGCAGGTTGGCTTGCAGGTGGTGGCAATCAAGCGGATTCGCATCGGGCGCGTGCCGATGGCGGGCTTGGCTGTTGGCGAGTGGCGCTATTTGCTGGGTTACGAGCGGTTTTGAAGCGTCTCTGAGGACGCTTTGCGGCCAGGTAGCTACGGCAGCGCGTAGCTCGGATCAGTAGTTAAATGGGGTCAGAGTTTTTTTTCGCGGTTCTTTGCGAAAATTACTCTGACCCCTTTTAACGGGCTACGGAGTGAGTGTGGTGATGCATCAGCCTTTTTCGTCTGACGTTACTTAAAACGGTTTCTGCTCCGTGGAAGCTTGCCGGGGGTAGCCCGGCAGCTAGTCACTTTTCTTGCTTCGCCAAGAAAAGTAACCAAAAGAAGGCGATCGCACAGCCGTTGCCCGCCTGCGGCGGGTCCCCAAATGCGCCGTGCGCCAGTCGGATGGGACACAAACTCGCTGCGCTCAAACATGTGTCCCATAATTCCCGACTGTCGCCCGTCCCATTTGGCAACGTCAGCATGCGAAAAGTCAAAAGCAACGGCCACGTCAAAAACAACTTCAACTGCAACGTCAAAATCAGCCCCCGAGAAGTTAAATGGGGTCGGAGTTTTTTTTCGCGGTTCTTTGCGAAAATTACTCTGACCCCTTTTAACGGGCCACGGAGTGAGTGTGGTGGTGTTGACCTGCCCCCAACATTAGCTTCATAACGTAGTAGAGTCCGATTCTCAAAGGAACGGACGATGAAGAAGCGATTTACTGAAGAACAGATCATTGGATTTTTGAAGGAAGCCGATGCCGGTCTGCCGGTAAAGGAGCTGTGCCGCAAGCACGGCTTCTCGGAGGCATCGTATTACAAGTGGAAGGCTAAATTTGGCGGCATGGAGGTCTCCGATGCCAAACGCCTCAAAGCGCTCGAAGAAGAGAACAGTAAGCTCAAGCGCTTGCTAGCTGATTCTCTGCTCGACAATGCGGCCTTGAAGGATGTCGTTTCTCGAAAGTGGTAAGCCCGCAAGCACGTCGCGAAGCGGTTGCCGTTCTGAAAATGGAATGGCAGCTCTCTGAGCGCCGTGCCTGCGGGCTGATGAATATATCGACTTCGGTGGTGCGCTATCAAGCGAGAGCCGACGCCAATGGTGCCCTGAGTGTGCGTATTAGCACGCTTGCCCGGGAGAGACGGCGTTTCGGTTACCGACGGATTCATATCTTGCTGCAACGAGAAGGCTGGGTCATCAATGTCAAACGCGTCTACAGGCTCTATTGTAAAGCTGGCTTAGCGGTGAGAAAACGTCGCCGCAAACGGATCGCTCTGACCGAACGAGTGCCTTTGCTACTTCCCGACCGACCGAATCATGCTTGGTCGATGGACTTCATCCATGACGCCTTGGCAGATGGCCGGCGTATACGTTGTTTGAACGTCGTTGACGACTTCACCAAGGAGAGCGTTGTCATCGAAGTCGACACTTCGATCTCGGGGCTGCGAGTGGCGCGGGTGTTGGACCGCATCGCTGAACATCGGCCTTTGCCAAACATGATTCGCGTCGATCATGGCCCTGAATTTACCAGTCTGGCGTTGGATGCCTGGGCCAGCGCACGCGGCGTCAGGCTCGCATTCACGCAACCCGGCAAGCCAACCCAGAACGCGTATATCGAAAGTTTTAATGGACGGTTTCGTGATGAATGTCTCAATGATCAATGGTTCTCGACGCTATATGAGGCACGCATTCTCATTGAAATGTGGCGTCAGGATTACAATTCAACCCGACCGCATAGTTCGCTTGGTTACGCCACGCCAATCGAATTTGCGGCCAAACATCAATTTGCAACCACCGACTCTACTGAGCTATGTTGCTAATTTCGGGGAGCAGGTCAGTCTGACGTTACTTAAAGCGGTTGCTACTCCGTGGAGACTAGCCGGGGGTAGCCCGGCAGCTACTCACTTTCTTTGCTTCGCCAAAGAAAGTAAGCAAAGAAAGGCGATCGCACAGCCGTTGCCCGCCTTCGGCGGGTCCCCAAATGCGCCGTGCGCCAGTCGGATGGGACACAAACTCGCTGCGCTCAAACATGTGTCCCATAATTCCCGACTGTCACCCGGCTCATTTGGCAACGTCAGCATGCGAAAAGTCAAAAGCAACGGCCACGTCAAAAACAACTTCAACTGCAACGTCAAAACCAGCCCCCGAGAAGTTAAATGGGGTCAGAGTTTTTTTTCGCGGCCTTTTGCGAAAATTACTCTGACCCCATTTAACGGACCACGGAGCGCATGCGGTGGCGTTAGCTCAAGCCTCACTCATCAAACATCAGCTTTTGCAAACGGTCACTGCATTCGCCTTGAAACCTTCAACATTCGCCGCAATCCCATCTACCGCGCCGGTTACCGTGCGTTGCACGCCTAGCACCAGTGCGTCGATGCCGCTGCCTACCGGTTCTGTTAGCGTGAGTTGGCAGGCGGTGGTGCGGCTGTTGTCGGAGCGGGTGATGGTCCAGCCGTAAGTGGCTTGTACTTGCTGGCCGGGGATGGCGTCGAATTCGCGCAGTTCGATGGCGATGCGGTATACCGGTTGGTCGGTTGGTCGGCCGTTGCGGCTGACGTCGGTGGCGTTGAGGCGATTGGCCAGGCCGCTGGCGAAGGCGTCGCGCAATTCATTGTTGAATGGCGAGGACCAGCGCTCCTGTTCCAGGATGTCGACCCGGGTCGCGGATGTCGCGCCGGCGCTGCGCACCACCAGTTGCGGGCGGGCTAGCCGTTCCGGCAAGGCGATCGGCGATATTTCGATGAAGGTGCGCGCATTCGATGCCGTGCCGGTTGGTGCTGCGCTCGCAGTGTTCGCGGGCGTTGCCAGCGTATAGAAATGGGTAGGCGCCGAGGCGCAGCCAGCGAGCAGCAGGGCTGTCGCCAGTGCACTCAGGAGTGTCGATCTTGGCATGGTCAATCTCATTATTTGTTTTCCTCCTGCTTGCCGCGAATCAGCGATTCGGGATGGCGTTCCAGATAATCGGTCAATACCCGCAGCGATGCCGCCGAGCGCGTCAATTCCTGCAGGGTTTGACGAATGTCCTGTTGCAACGGCGAATTGTCGGACAGGGTGCGGTTGGCGTTGTCCAGCGTCTTGCGCACATCCTTCATGGCCGAAGTGATTTCCGGCGCGACGTCATTGTTCAGGCTCTTGGTCAGTTGTTCGGCGTTGAGCAGCGTACGGTTCATTGTGCCCAGCGTCGTCCGCAGATCGGTGGCGATCTGGTCGAACGGCACCTTGCTCAGGTTCTTGGCGATTTCTGCGATCTGCGACTGGATTTCATCCAGGCTGTTCGGGATTGTCGGCAATACGATGACGGAGGAAGAGGTGTCAATCTTGACCGGCGGCGCTTTCGGGAAGAAGTCGAGCGCGATGTACAACTGACCTGTCAGCAGATTGCCGGTGCGCAGTTGCGCACGCAGACCGCGGCTGACCATGTATTCCAGGCGCTGCTTGGCGGTGTACTCGGAGTGACGTTCATCCTCGGCATATTTGCGTCCGAGTCGCTCCGGGTATATCTGCACCGCAACCGGCATCTGGAATTCACGTTTCTTGGCATCGTATTCGAGGCCGATCGACTTGACTTCACCCAGTACCACGCCACGGAAATCGATAGTAGTGCCCGGAGTCAGGCCGCGCAGCGATTGGTTGAAGTAAAGCAGGACTGTTTCCGACGGACCGTCCGGTTCCTTCATCGCGGTTTCCTGGTCATCCGCCAGTGTGAAGGTGGTGTTCTCCTTGGCCAGCGGGCCGAGGTTGTCTTCCGGCGCCTGGAATGCAATGCCGCCCAGTACCACGGTGGCCAACGATTGGGTGCGCAGCTTGAAACCGCTGGCATTGATCTGCATGTCAAAGCCGCTGGCATGCCAGAAACGGGTATTGACGCCGATGAATTTTTCATAAGGCTTGTCGACGAAAATGCGCAGCGTGACGCCTTTGCCGTCTTCATCCAGATCGTAGGCAGCTAACTGGCCTACCTTGATGCGGCGGAAGTAGATAGGCGAGCCGATATCCAGCGAGCCGATATCGGTTGCATGCAGCATGAATTGCTTGCCGGGGGAATCGAGCGAAACGATCGGCTGCACTTCCAGTCCGGTGAAATTGTCTTTCGTGTCTTTGGAAACACCGGCGTCGGCGCCGATGTAAGCGCCCGACAGCAAGGTGCCCAGGCCTGAGATGCCGGATGCCGCCACGCGCGGACGCACCACCCAGAAACGGGTATCGGCGGCGGTGAAACTCTCGGCTTCTTTCGACAGCTGGACATTGGCCAGCACGTGCTTGCGGTCCTTGCTCAGCGTGATGGTCTGCACCACGCCAATGTCGACATCACGGTATTTGACCTTGGTCTTGCCGGCCTCCAAGCCTTCGGCGGTGCGGAAGGTGATGGTGATGGATGGGCCGCGTTCGACCAGGATCTTGACCACCAGCGTCAGGCCAACCACCGCGGCAACAATCGGGATCAACCATATAAGAGACGGCAGCCAGTCGCGTTTGCGGCTCAGTTTCGGCTCCGGCAAGGACGGAATCGGCGGCACGGTGTTTTCATCACTCATCTTGTACTTTCTTTCGTTTCATCTAACTCTTGATCGCTGCTGTCCCAGGTCAGGCGCGGATCGAAACTGAGCGCGGCAAGCATTGTCAGCACCACTACCGAGGCAAACGCCAGCACGCCGAAGCCGGCAGTGATCTTGGCAAAGCCTTCGATCTGCACCAGTCCGGCCAACAGCGACACCACGAATACATCCAGCATCGACCAGCGGCCGATGATTTCCACCAGCCGATACAGCTTGGCGCGCTCCAGGCGGCGCCAGCGGCTGTGCCGCTGCGCGGTCAGCGTCAGCAGGATCAGCGAGGCCAGCTTGAATAGCGGCACCAGGAAGCTGGCGATGAAAATGATCGCCGCCAGTTCCCAGGCGCCGGACACCCAGAAATAGATCACGCCGCTCATGATGGTGTCTTCCTGGACGCCAAGCAAGGTCTTGGTAATCATTACAGGCATCAGGTTGGCCGGGATGTACATGATGCAGGCGGCAATCAGGAAGGCCCAGCTGCGCCGGATGCTATCCGGTTTGCGCCAGTGCAGTGCGGTGCCGCAGCGCTGGCAGTGCTCATGTTCACGTACTTCCTGCCACACGGTGCCGCAGTGATGACAGGACATCATGCCCAGGCCGGCCGCGGTGTGTACCGGCAAATCTTCGTTTTCTTCCAGGCCGGCTGCGCTGGCGTCGCTGTGCTTGCGATCACCGACGATTGTGCTTGAATTGGCTGAATTGGCGCTCGTCATCAGGAACCTTCCTGGACTTGTTCTGCATATGCCATCTGCCAGAAATGTCGCGGATTGAAAGAGACCACCGCCGTCAGCAGGACCGTCAGCACGCCGAAGGCCCACAAGGCCACGCCGGGTATCACGGTGGCCATATTGGATAGCTTGACCACCGCCACCAGCACACCAAGCAGGAAAACCTCAATCATTCCCCATGGTCGCAAGCTTTGCATGGCGCGCACCAGCCAGCTGAAACCAAGCGGGCGGCGCCGACCAGCCAGCGATACCAGCAGGTAGAACAGGAACAGCAGTTGCAGCAACGGGAACAGGATCGTGGTGGCCAGCACCAGCAACGCCACCAGCGACATGCCTTCGGTGGTCAGCGACAGCACCGCGCCGAACAGCGTGGTGCGGCTGCTCAAGCCTTGCAGCTCAATTTCGACGATGGGGAAGGTGTTGGCAATGACGAACATGATCAGGCTGGCTACCGTGAGCGGCAGGATGCGCTCGCGCTGACGCCCGGTATCGCGATCCAGTTCGGTGCCGCAGCGCGGACAATGGGCGATTTCCTGCGGGCGCAGCGCCACCTTGCGATACACGGCATCGCATCCTTCGCAAGCAATCAGGTCGGGGACTTCGCGCATTATTCGTCTTGAATTTGGATGGATGGAATTCTAACAACAAATTTGTTGAACATTGATCTTACATACGCCATTACTGAGAAAAAGATCACGATGCAAGCACATTGGCATCTACAGTGAACTGCAAACGAGGGCAATGGTATATCCGGTAAAACAGACTAACGCCATTTGACGTCGTAAAATAACAAAAAATTACATTTAAGATGGCAAACGCCAAAAGACGGGGCGTAACAGTCCTTGAACGTGTTAACTGGCCACGGCCGTACGCATTTTGCTGAATACTCGTAAAATGCTGGATGGACTAATTGTTGCCAGAGTTAAAGTGTGGCTTGTGAGGGAAATTGATGCAACGCCATGCTGTTTATTGATAATAAAGTTACCTAATGAGCACCACTATTATGCAAGGCGCACCGTCTGCTGCTGCCGCAACCGATCACAAGCTGGAGTACGTCACCTCCTGCGAACTGCCCATGCCATGGGCAACATTCCAACTGCACGCCTTCGTCGACCATGCTTCCGGCAAGGAGCACCTTGCACTCACTCTGGGCGCCGTCAATGATGGCGAGCCGGTGCTGGCGCGCGTGCACTCTGAATGCCTGACAGGCGACGCCCTGTTCAGCCAGCGCTGCGATTGCGGCGCCCAATTGGAAGGCGCACTGCAAAAAATCGCGGCCGAGGGGCGTGGCGCGGTACTGTATTTGCGCCAGGAAGGGCGCGGAATTGGACTGATCAACAAGATTCGGGCTTACCGGATCCAGGATGGCGGCGCCGATACGGTCGAGGCCAACCAGCAACTTGGCTTCGCCGCCGACCTGCGCGATTACAGCCTGTGCGAATCAATGCTGGAGCACCTGGACATCACAGCGTTGCGCCTGATGACCAATAATCCTCGCAAAGTAGCCGCATTGCAAAAGATCGGCATCACCGTTGTCGAGCGTATCCCGTTGATTTTGAACAGGAATCCGTTCAACACGCGTTATCTCGATACCAAAGCTTCCAAGCTGGGTCATTTGTTGCCGATGGACGGCATGGAACGCGACGCCGACGGTAATTAGTAATTGAATTGAAGCAGTTGGATTGAAGCGGCCATGGCCGCTTCCCTGGTTGCGTTCAGTGTTTGCCGCCGCCGACATGCTTGGCATTCACCACGGCGTCGGTCACATTGGCCGGCGCTTCAGCATAGTGCTTGAATTCCATCGTATAAGTGGCCCGTCCCTGGGTCAGTGAACGCAGCGTGGTCGAATAGCCGAACATCTCGGCTAGCGGCACTTCGGCGCGAATGATCTTGCCGACGCCGCCTGGAATGTCGTCCATGCTTTGTATCATGCCGCGCCGCGACGACAGGTCGCCAATCACGTCGCCCATTTTTTCCTCTGGCGTTTCCACTTCGACCGCCATCATCGGTTCCAGCAAGGCCGGGCTGGCCTTGCGGCAACCATCCTTGAATGCCATCGAAGCGGCCATGCGATAGGCGTTTTCGTTGGAATCGACATCGTGCGAGGAGCCGAAGAACAGCGTGACCTTGACGTCGACCACTGGATAGCCAGCCAACACGCCGGTCGGCAAGGTTTCGCGCACGCCTTTCTCGACCGCTGGAATATATTCACGCGGCACGGTGCCACCCTTGATCGCGTCGATGAATTCGAAGCCCTTGCCGGGCGGCTGCGGTTCGATCTTCAGCACCACGTGGCCATATTGACCGCGACCGCCGGACTGCTTGATGAACTTGCCTTCGCTCGATTCACATGTCTTGCGGATGGTTTCGCGGAATGCTACCTGCGGCTTGCCGACTGATGCATCGACGCCGAACTCGCGCCGCATCCGTTCCACCAACACTTCCAGGTGCAGCTCACCCATGCCGGAGATGATGGTCTGGCCCGATTCTTCGTCGGTCTTGACGCGGAACGATGGATCTTCCTCGGCCAGTCGGCTGAGCGCAATCCCCATTTTTTCCTGGTCGACCTTGGTCTTCGGTTCAACCGCCTGCGAGATTACGGTATCCGGGAAAATCATTTTTTCGAGCGTGATGATGCTGCTCGGATCGCACAGCGTATCGCCGGTGCTGGCTTCCTTTAGGCCGACCGCGGCGGCGATATCGCCGGCGTACACCTCGCTGATTTCAGTGCGGTGATTGGCGTGCATCTGCAGCACGCGGCCGATTCTTTCCTTCTTGCCTTTATTCGGAATGAATACCGAATCGCCGGACACCAGCACGCCGGAATACACACGGAAGTAGCTCAGGTGGCCGACAAACGGATCGGTCATGATCTTGAAGGTGAGGGCGGAGAATTTCTCGTCGTCGCTGGCGCGCCGCTCGATGATCGAATCGTCCTGCGCGTGTCCCTTGACCGGTGGGATATCGGTCGGCGCCGGCAGGAAATCGATGACGGCATCCAGCAGCGCTTGTACGCCGCGATTCTTGAAGGCGCTGCCACACAGCATCGGTACGATTTCGCCGGCAATCGTGCGCTTGCGCAGCGCTGCCTTGATCTCTTCTTCGCTCAGGGTTTCGCCATCCAGGTATTTCTGCATCATGGTGTCGCTGGCGTCGGCCGCCGCTTCGATCATGCGGCCGCGCCATTCCTGGGCGCTGGCCTGCAGGGCAGCTGGAATGTCGATGTACTCAAACTTGACGCCCTGGGTGGCGTCATCCCACATGATCGCCTTCATCTTGATCAGGTCAACCACGCCGTGGAAATTTTCCTCGGCGCCGACCGGAATCTGCACCAGCACCGGATTGCCCTTGAGGCGATCCTGGATCTGCTGGTGCACGCGGAAGAAATCGGCGCCGACCCGGTCCATCTTGTTGACGAACGCCAGCCGCGGCACGCCGTATTTGTTGGCCTGGCGCCAAACTGTTTCGGATTGCGGCTGGACGCCGCCGACTGCATCGTAGACCATGCAGGCGCCATCCAGCACCCGCATGGAACGCTCGACTTCGATGGTGAAATCGACGTGCCCCGGGGTGTCGATGATATTGATGCGGTGGATCGGATAGTTACCTGCCATGCCCTGCCAGAAACAGGTGGTGGCGGCCGACGTGATCGTGATGCCGCGCTCCTGTTCCTGCTCCATCCAGTCCATGGTGGCGGTGCCGTCGTGCACTTCGCCGATCTTGTGGCTGACGCCGGAGTAGAACAGGATGCGTTCGGTAGTGGTGGTCTTGCCGGCATCGATATGGGCGCTGATGCCGATGTTCCGGTAACGCTCGATGGGAGTCTTGCGAGTCATGACGATTTCCTCTTGGAGCAAATAATGATGATCTTGGTTGATTGACAGCCGATTTGACGTATGAGCTTACCTGTTTTTTCGGTTCGGGGTTGTGCGTGACGCAGCACCCCGTTTTTGGCGTCGCGGTGGTATCCTAGATATTTGGCTGGCAAGTCGATTTGCTGGCGTCTGAGTTGCTCCGAATCCCGCCGAATCATATATTTCGACCCATTTTCCACACCGCGATGAATTCCAGAACCTTCTCCCAAACTACAGCCGGTCCCCGCATCCAGCTATTGCGCGATGCAATGAAACGCCACCATATCGATGCTTGCCTGATCCCTTCGGCCGATCCGCATTTATCCGAATACTTGCCGGGGCGCTGGAAAGGGCGGGAGTGGATGTCTGGTTTTACCGGTTCAGTCGCCAACCTGATCATTACTGCCGATTTTGCCGGCCTGTGGGCCGATAGCCGCTACTGGTCGCAAGCGGAAGCGGAATTGGCTGGCAGCGAGATCGTCCTGATGAAAACTCCGTCCGGCAACAGCCTGCTGCATCTTGACTGGCTGGCAGCCAATCTGCCGGCCGGCAAGACGCTGGCAGTCGACGGCGCCGTGCTCGGCCTGGCGACAGCGCGCGCATTGGAGCAAGCGTTGGCCAAAGGCGGCAGCAAGCTGCGTACCGATATCGATCTGTTGGGAGAAATCTGGAGCGATCGTCCAGGCCTGCCGATGGCCGATGTTTATCAGCACCAGGCGCCGCATGCGCCTTTGGCGCGCAGCGCCAAGCTGGCCAGTTTGCGTCAGGCCATGCAGGAGCAGGGCGCGCAATGGCATTTCATTTCCACGCTGGACGATATCGCCTACCTGTTCAATTTGCGCGGCACCGATGTTAATTACAACCCGGTATTTGTCGCCCATGCACTGATCGGGCCGCAGCGGACCACATTGTTCGTCGCCGACGGCAAGGTGCCGGAAGCCGTGCGCGAAGCGTTGGTTGCCGATGGCGTCGACCTGGCGTCGTATGCGCAGGCGGCCGAATCATTGGCCAGCTTGCCTGCAGATGCCGTGCTGCTGCTCGATCCGCGCCGCGTCACGCTGGGCTTGCGACAAGCTGTGCCAGCGGGCGTCAAGGTGCTGGAAGCGATCAATCCGACCACTTTCGCCAAGTCGCGCAAGACTGCCGACGAGATTGCTCATGTGCGCGCGACGATGGAACAAGACGGCGCGGCGTTGTGCGAATTCTTTTCCTGGCTGGATCAGGCTCTGAGCAAGGAAGCCAAGGAAACCGTCAGTGAGCTGATGATCGATACCCAGATCACCGCCGCGCGGGCGCGTCGCCCCGGCTTTGTCAGCCCGAGTTTTGGCACCATTGCCGGTTTCAACGCCAACGGCGCCATGCCGCACTATCGGGCAACTCCGGAGTCGCACGCCACGATCAGCGGCGACGGTTTGCTGCTGATCGATTCGGGCGGCCAGTATGTCGGCGGCACCACCGATATCACCCGCATGGTGCCGATCGGCCAGCCGTCTGCGGCGCAGAAGCGCGATTGCACGCTGGTGCTGAAAGGCGTGATTGCGCTGTCGTCGGCGCAGTTCCCACGCTCCATCAAATCGCCGTTGCTCGACGCCATCGCCCGCGCGCCGATCTGGGCCGGCGGCGTTGATTATGGCCATGGCACCGGTCATGGCGTCGGCTACTTCCTGAACGTGCACGAAGGCCCGCAAGTGATTTCCGGCAGCGCCGCACCGGATGCCCATACAGCGATGGAGCCGGGCATGATCACCTCGATCGAGCCAGGCACCTATCGTCCTGGCCGTTGGGGTGTGCGGATTGAAAACCTGGTGCTGAACCGGGAAGCGGAGACAACCGAGTTCGGCGAATATCTGCGCTTCGAAACGCTGACCTTGTGCCCGATCGATACCCGTTGCCTGGATGCGAGTTTATTGCGTAGCGATGAAATCGATTGGCTCAATGCCTACCACGCGGAGGTTCGGCAACGCCTGTCGCCGCATGTACGGGGCGATGCAAAGGTATGGCTGGAGCTGCGGACTCAACCGCTATAACTGCCAGAAACGCTGCCGGTCAGTAATGCGGCGGCCGCTCATGCGCGCCTTGCCCGGCATTGCGGCTGTCTTCGGCATCCTTGAGGCGGCGCGCCAGTGTCGTGCATAGCGCCTCCAACTGGTCTATCTGCAACTGCTGCCGATAGACCAGCTTGTTCAAATCGTCCAGCATGTCTTCCTGGCGCAATATCTTGATCTCGATATCGACGATGCGGTCTTCAGGGGTCATTTTCGTGCTTCCTTGATTCTTTGCGGTGCGAGATGGTAGCGCAATAGGGCCAGTCACGGCTGGATATGCGCGCATAGCCGCCAGTTTAATGGCCGGAATAGCGTGTTTTCGTGGCGGATATTCGCACAGTAAAAATCAGTAATTCTGGATTTCCGCACAAAAATCGATGGACGGATTTCCAATCTGGTGCAATTATTTCCAATAAATCAAAAACTTAGCTTTTTCGATTGAGCTGGCACGAAGTCTGCGATGATTTAGAAAAAAATCTAATCCACAGGAGACAGCTTTGCACCCATCCTCATTTTTCTTCATTGTTGCTTCAATCTTGATTTAATGGCAACCAGCAACGTACAGTGTCGCCTGGGCGATCAGGTGCGTCGCGGTGGTTTTCCCGTGCCGTCCTGCAATACCGCCAAAGTGACTTTCTGCTGTCCCGCACGCTTGCCAGTTATCGATCATGCTGCACCAAAACACCCATAACAGGAGATAAACATGTCCCAGCTTCATCCTTCCGACCACGCCGCGACTGTGGCGGAAAATCGGAAACGCATTTTCGCGATTGTCGGCGCCTCCTCCGGCAATCTGGTCGAATGGTTCGATTTCTACGTCTATTCATTTTGTGCGATTTATTTTGCACCAGCATTTTTCCCCAGCGACAATCCGACCACGCAATTGCTGAATACCGCCGGCGTGTTCGCCGCCGGCTTCCTGATGCGCCCGATCGGCGGCTGGCTGTTTGGCCGCATCGCCGACAAGCATGGCCGTCGTCGCGCCATGATGATCTCGGTGCTGATGATGTGCGGCGGTTCGCTGATGATCGCTTTCCTGCCGACCTACGCTACGATTGGCGCCCTGGCGCCGGCATTGCTGTTGGTGGCACGCCTGTTCCAAGGCTTGTCGGTAGGCGGCGAATACGGCACCAGCGCCACTTACATGAGTGAAGTCGCGGTGCAAGGACGGCGCGGGTTTTTCGCTTCGTTCCAATACGTGACCTTGATCGGTGGCCAATTGCTGGCTGTGCTGGTGTTGGTGATCCTGCAGCAATTGCTGACCACCGAGCAGTTGCATGCCTGGGGCTGGCGCATTCCGTTCGTACTGGGCGCAGCCGCTGCCGTCATTGCGCTGTATTTGCGTAAATCCCTGAGCGAAACATCGACTGCCGAAACCCGCAAGAACAAGGATGCAGGCACCTTGGCCGGCTTGATGAAGCACAAGGGCGCGTTCCTCACAGTGGTCGGCTTCACCGCTGGCGGCTCGCTGATTTTCTATACCTTCACAACCTACATGCAGAAGTACCTGGTGAACACCGCCGGCATGAACGCCAAGACCGCCAGCAATGTCATGACTGTAGCGCTGCTGGTCTACATGCTGATGCAACCGCTGTTTGGCGCGCTGTCCGACAAGATCGGCCGCCGCACCTCGATGCTGTATTTCGGCGCGCTGGCAACATTGGCGACGGTGCCTATCCTGCACGCGTTGAAAGACGTTACCAGCCCGTATGCAGCGTTCGGCCTGGTGATCCTGGCCCTGGCCATCGTCAGTTTCTACACATCGATCAGCGGCCTGATCAAGGCGGAAATGTTCCCACCGGAAGTGCGGGCACTGGGAGTGGGATTGTCGTATGCGGTCGGTAATGCGGTGTTTGGCGGTTCGGCCGAGTTTGTTGCGCTGAAGCTGAAATCGATCGGCATGGAATCCAGTTTCTACTGGTACGTGTCGGCCATGTGTGCGATTGCACTCATCGTGACTTACAGAATGCGCGATCCAAGCAAGGAAGGCTACCTCAAGGATGTGCCGCTTGAAACCAAGCCGTTCGCCGCTGAAGGTTCTGCTGTCACGTCACGATAGTGCAGTATCCTGCTTGGTGATCTGGCGCTCCCGGGCTGTCACTTGTCAGTGACGGCCTCTCGCAGGAACCAGGTTACCGATGCTTTTTCGCCTCCGGGCGAACCTTGTTAGTGGCAGATGAGTGGCGGAGATGTCATGAAGGTGAGAAAAACCCTCGCATTAGTTGCGCTTGCCATCGCCTTTTCTGTCGCGGTGGTGGTAGCGACCTATATCTTTGCGGCGCAGAAGGCCACCAACGACATTCGCGAAGCCAGCGATCGGCAATTGCAGATCATCGCGCTCGATCTGGGTTCGGTATTGGATAAATTCGAGACGCTGCCGTATGCGCTCGGTTTCCAATCGGATGTCGTGCAAGCGCTGGCGCGGCCCGACGACCAGGTCATCATCCAGCGCCTGAACCAGACCCTGCAACTGATCCAGCGCCAGTCGAAAGTGGTGGCGATCTATATGCTGGATCGCAAAGGCACCACGCTCGCCTCCAGCAACTGGGATACGCCAACCAGTTTCGTCGGCCGTGATTTTGGTTTCCGGCCGTATTTCAGCGAAGCGATCAAAGGCAACGCCGGCCGTTTCTACGGCATCGGCAATGCTACCAACATCCCCGGGTATTTCATTGCCCAACCAATCTATGCAAGCGCCGCAGCGCGCGACAACGATACGCCGCTGGGCGTCATGGTAGTCAAGATCGACCTGACCGAATTCGAACACACCTGGAGCAGCAGCGAAGATCCAATTACGTTGTCCGACCATAGCGGCGTGGTTTTCCTCAGCAATCGTCCGGCGTGGAAGTATCACAGCCTGTATCCGATCAAGGGCGAGACCCAACTGGATCTGGCCGGCACCCATCAGTATGCCGACCAGGCTATCACGCCGGTAACTTCGCTGCCGAAAAATTTGCGCGCCGGATTTGGCGATCATGTCACACGCACCATCGGCCGGCTCGGCTGGCAATTGATGCTGTTTCCGTCGCAGGCCAGGATTGCCCGCGTTGCCGCGCTGTGGGCGCTGGCGGCCGCATTGCTGCTGGCAATCGCCGGAATTTCTCTGTGGGCGCTGTACCAGCGCCGGCGGCGCCTGGAGGAACGGTTGAGTTCCGCCGAATACCTGGACCGCACCATTGCCCAGCGCACGCAAGAACTGATGGTGGCGAACCATACACTGGAAGCCAAGTACGCGAAACTGAAAGAAACCGAACACTTGCTGCGCTCAACCCAGAACGAATTGATCCAGGCCGGCAAGCTGACCATGCTCGGACAGATGGCGGCCGGTGTGGCGCATGAGTTGGCCCAGCCGCTGGCGGCGATCCGGGCATTTGCCGATAACGCGATTACTTTCCTGGGCCGTCAACAGGCCGACAAGACTGCGGAAAACCTGACGCACATCAGCAACGCCAGCGCCCGCATGGGCAAGATCATCGGTCAGCTCAACAGCTTCTCCCGCAATAGTTACGATACGGTCGCCGTGATCGATTTGCAAAAATCGATAGAAGCGGCAGCGCTGTTGATGCGCAACGAATTCCAGACGCATGGCGCCAGCCTCCATATCGACATCCGCCAGGCGGCACATGTGGTTGGCGATGCGGTGCGCACCGAACAGGTGCTGATCAACCTGTTGCGCAATGCGCTGGACGCGGTGGATAATGCGCAGCAAAAAAATGTCTGGCTGACACTGGAAAAAGAGGACAGCGAGGCGGTCATTCGGATACACGATTCCGGCGCTGGCATCCCGGCCCAGGTGGCATTACATCTGTTCGAGCCGTTCTTCACCACCAAGCCGTCCGGCAAGGGACTGGGCTTGGGATTGGCGATTTCTTCGTCGATCGTGCAAGCCATGAACGGCCGGCTGCAGGCAAATAATCATAGCGATGGCGGCGCCGAATTCGTGTTGCGCCTGCCATTGCTGGTGCAATCTTGAAGGAGAACGGGGTGGCAGTGCTCGAAGCTTTGCTGATTGAAGATGAACATGCGGTGCGCGAAGCGGTTACCCAGACCCTGGAGCTCGGCGGCTTCACCGTACGCGCCTGCGAAAGTGTCGAGCAGGCACAGCCGTGGCTGCATGCGGGATTTGCCGGCGTGATTGTCACCGATGTGCGCTTGCCCGGCCGCTCCGGCCTGGATCTGTTGGGCCAGGTGGTGGCGCTGGATCCGGATTTGCCGGTGATCGTGGTGACCGGACATGGCGACGTTAGCATGGCGGTGGATGCGATGCGCGCCGGTGCTTACGATTTCATCGAGAAACCGTTCGCCGCCGAACGCTTGATGGAAACCGCCAACCGGGCCCAGGAAAAGCGCAGCCTGATTCTTGAGAACCGTAACCTGAAGGCGAGCTGGGCCGCGCATCCTGACATGCCGAGCCTGATTGGCCAGTCGGCCGCCATTGAGCGCGTGCGCACCATGATCCGCAGCGTCGGCCCAACCATGGTCGATATCCTGATCAACGGCCAGACCGGCAGCGGCAAGGAAGTGGTGGCACGTCAATTACATGTCGCCAGCGGCCGCAAGGGACCGTTTGTGGCGATCAATTGCGGCGCGTTGCCGGAGACCGTGTTCGAGAGCGAGATTTTCGGACACGAAGCGGGCGCATTCACCAGCGCCCAGAAGCGGCGCATCGGCAAGCTGGAGTATGCCAAGGGTGGCACCGTGTTCCTCGACGAAATCGAAAGCATGCCACTGACGCTGCAGGTCAAGCTGCTGCGCGTGCTGCAGGAACGCAAGCTGGAACGGCTCGGCGGCAATGAGCCGATCGCCATCGATTGCCGCATCATCGCCGCCAGCAAGGCCGATCTGTTGCAAATGAGCGCGCAGGGCAGTTTCCGCGAAGATTTGTATTACCGCATCGGCGTGGTCAGCATCGACCTGCCGCGCCTGGTTGACCGGCGCGAAGACATCCCGCTGTTGCTGGCGCACTTCATCCAGGGCGCGGCGATTCGTTACCAGCGGCCCCTGCCGCAATGGACGATGGCGCAAATGGCGCAGTGGCAAACTCGCGACTGGCCGGGCAACGTGCGCGAACTGCGCAATTTTGCCGACCGGCTGGTGCTCGGCGTCGCGGAAGGTGTGAGCGATCCGGGCAAGGGCGGTGTCAATGCGCTGGCGGGCGAGATGTCGCTGCCGCAGCAAATCGACGCCTACGAACGCATGCTGATTGCAGAAACGCTCACGGCCAGCCACGGTAATGTCGCTGCCGCCGCTGAGCTTCTGGGCGTGCCCAGGAAGACCCTGTATGACAAGATCAAGAAATACCAGCTGGCGGTCGGCAAGGCGTAAAGACTGCCTATAATATTTGTCCTTCGCATTTGTCCTTCGCATTTGTCCTTTGCTTATCTGTCGCCAGGATTGCCATCAAACCGGATCGCACCCACTACGATGTCATTGACCGCCAGCATTGAAAGCATTTACCGTAGCGAATCGCGCCGCGTCTTCGCGACCTTGATTCGCCTGCTTGGTGACTTCGATCTCGCTGAAGAGGCGCTGCAGGATGCCTTCAAGGCGGCAGTCGAACAATGGCCGCGCGATGGCATTCCTGCCAATCCCGTCGCCTGGCTGGTGTCGGCAGGGCGTTTCAAGGCGATCGACGGCATCCGCCGGCGTGCCAGGTTTACCCCGTATGACGATGTGGCCGACGCGATCGAGTCAATCCCGGACGGGGCAGCCGCGCTGGATGAAGAGGTCGAGCATGTCGAAGATGACCGACTGCGCCTGATCTTCACCTGTTGCCATCCGTCGCTGGCGCCCGATGCGCAAGTGGCGCTGACGCTACGCGAGGTCTGCGGCCTCACCACCGAAGAAATCGCACACGCTTTCCTCACCCCCGCACCAACGCTGGCGCAACGCATCGTGCGCGCCAAGGCGAAGATTCGCGATGCGCGTATTCCATATCAAGTTCCCGGACGCGACGAATTGCCAGCACGCCTGGAAAGCGTACTGCGCGTCATCTATCTGGTGTTCAATGAGGGCTATTCCGCATCATCAGGGGCATCATTGACGCGCCACGACTTGTCGCAGGAAGCGATTCGCGTTACGCGCCTGTTGCTGCAATTGCTGCCGGAACCGGAAGTAATGGGCTTGCTGGCGCTGATGCTGCTGCACGAGTCGCGGCGCCAGGCGCGCACATCCGTCAACGGCGACCTGATTCCGCTCGATGAGCAAGACCGCAGCTTATGGGGGCATGAGCAGATTGCCGAAGGCTCGGAGTTGATCGGGCAGGCCTTGTCGTCCGGCCGCTTCGGCCTGTACTCGTTACAAGCGGCGATTTCCGCTGTACATGCTGCTGCGCCAAATATTGATGCCACCGACTGGGGGCAAATCGTCGGGCTATATGACGCGCTATTGCGCTTGCAACCGTCATCGGTGATCGAATTGAACCGTGCGGTTGCCGTCGCGATGCATCAAGGTCCGCAAGCCGGATTGATTCTGGTCGATGCCTTGCTCGTCGATGGTCAAATGCAGAATTATCATCTTGCCCACGCCGCCCGGGCAGACCTGCATCGCCGCCTCGGCCATTTTGCCGAAGCGCGTGTCGCCTATGCAAAAGCGCTGGAACTGACTCAGCAGGAGCCGGAACGTCGCTTTTTGCAGCGCCGCCTGTCTGAATTGCCAAATTAGAAGCTCAAGTCAAAAAAATATTCTGCATTCATGTCGATCTCTGCATTCGCCGTTCGACTAGCTCATGAAAGTGCATTCAAACCGACCCGGGCATCCCGCGTGCCGCTGAAATTTATCGCTTGTATTTACTGCCAACAGGAGACCACCATGAACTATCTGTGCCTAGTCTATCTCGCGCAAGACAAACTCAATGCCTGTCCCGACAACGTCTGCCATGCCTACGGCGAGGAATTGCGCGCAAGCGGCCATCATGTCGCCAGCCAGGCATTACAACCGATCGACACCGCCACGACGGTGCGGATTCGCAATGGTCAAATGACACTGACGGACGGCCCGTTTGCCGAGACCAAGGAGCAACTTGCGGGCTTTTACATGATCGAAGCCAAGGACTTGAACGAAGCGATCCACTGGGCTTCGAAGATTCCGCCGGCACGTTTTGGCAGCATAGAAGTGCGTCCGGTGCGGCAGCTGGATATTGCCGATGTGACATCCAATGCCAAAGAGACCTGAAAAGGAGATCGAAATGAAATACAAAGGCAGCTGCCATTGCGGCAAGATTGCATTTGAAGTGGAAGGCGAACTGGACAGCGCATTGGCGTGCAATTGCTCGATTTGCTCGCGCAAGGGCTCGTTGCTATGGTTTGTGCCGCGCGACAACCTGCACCTGTTGACCGAAGCAGGCGATGTCGCCGAATACACCTTCAACAAGCACGTCATCAAACATCGTTTCTGCCGTACTTGCGGCATCCATCCGTATGGCGAGGGTGTCGACCCGAAAGGCAACCGGGTCGCCGCCATCAATATCCGCTGCCTGGAGGGTGTCGACCTGGCTGCGGTCCCTGTCACGCATTACGACGGCCGCTCATTGTGAACGTCGCCGCTCGTATACGAAGTTAAGTGTCGAGAGGAGAGCAAGATGCAAAAAATTACACCATTCCTGTGGTTCGACGGCAAGGCAGAGGAGGCGATGAATTTTTATACTGCCATTTTCAAGAAATCCAAGGTTGGCAATGTCATGCGCTATGGCGATGCCGGCCCTGGGCCGAAGGGAGCGGTCATGTCAGCAACTTTCGAGCTCGAAGGCCAGGAATTCATTGCGTTGAACGGAGGACCGCAATTCAGCTTTACGCCGGCGATTTCTTTTTTTGTAAATTGCGAAACGCAGGAAGAAGTCGATGAGTTGTGGGATAAGCTTTCCCAAGGCGGTGAAGCACAGGGTTGTGGCTGGATGAAAGATAAATACGGTTTGTCGTGGCAGATCATTCCCTCGATCTTGGGACGCCTGTTGCAAGACAAGGATGCCGCCCGGTCGCAGCGTGTGATGCAGGCCATGCTGCAAATGGTCAAGATCGACATCAAACTTTTGCAACAGGCCTACGAGCAACAATAATAGAGTGATAGCGTGGACGGCCCGAATGGCTGCGTTGGTAATGCGACAAGCCGAACTGCTGCGTTCGTGTCGTTCGGATAACTATAAGAAGCTCCACTCTATTTCTGAGTTGTTACAAAAAGAAATTCCGCTGGACAACAACGTTCGAATCATTATCATTGGCATCTTTTTCGAACATGGATGTAACAATGAGCGGTTCACCAGCGCTGCATAGCTCATCTCACTCCCCGGATCATCATCGCAATTTTCAATTCGGCTTCATCGATCTGCTCAAACTGATCGCTGCACAATTAATCGTCCTGCATCACCTGGCTTTCTATGGCCCGATGTCCGACCACGTGCGGCTGATCGCGCCGACGCTGATCGACTGGCTCGATTCCTATGCACGCATCGCCGTCCAGGTGTTCCTGGTGATTGGTGGCTTCCTGGCCGCGAAGTCCTTGTCGCCCCAGGGCACATCGACCGTCGCCGATCCGTTGCGGGTCATGTGGCGGCGCTACATGAAATTGGTGCCGCCGTTCCTGGTGGCGACCGTGCTGGCAGTTGGCGCCTCCGCCTGGGCTTCCTTGTGGATGACGCATTATTCGATATCGGCGATGCCGACCGCATTGCAACTTGCTGCCCACGCGCTGTTGCTGCATTCGATATTGGGTTATGAATCGATCTCGGCCGGCGCCTGGTACGTCGCCATCGATTTCCAGTTGTACGCATTGCTGACTATGCTGCTCTGGCTGACAGGCGGCATCGCCCGTCGTGGCGCCATGCCTTGGCTGGCGCCGTTGCTGGTAGTGGTTGGGGTCAGTGCATCGCTGCTGTATTTCAATCGCAATGCCGCATGGGATGCCTGGGCGCCATATTTCTTCGGCAGTTACGGGCTCGGCGTGATCGCCTGGTGGGCACGCGACCTGAGTCGCCGACCGGGCGTTGTAGCGTTGCTGATCGCGGCGCTACTGGTGCCGACCGTGTATGCGTTGACGATCGATTTTCGTAGTCGGATCGCCGTCGCCCTGGTTGTCGCTTGCGCGTTGGTGTTGGTGAGCCGACACGGCATGCTGCTGTCGCGCCAGCGTTTTGCGTGGATCCGCAGTTTCGGACGCATCTCATACTCGATATTCCTGGTGCATTTTCCGGTTTGCCTGGTGGTCAATGCCGCTTTCGTCCGCTTTGTACCGGCTCGCCCACTGTTGCAAGCCGGCGGCATGGTGTTGGCGTGGGCTGCAAGCCTGCTCGCCGGGGCAATCTTCTATCGTTTTGTAGAGATACCGCTGAGTCGCCTCTCGACCCGCGCGTCAGGGCAGGGGCTGGCGTTACAAGTCCCTGCCGCTGCGTGATAGCGGCGAACGGTCAGGATACGTTTTCCGTTCCCAGGGCCTTGGCTGCCGGTGTTGTCATTGCGGGTTGCCGGCGCTGACGGCGGAAATGCAGGAAGGCCAGTATCAGCGCAGCAAACTGCAGCAACGCGCAGAAATAAAACGGTGCGCCGATACGCCAGTCGCCGGCTGGCAAATGCGACACCATGCCCAGCAGCGGCGCGCCAATGATTGGAGCGATTACCGCCATCAGGCTGTTGAGCGAGCTGACAGCGCCCAGCGCCTGACCCTGATTGTGCGAGTCGACTGCGCCGGAAATGATGCTCTGGATCGAAGCATTGACGGTTGAGCCGAAAATGTTCGCAAAAATGATCGCATACATCATCCAACCCTGATTGGCGACTCCCCATAAAAGATACGCAGCGGTAGAAGAAACCAGGCCGATTACGGCCAGTCGTTGCGGGCTGAAGCGCTTCAGCAATGGCCCCAGCAACACTCCTTGCACCAGCACTGACATGATGCCGACCGCCGCCAGCGACTGGCCGTTCTGTTGCGGTCCCCAGCCAAATTTGAATGTGGTGTACAGCACCCAGGTGGTAAACAACATGAACTGCGCCAGGCCGCTGCAGGCAATCACGGCGATCAACGGTCCGATTGATTTCAGACGCGACAACGCGCGCAGCGATGCCAACGGATTGGCGGCTTTCCAACTGAAGGCGCGGCGCCGTTCCAGCGGCAACGATTCGGGCAACACGAAGTAACCGTACATCAGGTTGATCAATGCCAGGCTGCCGGCAACAATGAATGGCAAGCGCAGGTTGATGGCGCCCAGCAAGCCACCCATCACCGGTCCGACGATAAAACCGACGCCGAACATTGCACCCAGCATGCCGAAGCGCTTGGCGCGCTGCTCAGGCGCGGTGATGTCGGCGACATAGGCATTGCACACCGCCGCATTCGACTGCATCGCGCCACCGATCAGGCGCACCACGATCAGCATCCATAGCGCAGTTGAAAAAGCGGTGGCGAAGAAATTCAGCGCCAGCCCACAAAATCCCAGCAGCAAGACTGGCCGCCGGCCGTACTTATCGGATAACGCACCAAGGATCGGCGAGCCGAAGAAGTTGGCCAGGCCGAAGGCAAAGGCGACGGCGCCATACCAGAACGCTTGATCGGCTTGCGAGCCGGTGAATTTTCCGACCAGCACCGGCAGTACCGGGATGATCAGGCCGATTGAAATCATGTCGATCAGTACGGTCAACATGATGAAGGGCATGGCGGCTGCGCGACGCTGGGTTTGCGTCGGAGATGGGGTATTCGTCACGCTTGGTTGCTCCTGTTTTGTGTTCTTGTTTTTGGTCGACTGATGATTACGAATTATTGTCTTTAGGATAATTAGTTGTTGCGATCGAGCAACGCAATTATCTATTCCTGAAAAATCCTGCCAATCCGACATGTTTAATTATCGGACTGTCATGTTGCCGTGTAGTATTCCGAGTCGAATCATATCGGAAAGGTAATACGTTGCGGAGAGGGCGTCGTTTACCTGCATAAAAGTACAACAGGAATGGGCGTCGTTCACGCGTACCGGGAACGAACAACCCGCCAAACATAACAGGGGCCGGTAGTAATGAAAATGAGATTGCGTGTTGCCTTGCTGTCAGTCGTCTTCATGTCGGGTGTCGCTAGTGTAGTTTGTGCCGCCGATATCCGAAACTCGTCGCTCGATGCGATTGATACGCCCGAGCACTCCGTTGATTACGTCTCGACCCGTCATCAATCCGCCTATGCAGAGATGCTTCGCGCTTTCGACGAAGCTCGCCAGGCTCGACCGGACGACGTTGAACTGGCCGTCGCAAAATGTGTTTTCATCGGGAATTTTGCCTATTCCGAAGAGCTGAGCTGGGCCGACGCCGCAGCGCAAGATTTACAGGCTTGCCAGGGCGAATTGCAGCGCAAATTTCCGCTCCAGCCGCAGAGCACGCTCTATATCCTCGAACATCGCTACGGCAAAGAGGCAATCAGCTTTGGTGAGCCGCTGCTCGTGCGCTCGGCAGGTTGGCCGGTTGCACAGCGGATTCGTCTGCACGCTGCGTTGTCGCGCGCCTACGCGGCCAATAAACAGGTTGCGCAGGCCGGCGAACAAGCGTGGCTAACCGTGCAGCTTGATCCGGGACATGAACGCCTGGTAACTGCGCTGCGTTATCTGGTCAGCATTAATAAAGCGCAGGAAGCTGAGCAATTACTGGTCAACGCGCCGGTGGAAAAAATGATGTGGATGGAATCGGCGCGCATCAATGCCGCCGCCGAATTATTCCCTGGTGCGCTGGCGCTGACCGAACTACAGCGCGCCGAACATGCCGGTTTGAAAATCGACGCCTGGACTCGTGCGCGTGCTTATCGCCGCGCTGGCGATAACGTACAGGCCGCCGCCGCATTGCGCTCAGGGCCAGCCGCGACTGACTACGAAACGCCGGAGCAGCGACGCTTGCGCTTTGATCTGGCTCTGCTTACCGATGATGGCGCCGGCGCAGCGAAAGTGCTTCACGATTGGGTACGCAAGACCGGCGTCACGACGCAGCTCGCGTATGCATATGCGAATTTGTTGAACCGACATCCGGCTGCCGCGCTGAACGGCGGCTTGGGCCAGTTGGCGACCTGGTTGCTGAGCGCAGCATTGGGCTTTGCCCTGTTACCGGGCTTGCTCGCCTTTCCAGCCCATTACCGCGGCACGGTTCGGGCCCGGCTGGGCAAGGCAATCGTGCCGCTATTTTCCGGCTTGGGTTTGCGCCATATGTGGTTGGCACTTGGCGTTTTCCTGCTGGCGGGATTTCTTGTGCCGGTGGTGCGATCCGGTATGGCTGTGGATTCGCTCACCGAGTACCTGGCGTCCACCGTGACGGCGCAGCGCCAGCTTGCGCTTACGGAATTATGGATGCTTCTTTTGGGCTCGCTGTTCCTGTTGTATCCTGCTTCGCGCCTGACGCGCCTGGAATGGACCGGCACCGGTTTGTGGCGGGTCGCTCCCTGGATTCTGAGCTGGAGTGCCGTGGCGGGCTTGATCTTCTGGGTAGGATCACTGCAACTGATGCCGCTGCACCCAACGGCACAAACACAGGCCGTTGCAGCCGTCATCACGGGAGCGCAAGCGATTGGCGGCATCCCGTTCGCCTTGCTTCTGGTTGCAGTGCTGGTGCCGATATATGAGGAGTTCGTGTTTCGCGGATGCATACTTGGCGGCTTGTCACGCCACTTGAGTTTTGGCTGGGCGAATTTATGCCAGGCGGTTATTTTCGCGTGTATACACTCGGACCCGCCGCGTTTCGTGTTTTACCTGGTGCTGGGCCTTACTGCAGGCTGGATGGCAAGACGTACACGCGGGCTTGTCGCGCCGATTTTGCTGCATGGCGCGAATAATGCGCTTGCGGTGCTCGCCCTGACGTTATTGTAACGACACCGCTGCGTGAATTTGACCGCATGATTGAGTAGCTGCCGCCGCGGACGATGCGTGACGTCCGCGGGCGCGACAATTTTCTCAATTCCAATCCCAGGCAATGACCCGCCATTCCGAGGATTGCTCATGTTCTTCCTTGATATCCCTGAACCCGACTTGCCGATGCGCACGCATGGAGCGCGTATTCTTTATCGAAACTTCGGTCACCACCAGATCAAAATCGGCGCGCATCTGTTCCCGCAGAGTTTGATAAAGCTTTCTGAAAACTCCCTGGCCGCGAAACGCCTGGTCCACGCACACTTGGCCCATGACGAAATAGCGCTTTTCACGGATTGAATTCCCGTCAAGAGCGCCGGCCTCGGCTTGCTGGAACATGTCGTCCAGAAAAGGAAACGCAGTGCGGGATTCCTTCAGCATGACCAGCGCATAGCCGACGACGACGCCATCGGACTTGGCGATCACGTGCCGGTAGCCGCGGCACATCTGCTGCAATTCCTCGACCGTATATTCCATGGTCACAAAGCCTTCCGTCTCCCATAGCTCGCTGGCGACGGCGTTGGAATGGTTCAGGCGTTGTAACGCAACGATACCTTCGAGATCGCTGTATTTGTCGCTTAATTCGAGGTTAATAGTGTTGGTCATATGGTGCGGGGGTGTAGCCGGGGATGCCACGACAGGAGTTCAATATGAGTGACATGGATTCTATATCCGATTGGAGATGATGCGGCGCGCAGCATCAAATGGAAAAGGAGATTCGGCGGTGTTTTTCGCCCAACTCGCACAGCTTTTCTTTGGAAGAAATGCTCTATTTTCACGTGTCGCGATAGTCGATCCTCGCCGCGCCTGCTGGCAAGCCATTCTCCAATTTTCAGGCGTCATGTTGCACTGCAAAATAAGTGGCGCGCAATCAAATTAAGGTTCAGAATAATCTTGTCTTCGGCGGATTTGTCGCGTGGTATGCGGCATCGTCCGCTGGACATTTATCGTCGAAAAAAAGGAAGAGCGTATGGCAAAAGTAACGGGTTTATCCGGAAATGAAATTTTCTGCTTGGCGCTAAAGAATTATTCGGCAGGCGAAATTGTCGTCGGCAATAGCGTCAATTCCATGGGTTTCCTCGGCGGCATCGGCGCCGGCTTGAAGAACATGTTGGGCGGTGAAATAACCCAGGTCACCGCCGCCATCCACGAAGGGCGCGCCAACGCCTTCGAGCGCATGAGCAAGGAAGCCTTGCAGCATGGCGCTTCGGGCGTGGCGGGCGTGACCAGCGAGTTGCGTTCGTTCAGCGGCAGCACCGAATTTCTGTTCGTCGGTTCCTGCGTTCATGCGCGCGATATGTCGGGGCGATTTTTCACGACCGCCGGCGACGCGCAGGAACTGTACTGTCACATGGATGCCGGCTATGAGCCGATCCAGCATGCCTTCGGCAATATCGCTTATTCGATGGGCGTCGGCGGTGGCCTGATGGGATCGCTCAAGACCCTGGTCCGGGGCGAGATTCCGGAATACAGCAATATATTCAATACGACTCGTCACAAAGCGCTTGACCGGCTGGTGGCGCAGGCCAAGGCCGACAAGGCAAATGCTGTGGTTGGAATTCGCACCACCATCTTGCCGTGGATGGGCACGCATGAAATGCTGATGACGGGAACTGCGTCGCGGCACGCTGCGTTGCCGGCTGGCGCCGACGGCAATCCGGTCACCAGCGATCTTACCGGTGAAGAGCTGTGGGCGATGACCAGCCTGGGCTACGCGCCGGTCAAGCTGCTGATGTCGACTTCCATTTATTCGCTGGGTGTGGTGGGCGGTTTCATGGCGGCGTTCAAATCGTTTACCAAAGGTGAAATCAGCGACCTGACCACACTCATTCATGATGCGCGTGAGATTGCGATCGAGCGCTTGAAAAGCGAGGCGGATGCGCTCAATGCGGAAGAGGTGGTCGGCGTGAAGACGTATATCGCCGAGATCGGCAATGGCCTGGTCGAGTTCATGGCAATCGGAACTGCAGTCACGAAAATGCCGGGCTTTGCGGTCAAGACGCCCGCTCTGCCGGCGCAGGCAATCATTCGCGACAAGGACACCTGGATCGATGGCGATTTCGGGTTTTCCCTGGATCGCAATGGGAACGGTTGACCTGGTCCAATCAATTCACTGACAAAGAAAGGTAGGGCAGACATCGATCCATCGCTGATGGATGCATTCATGCCGCTCGCAGAAAATGGATCAAACGGATCATCAAGGGACGATCCGGCTTTCTGGTGCGACATCGGCAGCAAACGTAATTATAGAAATCCGTTCGGAAGAAAAGTTGTCTTTCATAATAAAAGAAAGAAAAGATATGCTGAATCTATTTTCGAGTTTGGGTTGGTTTCCAACCGTTATCATCATTCTGGTTGCAGTCATTATTGTGCTTGCGGTGTTTTTCTCGCTTTCGGGGATCATCCGCTACATTCCTAACGACCGCATCGGCGTCGTTGAAAAATTATGGAGTTCAAGTGGTTCGGTGAAGGCCGGCTTGCTGGCCTTGCATGGCGAGGCCGGGTTGCAGCCTGATTTGCGGCGCGGCGGCTTCCATTTCTTTGCGCCATTCCAGTTCCGCGTCCACATCCATCCGATGGTTTCCGTCACCCAAGGCCGCATCGGCTATGTCTTCGCGCGCGACGGTATCGACCTGCCGGCCGGACAAACGCTGGCCGACAATTCCAAGGTGGAGGATTTCCGCGATGTACGCTCCTTCCTCGAAGGTGGCGGCCAGAAAGGGCCGCAGCGCAAGATCCTGCGTGAGGGCACCCATATCATCAACCCGGCCTTGTTCGTGGTGATGACTGAGGAAGCGACGTATTCGCTGTCGCTGGATGCGCAAGAGAAGGCGTACTACGAGCAGATGCGCGGTGTGCTGGACGAACGCAGCGGCTTTACGCCGGTGGTGCTCAAGGAAGTGGCCGGCGCCCACGATTCGGACCAGCTGGCCATTGTCACGGTGCAGGATGGTCCCGGATTGTCGAAAGACGAATTGTTGGCGCCGGACGTCGGCGATACCCACAACTCGTTCCAGGAGCCGGAAAAATTCCTGGCGGCAGGCGGCTTGCGCGGCCGGCAGGAGCGGGTGCTGGTGGAGGGTACGTATTACATCAACCGCCTGTTTGCAACAGTCGAACTGATCCGCAAGACTATCATTCCGGTCGGCTATGTCGGCGTGGTGGTTTCCTATACCGGGCGCAAGGGTTCGGATTTGTCGGGCAAGGAATACAGCCATGGCGAACTGGTTGAAAGCGGTTGCCGCGGTGTCTGGCGCGATCCGCTGATGCCTGGCAAATATGCATTCAACACCTACGCCGGCAAGATCGAGCTGGTGCCGACCACCAATTTCGTGCTGATGTGGAAATCCGGCGAGAGCGGTTCTAGTTTTGACAGCAACTTGCGCGAAATCACGCTGATCACCAAGGATGCGTTCGAGCCGCAACTGCCTTTGTCGGTAGTGGTGCACATCGATTACCGCAAGGCGCCTATGGTGGTGCAGCGCTTCGGTAATGTGGCGCAACTGGTGGAGCAAACGCTCGATCCGATGGTGTCGTCGTATTTCAAGAATGTCTCGCAGACTAAGACCTTCATCGAGCTGATCCAGTCGCGCAGTGAGTTGCAGACCAATGCTTCAGCCGACATGAAGGAACGCTTCCAGGCCTATTCGCTGGAATTCCAGGAGGTGCTGATCGGTACGCCGAAACCGCAGCCGGGCGACACCAAGATCGAAAACATCATGGCGCAGTTGCGTGACCGCCAGATTGCGCGGGAACAGGTCGAGACTTTTGCGCAGAAACAGATTGCTGCGGACAAGGAACGCGAATTGAATGAAGCGGAACAACGCGCTTCCAAGCAGAAGGAGTTGACCGGTTCGCTGGTGGATATCTCGATCAAGGAAAACCAGGGTTCGGCCAATGTGAAAGCGGCAGAAAAGAAACGCCAGGAAATCGAAGCGCTGGCGCACGCAGAGAAATTCAAGCAGGAGCTGGAAGGTTCTGGCCGTGCTTCGGCGATCAAGTCGGTGGGTGAGGCGGAAGCGGCTGCCATCAAGGCCAAATCGGAAGCCTTGCAAGGCGAGGGCGCCGACAAGCAACTGATGCAGACCGTGATGCTGCGCCTGGCCGAAGCTTTCGAAACATCAAGGGTGCCGCTGGTGCCGCAGATTCAGATGGGTGGCGGCGGTGATACCAATGCGTTCAATACCTTGCTGTCGCTGATGGGATCGCTGAAGGCGGGTGAGCTGGCGCAATCGCTGAAGCGGGATGAGGCGCCGCACGCATAAAACTGCCAGTTAGTGATTCAAAAAAAACGGGGCGGCTAATTCAGCCGCCCCGTTTCAATTAAAGCTCAACAGAAGCTCAATGCGTATTTTCTATATTTACTTCTTCTCTGCTACCGGCACCAGGTCGAAATGGTTAGCCTGGTATTGGAACAACAGGCAGTCTTCCGCCGGTGTGCAGCCACTGAAATGATGCAGGTTGGCTGGCAGGTTATAGAAAGAGCCGGCCGGATACTCAGTACGCTTGCCGTCGATGATGGCGTAGAAAGTACCTTTCAATACCACTGTCGGCAGGTTTTGCGTGTGCAGGTGGTAAGGATTGTTTTTGCCTGCCGGGAAAATGACGAAGGCTTCGTACGGGCCTTTGCCAGCCAGGTTGCCGCGTACGTTGGCATACTTGACGCCGCCGGAACCTGGCAGTTCGTTCCATTTCAAGTCCGCAGCCGGAAACGAAATGAGTTCGTTGATTTTCTTTGCCTGTACGCCGCCTTCGGCGACGTTGGCGGCGAATGCATGACCAGCGAAAACAGCGGTAGACAGCAACAGCAGGGCTTTGGATTTGATGTTCATTGGTTTCCTATCGATGGTTATCGGGTTAAAAAAAGATTGCGGGCTATTTATGCCAGTTTCAAATTGAGAACCTGTTCAGTGCTCATGATGTCGCCAAAGGTATCGGCGATGCCTGCCAGGGAGGCGCTATGCAGCGCTGCGTGCGGTACTACGCCGCCGCTGGCCAGATCCAGGTCACGGGTGGCGCAAGCGTCGTCGGCGACGATGACTTCGTAGCCTTTGGCTGCGCCATCGCGTGCCGCACCGGCTACGCAAGCGTGCGTCATCAGGCCGGAGATGATCAGTGTCTTGATGCCGTCAGCTTTCAGCTTGGCGTCGATATCGGTGTTGACGAACACGCTGACGTCGCCTTTTTGCTGCACTTTATGGTTGGCCGCAGGCTGCAAGTCGCTATGGAATTTGACGGTGTCGCCGTCTTCGGCAAAAATCGGCGCGCCGGCAGGGGTTACGTGCTGGACGTGGATGACCTGCATGTTTGCCTTGTCGGCAAATGCGACCAGGCGCTTGGCGTTGTTCAGGGCCTTCAGGCCGTCAGGGATCGGCATCTTGCCGTTGAAGTATTCATTCTGGAAATCGATCACCAGCAAGGCGGTGTTTTTAGCTTCTACTGTGGTTGGTGCAGTCGCGCCGACGAGGGTGCGAATTGTAGGGTTGTTCATGTAAAACTCCTGATTAAAATTGAAGCACGGTTAAGGGCGTTAGCGCTGCTTTCCTGATGCTTGCAGTGCTTTAACGTTGGAACGGAGTGAAGTATAGGTTTCGTGGCAATGCCCCGAAAGTGTCCCGGAAGACAATATGCGATAGAATTGGGCCATGTCGATTTCACCCATTTCCTACGAGAAAGAGCATACGGTCGCAGTTGTCGTCTTTGACGGCATCAGCCCGTTCCACTTGTCCGTGCCGTGCATGGTGTTTGGCGACGATCTCGCCAGGCTGGGCGTGCCGCGCTATCGCTTATTGGTGTGCGCGATGCATACCGGCCTGATTCCAACGATGTCGGGCTTCAACATTGATGTGCCATACGATCTGTCGGTCCTGGCTGAGGCCGACACGGTGATTGTTCCGGCCTGGCACGATCCCGACCAGCGGCCACCGGAAGCTTTGCTGGAAGCCTTGCGTCAGGCGCATGCGCGCGGTTCGCGGATGGTCGGTTTATGCCTTGGGGCCTTTGTGCTGGCCGAGGCGGGGCTGCTGGATGGGCGCGTTGCTTCTACGCACTGGGTGTGGAGCGATGATTTCAGCCGGAAATACCCGCACGTGACGCTGGACAAGAAATCGCTGTATGTCGACGATGGCGACATCCTCACTTCCGCCGGCACGGCGGCGGCAATCGACTGTTGCCTGCATCTGTTGCGGCGCGATCACGGCGCCGATATTGCGAACCGGATTGCCCGCCGCATGGTGGTGGCGCCGCATCGGGCTGGCGGGCAGGCGCAATATATCGAACAGGTACTGCCCAAGGATAACGGCAGCGATCACCTCACTGCCACCCTCGATTGGGCCATGGAAAACCTGGACCAGCCCTTGTCGCTGGATATTCTGGCGGACAAGGCAGCGATGGGCCGGCGTACCTTCACGCGGCGCTTCAAGCTGAAAACCGGCGCCACGGTATCGGAATGGCTGCTGAATCATCGCCTGGCTTCTGCACAACGCATGCTCGAAACCACCGATAAGCCGATTGACCGGATCGCCGAAGCAGTCGGATTCGGCTCGACGGTGTCGCTGCGTCAGCATTTTGCCTCAGCCTTTTCTATTTCCCCCACCGCGTATCGCCGCCAATATCGACGTCAATAAGGGACGCCGGTGCGCGGCGCCGATGCGTATTGCGGCGCGCAAGCCCGGAGTTACATCTCCGACCTTGTAATTAATTAATGCGTTGATTAATATCAATCGCATGACCAAACCACCGTCGTTGCGCGGGCGTCCCGTGGCATCGGACCAGGATTCGCGTGAAAAGCTGCTCGATGCCGCTACCTTGCTGTTTTCCTCGCAGGGTATTGCTGCTACCACGGTGGCGGCGGTGGCTCGTTCGGCTGGCGTGACGCCGGCGATGGTGCATTATTACTTCAAGAATCGCGATCAGTTGATCGAAGCTGTGGTCGATGAACGGGTATGCCTGTTCGTCAACAGTATCTGGGACCCGATCCGTGGCGACGAGCCGCCCGAGGACATGATTCTTGACATCGTCGAGCGCATGATCGCCACCACGGAAAAGATGCCCTGGATGCCGGCCTTGTGGGTACGCGAGGTGCTGAGCGATGGCGGCCAGCTGCGCGAACGCATGGTGCAGCGGGTGCCATTGGCCAAGATTGCCCTGTTTTCCGAAAACGTCGCGCGCAGCCAGCAGGCCGGCACGATCAACCCGGGACTGGAGCCAACCCTGATCTTCATCTCCGTACTGGGCCTGACCATGCTGCCGCTGGCGATGGCACGCACCCTGAAAAATCGGCCTTTGCTACCGGTGGTGCACAAGGCCGCATTGCTCGACAAAGCCGTCCTGACCCGCCATATCAAGGCGCTGCTGCTGTCCGGCCTGGCGTTACCGGGGACAGCGCAATCCAACGCGCACTCTGACGCGCATTCTGACGAATAACCGAGGAATTTTCCATGCCATATCGTCTTTCGACCAGCTCCCGGCAATCAACCGTAATCGTTGTGGCGGTGATGGCCTCCTTGTGGCTGGCCGCGTGTTCACCGGCCAGCGACAACGACTGGCAAGGTTATGTCGAGGGCGAGTATGTGTATGTGGCGTCGTCCCAGCCCGGGCGTCTGGACAAGCTGTCGGTTGAGCGCGGCAAGCAGGTAGCATTGGGCGCGCCCTTGTTCATGCTGGAAGCGGGCGATGAAATCGCCGCCCGAAACCAGGCTTTGCGCCAACTGAACGCCGCCGAGGCGCAACTGGCTGATATCCAGAGCGGCAAGCGACCGCAAGAGCAGGATGTAACGCGCGCTCAATTGGTCCAGGCGCAGGCCAATGCGTCCAAGGCTGCGGTGCAACTCCATCGCGATGAGATCCAGTTCCAGGCCGGCGGCATCGCCAAACAACAACTCGACGATTCGCGCGCTGCCGCCGAGACGGCCGCAGCCCAGGTCCGGCAATGGCAAAGCCAACTGGCGGTTGACCGCTTGCCTAACCGCACGGCCCAGGTGCGGGCGCAACAGGCCCAGGTCGCCGCTGCCCAGGCGGTGCTGGACCAGGCGGACTGGAAACTCGGGCAAAAAACCATCACCGCTACCCGTGCCGGGCTGGTGTTCGACACCATGTATCGAGAAGGCGAGTGGGTCGCGGCCGGTAATCCGGTGCTGCGCATGCTGCCGCCGGAGAACGTCAAAGTGCGTTTCTTCGTGCCGGAAACCGTGCTCGGTCGGCTCAAGGTCAACCAGGCTGTGACGCTCAGTTGCGACGGTTGCCAGGCCAATGTGGCGGCGCACATTTCCTACATCTCGACCGAATCCGAATACAACCCGCCAATCATCTACAGCAATCAATCGCGTTCCAAACTGGTCTACATGATCGAAGCGCGGCCGGCACCGGCGGATGCGCTCAAGCTGCATCCCGGCCAACCGGTGGAAGTGAAGCTGCCATGAGCGCCGTCATCGAAGATGCCCGCAACGGAGAGCTGGTAGTGGATGTTGACGGCATCAACAAGCACTTTGGCAGCAAGCATGTGGTGAAGGATTTGTCGCTGCAGGTGCGGCGCGGCGAGATTTTCGGTTTCCTGGGGCCGAACGGCAGCGGCAAGACCACGTCGATCCGCATGATATGCGGCCTGCTGACGCCAGACTCCGGGCATGGCACCTGCATGGGGTTCGACATCATCAAGCAAAGCGCGGAGATCAAGCGCCGGGTCGGCTACATGACGCAGAAATTTTCCTACTGGGATGACCTCAGCATCCGCGAGAACCTGGATTTCGTCGCCCGCATCTATGGCATGAAGAATCGCAAGGAAGCAGTCGACCAGAGCCTGGAAAAGCTCGGCCTGGCGACCCGTGCGAAACAATTGGCGGGATCGCTGTCGGGCGGCTGGAAGCAGCGCCTGGCGCTGGCTGCCAGCATGTTGCACAACCCTGAACTGTTGCTGCTGGATGAACCGACCGCCGGCGTGGACCCAGCTGCGCGCCGCGATTTTTGGGAAGAGCTGCACCGACTGGCTGCCGAGGGCATCAGCGTGCTGGTCAGCACCCATTACATGGACGAAGCGGAACGCTGCCACAAGCTGGCTTACCTGGCCTATGGAAAATTGCTGGTGCAGGGCACGGCGGCGGAGGTGGTAGCGGGGCAGGGCCTGACGACCTGGGCCATCTATAACAGCCGCGACAGCGATATCCACGACAACCAGCTGGTCGGCCTGTCGCAGCAATTGCACGGACAGCCTGGCGTCGATCAGCTGGTGGTATTTGGCACCTCATTGCACGTATGCGGCAAGGATGCCGCGCTGCTGGAACAGACGCTGCGTCAGATGACGCAAGGGAAAAATCTGCGCATGGAGCCGATCGACACCAGCCTGGAAGATGTGTTCATCTACATGATGAACCGCTCGGCGGATAATTTCGAGGACCAGGCATGAAATATCTCAGCGGATTTTCTTTCCAGCGCTGGTGGAGCATCGTGCTCAAGGAGTTCCTGCAACTGATGCGCGACCGTGTCACGGTGCGCATGATCACCGTGATCCCGGTAATGCAGATGGTGCTGTTCGGCTTTGCCATCAACAGCGATCCCAAGCACATGCCGACTGCCGTCATCACTGCCGACCACAGCGAATTCACACGCACCTTCATTGCCGCGATGAAGGCGTCGGACTATTTCGATATCGTCGCTGAGCTGCCCAGCGAGGCGGCGGCGCGCACTGCGCTGGCACAGGGCAAGGTGCTGTTCGTACTGAATATCCCGGCGGATTTTACCCGCAACCTGCTGCGCGGCGAACGGCCGGCGCTGCTGGTGGAGGCCGATGCCACCGATCCGACCGCCACCGGCATGGCCTTGGCGGCGTTGCCGCAGTTGGTGCAATCGGTGGCAGACAAGGATTTGAAAGGCGCACTGGCGAAGTTCAGCGGCGGCACGCCGGCCTTTAACGTCCAGGTGCAGCGCCTGTACAACCCGGAAGGTGTCACCCAGTACAACGTCGTGCCCGGATTGATGGGCGTGATCCTGTCGATGACAATGGTGATGATGACCGGCTTGTCGATGACTCGTGAACGCGAGCGCGGCACCATGGAAAACCTGCTGGCGACGCCGGTGTCGCCGATCGAAGTCATGACCGGCAAGATCATGCCTTACATTGCCATCGGCCTGATCCAGGCCAGCATCATCCTGCTAGGCGCGCGCTTCATGTTCCATGTGCCGTTTGCCGGCAGCGTGGTCGCGATTTACCTGGCGGCGCTGTTGTTCATCGCTGCCAGCCTGACGGTCGGCATTACCTTGTCGTCGATTGCACAAAACCAGTTGCAGGCGATGCAACTGACGATGTTCTACTTCCTGCCGAACATCCTGTTGTCGGGTTTCATGTTCCCGTTCCAGGGCATGCCGCGCTGGGCGCAGTTCATCGGCAACCTGCTGCCGCTGACGTATTTCAACCGGCTGATTCGCGGCATCCTGCTCAAGGGCAATGGCTGGGTTGATCTGTGGCCCAGCGTCTGGCCGCTGATGGTGTTCACCCTGGTGGTGATGGGCATTGCAGTGCGGTTCTATCGCCGTACGCTGGATTGAGGGAGTGGCGATGAAACCGACATGGATTTGTCAATGCGTGCAAAAAACGACCCGGCCGCTGCTGTGGCTTGGTATCGGTGGATTGCTGAGTGGCTGTGCAGTCGGGCCGGATTTCCATGCGCCGACGGCGCCTGCGGTGGCGCAATATACGGCTGGCGTACAACCGGCAGCCACCGTGTCGAGTGCAGGGATGGCCGGCGCCGCCCAGCGTTTCGATACAGGCATGGATATTCCAGGCCAATGGTGGACGCTGTTCCATTCGCCACAACTGGATGGGCTGGTGCGTCAGGCATTGGCTAACAGCCCGCTGATCGCGCAGGCAAAGGCGACGTTGCTGCAAGCCAGCGAAACCTTGAGCGGCCAGACTGGCGCAACGCGTTATCCGCAGGTCGATTTGCGGCTGGGTGCGGTCCGCCAGCAGATCGACACTGCCGCAATCGGCATCCCGAATGTACCGCAGGTCGGGCCGTTTTCACTCTTTAACGCTTCGCTGAACGTGTCTTACACCGTCGATGCCTTTGGCGCCAACAGCCGCATGCTGGAAGGTTTGCAGGCGCAAGTGAATATGCAGGCCGAGGAACTGCGGGCGGCGCAGCTGACGCTGGCGGGCAACGTTGTCACCGCCGCGATCCGGCAAGCGTCGTTGCAGGCGCAGATCACCCAGACCGCGCAAATGCTCGATCTGCAGCGCCAGCAACTGACAATCATGGAACAGCGCCTTGCCGCTGGCGGCATCGCCGAGCGCGATGTCAAGAACCAGCGCACATTGGTGGCGCAATCAGCGGCATCATTGCCATCGCTGCAACAGCAATTGCAGCAGGTCGGCCATCAGTTGGCGGTGTATCTGGGCAAGGCTCCGGCACAGCTTGACTCCCAGCCGCTGGACCTGGCCAAGTTGACACTGCCCGAGACCTTGCCGCTCAGCCTGCCATCAGCACTGGCACGTCAACGTCCTGATATCCGCGCCGCCGAGGCGACCTTGCACCAGGCCAGCGCCCAGGTCGGCGTGGCAACCGCCGGCCTCTATCCGCAACTGACCTTGTCAGGTAGTGCAGGGGCCGAGCAGACGCATATCTCGGATATCGCCAACAGCCTCAATGTATGGAGTATCGGTTTGAATTTGATGCAACCTTTATTCCATGGCGGCGAATTGCGGGCCAAGAAGCGTTCCGCAGTTGCCGCCTACGATGCGGCCGCAGCAGCGTATCAGCAGACTGTGCTGCAGGCGCTGCAACAAGTGGCGGACGGTTTGCGCGCGCTGGAGAATGACGCGCAGGCTTTGCAAGCGCGGACGTTGGCGGCGGAAAATGCAGAGGACAGTCTGTCGATTACGCGACAGCAGTATCAGGCCGGAGGCGTCAGTCATCTGGCCTTGCTGGATGCACAGCGGCAAAGCCTGCAAACCGGATTGGACCGGACCGTCGCCCAGTCGGCGCGCCTTGCCGATACGGCGGCGCTGTTGCAAGCATTGGGAGGAGGGTGGTGGAACGCGTCTCCAGATACCGGTGCTGCGCCGTAGGCTTGATGGAGCGGCAGTCAGATTTATGCAAAAGGCGCTTTTCCAAAGCGTGACAGGCGGTTCTCGACCCGATGCGGACTGTCGATAGATTGAAATCTGCTCCGCATGGCGGCCGCTCAACGCACGCATAAACATGCGTCCGGCGATTAGTTGTTGGCATAACTATCAAAATGAGGCGCGGCGGTCTCAAGTTCCAGCTTTGTCGTGTTCACTATGTAGGACACCGCGTGATATAGACCGGCAAGCATCACTAGCTCGATAAGCTGCTCGTCGGTGTAAAACGTTTGCAGTTCGGACCACAGAGTGTCGTCGACGCTGCCGGTCGCATGCAGTGCATCCGCAAGCCGAATCAGCACGGAATCTTGAGCCGGCCACGCTTGGCTATCCTCATGCACAGTGGCAGCAACCTGCGTCGGAGTGAATCCCGCCTTGCTGCTAAAGGCCGCAACATGTACGCCCCATTCGTACTCAGCCCCACACAACGCGCAGGTTCGTAGAATCATGATCTCTCTGGCGCGTACTGAAATGCTGCCCTTGTCGAGTAGGCTGCCTGCGATCATGCGCGACAGTACACGCGGATTTTGCGCCACGGTGCGGAACAACTTCAGTGGCGGAATGCCGGGCGGCATGATGCGATCGAAATCCTGCTGCACACCATCAGCGTAGGGCGGATTAAGGGCTTGTATCCGGGGTGTTGACATGCAGGACTCCAGTTGCTACGATAAACGAAGCATAATACTTCTAATTTAGTAGCACAATATGGCGCTCATCGACAAACCCGTTCGTGGTTCCAAAACCGGCAAGCCAATCATGGCTTTGCTCGACCTGCTCGGCCGCCGCTGGGTGCTACGCGTGATCTGGGAATTGCGCGAGGGCCCAATGGTGTTTCGCGAGCTACAGGCGCGCTGCGACGATATGTCGCCGTCAGTGCTCAACGGCCGACTAGCGGAATTGCGTGAAGCTCTGATTGTTGAAACTTGCGACACTGGTTACCAACTTACTAAACGCGGCAGAAAACTATTGGAACTGTTCGATCCCTTGGGAGACTGGGTCGAGAGTTGGGCCGCAGCGCTACGTAGTGCAAATAAATAACATCTACCCAGGCCCTGTTGACCGACTCTAGACATTCGGCTGTAGGTTTGCGTTGCTGGCGGCCTGTAAGGCCCTACATAATCTTTTCATTTTCTATAAGGTCACGGCATGAATGCATTCACCCTCCAAGGCTTCAACCTCAGTGCCTTTGTCCACGCTACGCTCGCTGAAGATCTCGGCGAAGGCTTCCCTGGCGGCGGCCACGACGTCACCGCCGAGAGTGTCATCCCTACCGATGCGCGCTTTGCCGGGGTGATGGACAGCCGCGAGGCGATCACCGTCGCCGGTCTGCCGCTGGCCGCCGCGTTCTTCCGTCATCTCGATCCGGCGTGTACGATCGAAATGCTCGTGCAGGATGGCCAGAGCATCGCGCCTGGCACCGCGTTGATGCGGATCGCCGGCAACGCCCGTGCTCTGCTCACCGCCGAGCGCAGCGCGCTCAACACCGTGCAGCACCTCTCAGGCGTCGCGACAATGACGCGCGCCTATGTCGATGCCATGAACGGCCACGCCATCCTGCTCGACACGCGCAAGACCATCCCCGGCCTGCGCGTGCTTGAAAAATACGCGGCGCGGATGGGCGGCGCGACCAATTACCGCATGGGATTGTGGGATGCGGTGTTGATCAAGGACAACCATGTCGCGGTGGCGGGCGGCGTCGGGCCGGCGGTGGCGCGCGCGAAGGCGGCAGGCGTGAAGCGGATCATCTGCGAAGTCGATCGACTCGACCAGATCGAGCCGGCGATCGTGGCCGGCGCCACCCAAATCCTGCTCGACAATATGTCGCAGGCAATGCTGGTCGAGGCGGTGGCGTTGGTGGCCGGGCGTGCGGCGACGGAGGCTTCGGGGGGAGTGCGGCTCGATACGATCGCCGCGATCGCGGCGAGCGGCGTGGATTACGTCTCGGTCGGGCGGCTGATGCAAAGCGCCCCGGCGGCAGATATCGGGCTGGATCTTGAGCTGATGTAAGCTCGCTTAGCGGCGCTCTTTGAAAAACGACCGCAACAGCTCCGCCGCGACTTCCTCGCAGATTCCGGAATATACCTGAGGCTGTAGAAGACCTATCCGTTCAGAAATTCATCAGGGAGTTTTCCGTTGAAGGACTCGCGGTAGCCGTTCTTCCACGGGCTGCCTGGCTCGATGTGCAGCGTGATGACTTATTGCACGACGAGTTGGCTCAGCAAGCTGTTTCTCAAAACGCCGTTTCCGCATGAGCCATGCAATGGCTTTATCCCGGACATCATGATGACCAACGGCCACACGGTTAACCTGCTCGACTTCGGGGGCGATGGTGTCGTGCGGCATACGGGCGGTCATACGCCGGGCTCGATTGCGGTGGAGTTGTCATCGCAGGACATGATGGTCGGAGATCTGATCGCCTCAGGCATCCTGATCGGTGGTGTGATCCTCAAGGGGCGCGCAATTCGGCCGCCGTTCGAAGATGATCCGGCCACTGTGTCGCGTGAACTGATTCGGATGGTGGAGAGCGGCGGCAAGCGTTTCCATATGGGGCACGGTGGACCTTTGGACTTTTGGACGTTAGTGAGGTGCTGCGCCACGCCCAAACTTTGGCGAAGCTGGTGCGCGATCCATGCACCCCAGGAAAGTGCGAACACCAGCATCGCTAGAGCAGCTACCCCAATCAACGCAGTAGCGTCCCGCGACTATTTTTTTGATACGCCCTGGCTATCCAGTTGCGTGAGTATTTGATACGCGGCAGTGACTCTTTGATCAATCGGATAGGATTTATTGGCAAGAATCACAATGCCAATTTGTTTAGAGGGGATAAAGGCGGCATAGGTTGAAAAGCCGTTCGTTGACCCAGTTTTATTGATCAGCACGTCGGCTTGCGGTGGCAAGGGTGGACTTAGCTTGCTTGCAACCGAACCTTGATAGATCACGCCAGGATCGTTACCTGCCAGCAGTTGTTTCAACTCTACAGGGTAAGGGTATTGCTCCCATATCAAATCCTGCGTAAATTCTCCTGACTTGAAATATCCCGTGTGAGTATCCTTGATCGCACGTTGAAGTTTTTCACTAAGCCTGCTGGCCTGGATGTTATCGTCAATAAATCGGATCAAGTCTGCCGAGCCTGATTTCACACCATATGCTTCGGTCGCCAGAATTCCTGGATTCAATCTGACTGGTACATCCTTTGCTGTGTAACCTTGCGCGTAATCCTTCATCTGGTCTGCTGGCACATTGATGTAACTATGGGTCATACCAAGTTCAGGGAACATCTTCTTTTCAAGCGCGTCCTCGTAAGATACGTTCATGCATTTGGCCGCAATCATGCCTAGCAACCCTATACTTAGATTGGAGTATTTCCTGAATGTGCCAGCTGCATGAGTAGGCTCCCAATGTTTGAAATAATCCATTAACTGATCGGTATTATCTATATTGTCCGGAACCTGCAGAGGCAGGCCGCCCGCGGTGTGCGTGCCTAGATTCACCAGACTGATATTGTCAAAGCTACTGCCGCGCAAGAACGGGAAATATTTGCTTGGGCTGTCGGAGAGTGAAAGATTGCCACCGACTTGAGCATAAGAGGCCAGCGTCGCCGTAAATGTTTTGCTGAACGACCCGATCTCAAAAAGCGTCTTGTTGGTAACGCGCTGCTGCGTCTCTTTTGACGTCACACCATAATTGTAGAAATAATTTTTGCCATTAATGGTCACTGCGATTGCCATGCCGGGAATGCTGTATTTCTGCATCAGGGGATGGATAGTCGCATCGACCGTATCCGTGATCTTGGATTGATCGATGGTGCCTGCTGCAAAGCTACTTGCGGCAAGTAAATATACTGAAAAAGAAAGTAGTTTTAGTGTGTTCATGGTTTTGAGGGGCGTTGAGCAATAACGCCCGGTTTGAAAGAAGAGTTTTTATAACGATTTGGTAACTTGTCCGTTACCCGAGCTGATTTCACGCCACAAGAAGCTTCTCGATGCTGGTCATCAGGGTGAAGTCAAGGGATGCAAGATCAATTTGGAACGGGAACGTTAAATTGTTTCCCAGGTACGTAAGCCCACGTTGCAATGACTTTCGCACCCATCGGTCCGGCTTTGGTGACGTGGACCGCGTTCGCAGCTATTTGAAAGGTCCCGCCTGCATGGATGTGTTGCGTGGGCTTGCCATCCACATTTAAAATTATTTCCCCCTCAAGCACGTAGCAGACCTCGGGACCCGTTGCCATGTGTCGTGGCTTTTCAGCATTGGGAGGGAACTCGGAAATTCCCAGGCCCATTTCGCGATCTGTCCCCTGAATCGCAACTCTTTGGAAAACCTGCGTCGGCTTGCTCGCAGGTGCCTTATCCGCGGCCAATACGGAGTGGGTGGAGACGATGATTGCGACAAGGATAGGAATAGAAAAATATGATTTCACGAATGTTTGAGCAATTAATATTTCTAGGGCAACGATCTTTTCAGTCAAACCACAGCGCCGAATTCTAGAAACCGTTGTTTAGGAAGTGAGTCGTTAGCCGAGGCTATCTTTGTAATAGGCGTTATTACGAAGCGCAACCTCGGAAGTTCAGCTAACAATTTTGTGAAACGACAATATCTACTTTTGGCGGAGTGCTGGCAAGCTAGAATAATTTTTGTCGCTACATAGAAAATCTTATGGCAAATTCGCGCGACAGTTTGTACGCTGCATCCAGCGAATGGCCGTTTCGAGCCGCTTGCAACTGGCTGATTTCGTCTCAACGCTGTCGTTGCGAAACGCATCCAAGACCCATGCAGCCAGGAACATATCTAAGCGGCGTGCATTCGTTATTTAGTTCTTGATCCATCGACCGGCCGCGTCCGCGGTGTCTTGCGGTGCTGTATTGAAAGCGATGGATGCCTTGGGAGCCGATTTGTGGACGCTGTTCAAGAGTCTTTCAAAGAGCAACAGGCTCTTGGGAGGGATGCGGATTCCGCCGCCGATTACAACGCAGTCATAGGTCTCGCTGGCGAGTTGACGCTCGAGCTCCACAGTGGCGGATTCATCCGGGCGCACCAAGCAGAGGTCGGCATGCCACCCACGATCCGCCATCTGCTGCATGCCAACGGCAATGCCGGCATGAATCTTCTCTGCATTGAAGCCTGGTGGTAACGCTGGGTCCGAGAAGTCGACAGTTTCTGGCCGCTGACCGACGAACAACACCTTTTTGACGTCATTCAATTGACTCATCGCATCCTCCTGATTGAATTACATGGGGTTGGAAACCTCTTTGCAGCCGCTGGTTGACTACTGTACTCAATGAAAGCAATGCAGAAAATATCCATCATGAATCAACGGACGCTGTGTGGGAAGTGCTCATCCGGCCGCTTCTGGCCGCAATCAGTCTTTCTGGCTTTGCGGTTGGAATTTTAAATGTATCAACGGATAAGCGCGTCCTTGGCTGTCGCGTTCCGAATGACCTGTCGCCTTAAAGCCGATGCGGAAATAGAAAGCTGCGGCCTGAGCGTTCTGTTCATTGACGTCCGTTGTCAAACATTCGTGTAAGGTCAAAGCGTGATTCACCAACGCACGTCCAATACCTTTGCCATGGCAAACGGGATCAATAAATAAGGCTTCCATATGGGCGCCGTTCAATAACATGAACCCTAATGCCTGGTCGTCTTCATTCACGGCCAACCACAATGGCGCAGCAGGAAGAAAATCGCGTACTTCCATTTCAATTGCAATGCGGTCTTCGTGGCTGAGGAATGCATGGGTTGTGAACACGGCATCACGCCAAATCTCGAGCACGCGTTCACCATCTGTACTGCGTGAGTTTCTAATTTTTATCATGCTGGAAAGAATACTTACAGTTCAGCTCCTTTGCAAACGCAAGCTGGCTGCAGAACGTACGTTTCTGGCTGTTCGTTTGCTTTCGACTTTAATTGTATGGAACGCTAAATTGGCAAAAATACATCTCACTGTGAAATTTCACGTCATTCGTTGACCTCTGTGATATATCACATTAATATCAGTGTCCATTGATACTCGATATTGAGCGCTCACGCGCTTCAACAACCCAATGTCCAATACCCCGCAGCGAGCAACATCGCCTTCCAAGGCGGCGCAGGCAAGCCAGGTTCAGCCGACCAATATTCCAGCCGGGGCTGCGCTGCGCGAATTCGCTTACGCAGAGATCAAGCGCCGCATCATGACGCTGGAATTTCGTCCGGGCGAACCGATCAACGAAGCCCACTTGCAAACCCTGCTGGGCATTGGCCGCACGCCCGTGCATCAAGCTTTGCATCGGCTGGAGGTGGAAGGGCTGGTGTCGATCATGCCGCGCAAGGGTGTGATGGTGACGCCGTTGTCGCTCAACGATGTGATGGACATGATCGAGGTGCGCATGGCCAATGAAATCCTTTGTGTTGGGCTGGCGGCGGAGCGTGCCGATGAGGCCGACTTGAAGAGCATGCGCGATATTGTCGATCGCTCACCGGCGCTGATTGCACGGCGTGATGTGCCGGCCCTGATGGGGTTGGACATGCAGTTCCATATCGCGATTTCTGCGGCTTCGCGCAATAAGGTGCTGGGTGATCTGTTGCGCAACCTGCATGAAAAACAGGCACGTTTCTGGTTCCTGTCGCTTTCCGATCCGCAGCATCTGCAACATGTCTATGAAGAGCATCTGCAGATCGTCGACGCGCTTGAACGGCGCGATGCCGACGCTGCGCGCGAGGCGATACGGAAACACGTCGACGAATTCCGCAGCAATATTGTCCGCTCCATTTAATCAATCTAATCAACCCAACAACCAAGCGAGTAGTCTCATGGCGAATTTGCAATTCAACCTGGTCGGCCACGGGCCGATTTCGATCGATGTGCAGCAACTGGTGATCGCCGGCTGGACCGGCCGCGACCATGCCAGCGTCGAGCATCATATTCAAGAGCTGGAAGCGATCGGCGTCAAGCGGCCAGCCAGCATCCCGAGTTTCTACCGTGTCTCGGCCGATCTGCTGACCATCTCGCCGTCGTTGCAGGTAGCGGGCGATGAGTCGTCCGGTGAGGCCGAGTTCGTGCTGTTTTCAACGACCGAGGGGCTGCTGGTCGGAATTGGCTCGGATCATACCGACCGCAAGGTGGAAAGCTATGGCGTCACGGTTTCCAAGCAGATGTGTGCGAAACCGGTCGGTGCGGATTTGTGGCGCATGAGTGAACTCGTTGAGCACTGGGACGAATTGCAGATGCGCACCTGGCGTCGACGCGGCGCCGAACATCGCTTGTACCAAGAGGGCGCTGTCACGAAAATGCTGGCGCCGCAGGACTTGATCGGTCGCTATACCGGCGGCAAGGAACTGCCGGTAGGTACAGTCATGTTTTGCGGAACCCAGCCGATCATCGGCGAGATGGGCTTCGGCGAGTGCTTCGAAATGGAACTCTCTGATCCGCGCCTGCAGCGCAGCCTGACGCATCGCTATAACGTTGTCTCCTTACCTATCGAAGGCTGAATCGATGAAAACTATCCGTACCTTGGCCGCAGAAATGCAGGCCGGAACAAACAGCAGCGTCAAATTGGTGGAGCAGGCGCTGGCCCAGATCGAGGCCCATCGTGGCGCCGGCGGCGCGGCATACATCCACGTTGATGCCGCCCAGGCGCTGGCTGCGGCACGCGCCAGCGATGCTGCTCGTGCGGCCGGTTACGCACCGTCGCTGCTGGCTGGTTTGCCGGTATCGATCAAGGATTTGTTCGACGTCAAGGGCCAGGTAACCGCCGCCGGCTCGACCGCGCTGTCGGACGCCAAACCGGCGGCCGCCGACGCCGCTGCAGTGGCTCGTCTGCGCAATGCCGGTGCGATTTTGCTCGGCCGCACCAACATGAGCGAATTCGCATTTTCCGGCCTGGGTTTGAATCCGCATTACGGCACGCCGACCAATCCGTTTGACAGCGCCCGCGTAGCGGGTGGCTCTACCTCCGGCGGCGCGGTGTCGGTTGCCGGCGGTATGGCGGTGGCGGCACTTGGCACTGATACCGGCGGTTCAATCCGTATTCCGTCGGCGTTTTGCGGGCTGACCGGCTTCAAGCCGACCGCGCGCCGGGTCGATTTGAGCGGCGCCGTGCCGCTATCAACCACGCTCGATTCCGCCGGACCGTTGACGCATAGCGTCGATTGCTGCGCGATTGTTGATGCCATCTTGTCTGGCGAGTCACTGGATAGTGCTGCAGTGCCGTTGCAAGGATTGCGTTTTGGCGTGACCGACGATTTTGTCGGCGAAGGCATTGCACCCGAAGTGCGTGATGCCTTCGAAAACGTACTGAATCTGCTAGAGCGTGCCGGCGCACGTATCGAACGTTTTGCCTTCCCTGAACTGAAAACGCTGCCCACGATCAATGCCGGCGGCGGCTTTGCTGCGGCCGAAGCATGGGCCTGGCACCGCGAGTTGTTTGAGAGTGCGGCCGAGCGCTATGATCAACGGGTGGCGGCACGCATCCGGCGCGGCGGCCAGCAAAGCGCCGCCGATTATATTGACCTGCTGGCGGCGCGCCGCAACCTGATCGCCGCCGCGCAACAGCGCTTGCGGCAGTTTGACGCCTGGTTGATGCCGACGGTCGCTACGTTGCCTCCGTTATTGCAACCGTTACAGCAAAGCGACGACAGCTTCTTTGCCACCAATGGCCTGGTGTTGCGCAATCCTGCGGTGATCAATTTCCTCGACGGTTGCGCGCTCAACATGCCATGCCCGGTCGGCAGCGGTTTGCCGGTCGGCTTCAGCATTTGCGGCTTGGGCGGGCAGGATGCGAGGGTGCTGCAAATCGGCCGTGCGGTTGAAGCGGCACTGCAGGACGGTTGATCTGACGCCGCACCGGGTGCGAAGGAGGGCATTGTGAACACGCGATTTCTGGAAGCGTTTGTATGGGTGGCGCGGCTCGGCAGTTTCCGTGCCGCGGCGGAGAAATTGAATATCACCCAGGCCGCGATTTCCAACCGGATCGCCTCGCTCGAACAGGATTTCGATACACGCCTGTTTGAGCGCGATGCGCGCGAGATTCGCCTGACCTTCGATGGTCGTCGTTTGCTCGGTTATGCCGAACGGATGCTGGAACTGAGCCGGGAAATGTCCGCCATCGGTCGCACCGGTTCCAGCATTGCCGGCATTGTGCGTATCGGCGTGATCGAAACCATCGTCCACACCTGGCTGATCGATTTCCTGCGGCGTGTGCAGGAGATGTACCCCGGCATTGAACTGCAACTGACGTCGGAATCGACACGGCGTTTGCACGAGCAGTTGCGGCAAGGTGAACTGGATCTGGCTCTGCAGACCGATCCGGTGATCGGCGACGGAATTCGCAATACCGCGAGCGGATCGATTGCGATGGGCTGGGTCGGCCGCGCTGCCGACTGGCCCGCCGGCATGGCGCCGGTGAGCCTGGCGCAATTGGCGGAACGTCCGATCGTGACCATGAATCGCGGTTCGCAACCGCATTCCGCATTGATGGAATTGTGCGAAGCCGAAGGGGTGCCGGCGCCGCGCATCCACTGCGTCAGTTCCATTTCCGCCATCGTGCGGCTGGTGCAATCCGGTTTCGGCATCGCCGTGCTGCCGCTGGCGCCTGCACGCGACCAGATCAGCAGCGGCACGCTGAACATCATTCCTTGTACCACCAATCTGACGCCGCAGAGGCTGGTGGTCAGCTATTGCGCCGACCTGACCACGGAAGCGATCCAGCTGGTTGCCAAGCTGGCATGCGAAGAGGCTGCGCGCTTCACGCTCAACCTGGAACCGCAGTACGGCTTTGATCCTCACCAGGCCAACGACGCCACAAGTAAAACTTATCAGTCACCATAAAAATAACCCGTTTGCCAGGCATGGACCGAAAAACTATTCTCAAGTCTTCCGGCCCAACTTGAAAAGCGAAAACGATGAGTACGCAAGCAATAGCAACAGCAACAAAACCAGCAATAGCACCAGCAACAACACCAGAAGCAAAAGAATTACCGGGCATCTTGTTCGTATGGACCAACGTCGATCCAGCGCATGACGACGACTTCAACCGCTGGTACGACCGTGAACATGTCGAAGAGCGAGTGAACCTGCCGGGCTTCGTTTCCGGCACCCGCTACCAAAGCATGAAAGGGCCGCGCCAGTATCTGGGCTTGTACCGCACAACATCGCTGGCGGCATTCAAGACACCTGAATATTTCAAGGCGTTCCAGCAGCAGACGCCGTGGTCGGTGACCAACCTGGCACGCATGCGCGACCCGATCCGCCGCGTCTGCAGCATCGACGCTGAAGTCGGTAGCGGCATGGGCGCCTGGCTGGCAGTTTTGCGGCTCGGTAACAACGAGATTGGCCGCGATCCGGCGGCAGTGGCCAAGCTGGGCCAAAAATTGCTAGCGCTGGATGGCGTAGTGGCCTCGCGCCTGTTGACGCCAGATGTCGCACTGTCCACGCCATTGCCAGCGGAAAATGCCAACGGTCGTGTGCTCGATCCGATCCTGCTGATTGAGGCATCGTCGGAACCGGCGGCGGCCAATGCGGTGCGGTTGGCGGCGGAACAGATCGGCGGCGAACTGGATGGTCATGCCATTTTGCAACTGAGCTGGCAATTACTCGATCAAGCGGCATAAAAGACCGCGCATCGACCCTGGCCGGTTTCGGTCAGGGGAAATACAAGAGGCCAGACAAAGGTCAAACGCATCGCAGCGGCAATCGTTCGCAAGACATGCCGCTGCGGTTGGGGATAGCAGGTTCATGGAGGGAAGTTAGATGAGTCATCAACATTCAATTGCATTACAAGCTGAAGAGGCAGCATTGTCAGCGCCCGCGCAGCAGGGGGCGCATGGCGCGCCTGCCAAGAAAAGCATGACCAGCAGGCTGGCCGCCGCCAGCATGATCGGTACCACGCTGGAATGGTACGACTTCACGGTTTATAACACGCTCGCTGCATTGATTTTCAACCATCTTTTCTTCCCATCATTCGACCCTTTATCGGGCACCATCCTGGCGTTCTCGACCTATGCGGTCGGCTATATTTCGCGGCCAATCGGCGGCGTCCTGTTCGGCCATCTCGGCGACAAGCTCGGACGCCGTTTCGTGCTGGTCGTGACCTTGGTATTAATGGGAATTACCACCGGCCTGATGGGCTTGCTGCCGACGTATGCTTCAGTCGGCATCCTCAGCCCGATCCTGCTGGTTGCGCTGCGTTTCGTACAGGGCGTGGCGCTGGGCGGCGAATGGGCCGGGGCGGTGCTGATTTCAGTTGAACATGGTGCGCAAGACAAGCGTGGCCGCAACGCCTCCTGGACCCAGGTTGGGCCATCCTTCGGCACCTTGCTGGCGACTGGCTTCATTGCTGCGATCACTGCGCTGGTGTCGCCGGACGATTTCCTCGCCTGGGGCTGGCGCATTCCATTCATTGCCAGTCTGTTGCTGGTTGGGTTCGGCTTGTGGATTCGGCGCGGGGTTGAGGAAACGCCGTTGTTCAAGGAACTGGATGAGAAACACGCCACGGCCAAGACCCCGATCGGCGATGTCCTGCGCGATCACTGGCGGCGTCTGCTGATCGCCGGCGGCGCGCGGATCGGTTCGGACGTGCTGTATGCGCTGGTGGTGGTGTTCACCTTGACCTATGTGACGACCGTGTTGGACCTGTCGCGTACTCTGGCGCTGACCGCGATCATGATCGGCACCGCTTGCAATGCGCTGACAGTGCCGGTGTTCGGCGCGTTGTCGGACCGCATCGGCCGCCGGCCTGTGTATGCCATCGGCGTGGTGCTTGGGGCGATCTGGGCCTTCGCGTTCTTCGTGTTGCTCGATAGCGCACAACCGTTGCTGATCGTATTGGCGGTGATTGGCGGCCTGGTGATCCACGCAATCATGTACGGTCCGCAAGCGGCATTCGTGACTGAACAATTCCCGACCCGGGTGCGTTACGCCGGTTCTTCGCTGGCTTACACGCTGGCCGGTATCGTCGGCGGCGGTTTCGCACCGCTGATCATCGCCAGCCTGTTCCGCTCCTATCACAGCACCACAGCCATCTCGCTGTATGTGCTGGCGGCTTTGGCGATTACCGGCGTGGCTTTGTTTGCAGCGCGTGAAACCGGCAGGTCGCCGTTGGAAGAGTAAACGGCTGTCGTTCCGCTGAGGCGGAGCGACGCCGACATCCCGGCTTGCGGTCAACACTTCAAGAGCAAGTCGGGATGCATCAATTGTCACCAGGTGTGTCGCAGGTCTTTCTTTCCCGCCTGAGGCGGGTTGAAACGTTCCGTAATGAAATCGACAAAGGCGGTTACCTTGGCGGACAGGTTCAGCCGCTCCGGATACACCGCATAGATATCGGAATCCGGCAGTGTCCATTCGGTGAGTACCTGACGCAGCCGCCCAGAACGCAGGTAGGGCGCCACATCCCATTCCGATCGCATCAGGACGCCATGTCCTGCCAGCGCCCATTCCAAGGCAATTTCGCCGTCGTTGCTGCTCAATGTACCGCGCACCTTGACGGTTTCCTGGCGCTTGCCGCGGCTTAGTTGCCAGGTGCCATAGGCGGCGTCGTTTTCGCGCAGCACGATGCACTTGTGCTTTTGCAGGTCACGCGGTGTCGATGGCGCGCCATGCAGTTCCAGATAGCCCGGGCTTGCGCACAACAGCCGCTGGTTGGCGGCGATCTTGCGGGCGATGATGCGCGCATCCGGTAACTCGCCGATGCGGATGCCGACGTCGAAAGCCTGATCGGCCAGGTTCAGCGGGCGATCGGACAAATGCAGCTGGACTTCGACTTCCGGATAACGCTTGCTGAATGCCGAGACTGCCGGGCCGATATGCTTGCGGCCGAAGCCAAAACTGGCATTGATCCGCAATAAGCCCTTCGGTATGGCGCGGCTGCTGCCGATGGTGCGCTCCAACGCTTCAATATCAGCCAGGATACGGCTACCGTCGGCCAGGTAGATTTCACCTTCATGCGTCACGCTCATGGTCCGGGTAGTGCGGTTGAGCAGGCGCACGCCAAGGCGTTGTTCCAGATTGGCCAGCCGTTTGGTGATCGCCGGCGGCGTGACGCCGAGTTCGCGGGCGCTCGCCGCCAGGCTGCCAGCCTTGACCAGGATGGCGAAGAAAGCGATATCCGAGATCGTGTTCATTATTAAATCAAAAGAAATAATAGAGTCAATATTAATGAATTATAAATCCTGTTCGTGGTTATACAATCGCCTTAACCACAGGAGGATGAATAATGTTTCCCGGATTCGAGCGCGGTATCGCGGAAGTCAATGGCACCCAGATCAACTACATTCGTGGCGGCAGCGGGCCGGCGTTGCTGTTGTTGCACGGCCATCCGCAGACACATGCGATATGGCACAAGGTAGCGGCGCGCTTGGCCGAGCAATTCACCGTGATCGCGGCCGACTTGCGTGGTTACGGCGACAGCGGCAAGCCGGTCGGCCTGCCCGATCACAGCAACTATTCGAAACGCACGATGGGCCAGGATCAGATCGACCTGATGGCGCAGCTGGGATACGCACAATTCCTGTTGCTGGCGCATGACCGCGGCGCCAGGGTGGCTTACCGGATGGCGCTGGATCATCCGCAGGCAATCAGCAAACTGGTGCTGCTGGATATCGCGCCGACATTGGCCATGTACGAGCAAACTTCGATGGCTTTCGCCACCGCCTATTACCACTGGTTTTTCCTGATCCGTCCGGCGCCGATGCCGGAATTGCTGGTTGGCGGCAATCCGGAAGCCTACCTCAAGTACACGATCGGCGGCCGCAGCGCCGGTCTGGCGCCGTTCACGCCGGAAGCCTATGCCGAATACCTGCGCTGCCTCAGCGATCCGGCCACCATCCACGGCATCTGCGAAGACTATCGCGCCAGCGCAGGTATCGACCTTGAACACGAGCGCCTGGATCTGGCGCAAGGCAACAAGATACAGTGCGAAACGCTGGTGCTCTGGGGCGCGCACGGCGTCATTGAGCAATGTTTTCAACCGCTGCACGAATGGCAGCGCCTGGCCGCCAAGGTCAGCGGCAAGGCGCTTGACTGCGGCCACTATATTCCCGAGGAAGCGCCGGACGCGCTGTTGGCAGAAGTGCTGCCATTTTTTGCCGCCTGAACGGCAGAGGCCATACCATGTCACAACGTACGCTTTACAAAAAACTGGTGGATTCGCACACCGTCGCCAGGCTCGACGAACAGCACGTGCTGTTGTACGCCGACCTGCACATCATGAACGAATACACCAGCCCGCAGGCATTCAGCAGCCTGCGCGAAAAAAATCGCCGGGTGCTGCGGCCGCAACAACAACTGGCGGTGGTCTCGCACATCATTCCGACTCATCCTGTCAGCGTCGCCAATCGGGTCATCGTCGATCCGCCTTCGGCGCTGCAAGCCAGCAATTTGAAGCGCAATTGCCGCGATTTCGACATCAAGCTGTTCGACACCAACCACGAAGAGCAGGGCATCGAACACATCATCGCCCCCGAACACGGCTGGATCCGGCCCGGCATGGTGGTGCTGTGCGGCGACAGCCACACCACTACTTATGGCGCGCTCGGCGCGTTGGGCTTCGGCGTCGGCACTTCCGAAGTCGAGCATATCCTGGCGACACAGACCCTGGTCTACCGGCTGGCGCAAGACATGCATATCAAGGTTGACGGCGCACTGCCGATGGGCACCTCGGTCAAGGACCTGATCCTGCTGATCATCGCCCGCATCGGCGCCCAGGGTGCGCGTGGTTTTGCAGTGGAATTCTCCGGTTCGACCATTGCCACACTATCGGCGGAGGCGCGCATGACCTTGTGCAACATGGCGGTGGAAGCGGGCGCACGGGCAGCGTTGATCCGGCCTGATCAGACTACCTTTGCCTACGTCAGGGAAAAAGCAAGAGATATGAGCGACGCGGATTTCAGGCAGGCGCTTGGCGATTGGGAGAATTTGTTTTCCGACGAAGACGCTGCGTTTGATGTCGAGCATGTTTTCTCAGCCCAGGAGGTCACGCCGTTCGTGACCTGGGGCACCAGCCCCGACCAGGCGATAGCGGTCAGCGCAGCGATACCTGATCCGGCACAGGCCGCCGATGAACAGGCCAGCACCACCATTTCCCAGGCCCTGCAATACATGGGCCTGTCAGCCGGTGATTCGCTGCTCGGCCTGCCGGTAGACCGGGTCTTTATCGGTTCCTGCACCAATGGCCGCATCGAGGATTTGCGTATCGCCGCAGCTCTGGTTGACGGCCACAAGGTGGCACCGACAGTACGGGCGATGGTGGTCCCGGGTTCGGGCGCGGTGCGCCGCCAGGCGGAACAGGAAGGCCTGGCAAAGATATTCATCGACGCCGGTTTCGAATGGCGTCAACCGGGTTGCTCGATGTGCCTGGCCATGAACGACGACGTGCTGGCCCCAGGCGAACGCTGCGCGTCAACCACCAACCGCAACTTTGAGGGCCGCCAGGGCAGGGGTGGCCGCACCCACCTGATGAGCCCGGCGATGGCCGCTGCCGCGGCGTTAAGCGGTTGCATCAGCGATGTCCGCACCCTGGAGAAAGAACATGCATGACAAGACAAGCATCGAAGGTATCGCCGCACCGCTGCTGATCGACAACCTGGATACCGACCAGATCATGCCCAAGCAATTCCTGCGCACCATCACCAAGGAAGGATTGGACAAAGGCGTGTTGTTCGACCTGCGCTTCGAGCCAGACGGCAAGCCGCGCGCCGATTTCGTACTGAATCGCCCCGAATTCAAAGACACACGCATCCTGATCGGCGGCCCCAATTTCGGCTGCGGCTCCAGCCGCGAGCATGCAGTGTGGGGCTTGCAGCAACTGGGCATCGAAGCGGTGATTGCGCCGAGTTTTGGTGAGATATTTTTCAGTAATGCGTTGAATAATCGCTTGCTGGTGATCGCGCTGGAACCGGAGCAGATTGCCACGCTGCTGCAAGAACTGGCCATCAGCAATCACCATCTGTGCATCGATCTGGAAAAAATGCAGTTGCAGTGTGGTTCGCAAACATTCGACTTTACGCTGGCGGCGCGACACAAGCAGATGATCGTCGAGGGGCTCGATATGGTCGGAGCGACGCTGCACATGCTGCCGCAAATAGAGGCGTTCGAGGCAAAGCACGATGCCGCCTGTGGCTGGGCAAAGGTGTTGCCGGAAAACGGGGAAGTACACGCCTGATACCAATCTGGGGACGGCTCCAATAGCCTGCCTAATTTCCTGGGTCTGTACGGCTGTCAGTGGGATGCGATGCCTGGTTGCAGCAGCACTGGCGGCCGGTTACGCCATACGCTCTATACCGGCTACAGCACGAAGATATTGTTATGATAAAGCCCCGTCACTCATTACGTAGAGTTGATTCTCATGCAAGTCAAAAGACTTTTCCATTTGAGTGCGGTGCTGAGCCTGGCGATTTTGTTGAGCTTGGCTCACAGTGAAGCCGTTTATGCGGGGGACGCTGTTAAATCGGTTTGGCCAACTAAAACTTGGCTGACGTCCTCGCCGGAACAGCAAGGCATGGATTCCTCGGCCCTAGCTCAACTTGTCGCCTATGGGGCGAGCAATAGCTTCGACAGTCTCCTCGTCGTGCGTCATGGGCGAATTGTCACGGAGGCCTATTACGCGCCCTACACGGCGGATATTCCGCACGAGATGTTCTCTTCCACAAAAGCGGTTACCAGCACTCTTCTCGGGATGGTCTACAAGGATGGTTTGCTCGATCGTCTCGATCATCCCATGCTCGATTTTTTCGCCAATCGCCGTGTCGAAAATGTCGATGACAGGAAAAAAGCCATCACAGTTCAAAACCTGTTGGACATGACTTCCGGACTCGACTGGGATCAGGGATTTGAGGGCGGCAAACAGCAATCCATGTGGGATCTGTACCGAAGCTCCCATTGGATTCAATTCATTCTGGATCGTCCCATGGCGCATTCGCCGGGAGAGGTTTTCAACTATAGCAACGGCAGCCCGGATCTCATTTCCGCGATCATCACGACACTTACGGGCAAGCTGGCTGAAGATTACGCGAGGGAAAAGCTTTTTGATCCACTCGGCATCGTTGAGTGGCACTGGGACCGCGATCCTCAAGGTCTCACCATAGGGGAGGGGATGCTGTACTTGCTGCCGCGCGACATGGCGAAGATTGGCTATTTGTATTTGCGCCACGGCGAATGGGAGGGAAGACGTCTGCTTCCACCCGGTTGGGCGGATGTTTTAAATCACAGGATCGTGAATATGCGCGCGTCCTCCGATCCCAATCAGAGTTACTCGAATTTTTTCTGGATATTCCCCGACAAGCGCGCTTACATGGCGAACGGCAAGAACGGCCAGTTAATCGTGGTGTTTCCCGACCTGGATATTGTAGTGGTGACCACCGCCAGAAAGCAGATGCGATATGGCGCGCTGATCGATGCCGTCTCTGCTGCTGTCAAGTCTGATTCGGCGCTGCCGCTAAACCGAGGCGCCGCGGATCGGCTTGCCAATGTGATCAAGGATGTCGCTGTCGAGAAGCCGACGCCCGTCGGCCCCACGTCTGAGATTGCCTCGGCTATCTCAGGCAAGATCTACAAATTTCCAGACAACAATCTCGGTATAAGATCGCTAACGCTATTTCTAGATGACTCACAGCCGCATATTGAATTCGAAGTTTATGCGCCGGCTAAATACTCAGGGTCGTATGAGGTGCAGATCGGACTTGACGGCCTATATCGCAAAGGTTCCCCAATTCTTTCTGACCCTAATCCGGGCCGCATCACGATCGCTAAAGGAACTTGGCTGGACAGACAGACCTTCGTGATCGATTCGCAAGATTTGGGATACGGTGAACAGAAAAAACTTGTTCTCACGTTTAACGGCAAGAAGCTGAATGCTCACCGCACAGTTGACGGAGGAGACGGCCTGGAAGGATCTGTTGATGGCGAACAGGGTGACTGACTCGGCGAGACCTAATCCGCGAATTGCCAACAATCTTCAAATCAACGTCCAATGACGGAAACTGGCCAAATACGGTGGGAGCCATACCGCAGTTATTGCTTCAAATAGGGGCATTTCCCGCCAGAAATGGCGCGAGCCTCCGAGCCTGATTAAAGTTCTCCAGCGTCGGCCTCGCTACGTGTGATAACGAACAGACGCTAGCCGGCGCGCCTCCTAGACTTCATTTTGGCGAGGCGATTCTTGCATCGGCATCAATGTTTGCCTAAACGCCAACGTGACCGCAGCCAGATACGCGGCCCACACGTATTCCCTAGGAGAGTGAGATGAACGAAAAGTCTGAGTTGAGTGATTTGGCCGGCGCTTTGTTGCGAGGTTTGCAAGAGGCGCCGAAGAAGAATAAAGACTACGCCAGGGTCGCCGAGTATGCAGCCACGATTTTCGGTATGTCTGTTCATTCGATATCGTCGGAATTGTTCAATGAGAACGTGAACGACATCATGACTTTTTTCAAGGGGTTCGTTAAGTTTTGCGGTTCGGCAGTTGGTCTTTCCGACGAAGAATGCATAGAAGCATTTGAAGTGTTTTTTGTCGAAATCACCGGATTGCCTCATCAGGACGGCGCAATGACTTTCAGTGTCTTGGACAGGATGGCGAAAACGCCAGAAGGCATCGCACTGATTAAAGCGGGGCAGTTGGCTGCTTACGATTGCCAGGAAGGGCATGTTGACAAGGTGGCAGCGGCATTGCGAAAAGCACTCGGTATTTGAGTAGTGAAATTTCCCATTGGGAATCCAAGCCGTCATTTAAAGCAAAGCATCTACCAGTAATTCCGGTCTCAAGGCGCGGATACGCAATTCAGTAAAGTAGCCTCCGGCCTCGTTATATCGCAGGAAATATCGACCGCAGGCTACGCAGCGCGCCAGTTGGCTGCGATTGCATGGATAGTAACGCGGCGCAATGGGAGCATCCTCACTGTCATATCGCGTGCCATTTGGATGGTATTCCACGAAGCTCGGTTCATCATAAGGGTCATCCATCAGCGTGCCGACCTCTTCGAAGTTGTTCAACTCAAGAGAGTTTGGCAGCTTTTGCCAAGCGGCTAAAGACACGCTGCTACAGCTACATTTCTTGGTAACCTTGGCAGATGTGACTGCCAGCTGCGATAGGGTAGAAAAATCTATTTTTAACATGGCGATGCAATCTAAAACAAAAGCAGTCCTTCTTATGGACAGGTGAATAGCCATCCGTTTGTCAGGAACAATTAACCGACCGCGATGGCCGAATTGCGTCTTTTGTGAAAATCAAATGTCGTAATCGAACACCAAAACCTCATCAAGCCAAGGTTTCAAGCGAGCCACGAAAGCCTGGTGTGCGTCGTGATCAAGATATGCGTCGCGGAACGCGTGGCTGGCAAACGTGATGGTCGCAGCGTGGGTGTAGCCCTTATTCAATCCTTCCGGACTAGTATTGACGCCGTGTTCGAATGCGACAATGCCTTCGATCAAATCGGCAAGCTTGGCGAAGTCGCGCATGCAATGCGCTTGCTCACTTGCGGAAGTGTCCTGTTTGAAGCGCAGAAGAACCAGATGGCGTATTTTCATTGTGCGTTCGACTGTGTTCATCATCTTTCCCTATATTTCTTCAAAGCTTGCTTTTAGCTGGCGTCAGCCAATTAATTCATCCGAGAGTGGCCGTTCAAATCTACGCAATGACCGCTGCAGTGACCGGGGAAACAACCGTCCACCCCATAGACGTATACAGCGCACGGCCATCTTCAGTGGCAACAAGGACGCCTGTATTTGATTCGTTGGCAATGGAATGATTGCTCAGCGCCGTCATGATAATGCGCCCCAGCCCCTTTCTTTGATGCTCCGGCTCAGTGACTATTTGGTCAAAGATTGCACAGCCATTGCTTTGCGCAACGCGTCCTTTTGCCGCCACTTGCCCATCCTTGTCTGTGAACTCCGCATCGGTGACCGCGCCGCTTGTACGAATTGATAGCCGGTAATCATTGTGTGCAATGACGGCGGCTTGGCGCAATGCCACAGCCATCAAATATTCAGGCGGCTGAACCTGCCAGATATCACGCAGAAAAGGCGTTACCGTTTCTGGGCTTGCGCAAACTTTCAGCCACGTCCCCGGGACCGTTAAGCTGGTGGTTAGCGCATGCAAAGCCTGCGCATCGAAATTGGTGACCACATGGCGCTCCAGGTGGTTGGGCGCGCCCAAGTCAATTTTGCATCCATACGTTTGAGTTACCGGATGAGACTTCCCCCTCGTCAGGGTCCATCCTCGCGCCCATGCTTCTGCAGTGGCCATCTGGTTAAACGCACACTGATTATTTTCCAATCCTGTTCTCCATTTCGATCCCTTGCTTCGCATGGCCAATGTGTAATGACGAGATAACGCAGGCCCTGAACACGGTCGTTTCTTCGATCGTGAGGTCGATCTTATTGCCATTTCCATTTTGCAATATTTAAACACAATTTGAGTCGCGGCGTGGTTTTGACGAGACGTCAATCGCACTTCGTCACTCTGCAATTTGCGCGGGCCGGCAACGCGTTTTCTACAATTTGGCTACACTGGCGACCTGAATCCAATTGAGCTTCCAACATGCAAACCAAATACCAGAACCGCCAGTGGTTTTACGTCAAACGGCCGGATGGCCGGGTCAGCAACGATCACTATGAATTGCGTGAAACCGAACTGGACGGCAATCTCGCCACCAACGAAGTGATCCTGCGTTCACGGATCGTCAGTGTCGATCCGTACATCCGCATCCAGCAGCATGAACGCAACACCTACGATGTGCCGCATCCGCTCGGCATCGTTCAGCGCGCCGGCGTGGTGGGTGAGGTGGTGGCTTCGGCCAGCCCGCTGTTCCAGGTCGGCGACTGGGTTTCCGCGTATAGCGGCTGGCAACTGTTTGCGCGTTGCCACCACAGTGAGCTGACCAAGCTCGATCCGAGCGCGGCGCCGGTGTCGACGGCGCTTGGCGTGCTGGGCATGCCGGGACGGACGGCCTGGTTTGGTTTGACCGAAGCAGGGCGGCCGCGCCCAGGCGATACCTTGCTGGTGTCGGGTGCTGCGGGTGCGGTCGGTTCGCTGGTGGCCCAGTTCGGCAAGCGCGCCGGCTGCCGCGTGGTCGGCATTGCCGGCGGCGCGGAAAAATGCCGTTTCCTGACCGAGACGCTGAAGCTCGATGCTGCAGTAGATTATCGTGCGCACACCACGCCTGAAGCCTTGAGCGCGGCGATCCAGGCGGCGACCGGCGGCGTCGATATCTATTTCGATAACGTCGGCGGGCCGATCACCGATGCAGTGATTCCGCTGATCAAGCGGCGTGCCCGCATCATCATTTGCGGCGCCATCAGCCAATATGACGGCGGCCTCGATACGCCGGATCTGGGGCCGCGCTTCCTGCAGCACATGCTATTCCAGCGCGCCACAATCCAGGGCATCCTGGCGCGTGATTTCACCTATCGGATGGACGAGATGCTGGCGATCGTGGCGCCGTGGGTGAAAAGCGGCGAGATCGTCTATCAGGAGACTTACGTCGATGGTTTCGACAAATTGCCGGAGGCGCTCAACAGCCTGTTCGAAGGGAAAAATCTCGGCAAGTTGCTGGTGCGCGTGTAGGCCGTCCTGTCCGGTCGACGTTAATGACGTTGTATTGCGCTGCCGGACAGCTAGACTGAACACTCAGCCCGGCTGATATCGTTGCTGTCGAGCGTTAGCGCATCACTAAAGGAGACCGATCATGGTCAAGGTGGGATTGTTCGTTCGGCTACAGGCCAAGCCGGGCAAGGAAAATGATGTCGAAACCTTTCTGCGCGATGGTTTGCCGGTGGTGCTACAGGAACCGGCGACCATTACCTGGTATGCGCTCAAGCTGGCTCCTTCGGTTTATGGCATTTTCGACACTTTCCCGGACGACGCCGGGCGACAGGCGCATTTGACAGGAAGGGTGGCCGCGGCCCTGATGGCCAGGGCCAACGAATTGTTTGCCGAACCGCCGACAATTCAGCCGCTCGATATCCTGGCTTCCAAATAACATCTCCGAAAACACCGTAATCCGGCGCGCAGACGCTGTGAGGGGCTGTTTGCGCGCTCAAATGCCGGCCATGTTCTGTACGTTCGTAGCGACATGGCGACAACGCGTATTTTTACAGTTGGTTACATCCGATACATATTGGCGATAGCAGGGTAACTATCAAAGTGGGTTAATAAAACAGTTGCAAGATCTCTCCCATAATTTCAAATGAAAGCCGTCCATGACATTGCAGATATCGAGCCTGCCGATCCGCATTGCTGCTCTAGTACTGTTTTCGGCGGGTTCCCTGGCCGCAGTTGCGGCGCCATTGTCTGTTGACCAGCAAGCGCTGCATGTCCTGGACCGCCTAGGTTACGGACCTAAGCCGGGTGATATCGAACACGTCAAGCAGATGGGGGTTGACCGCTATATCGACAGCCAGCTGCAGCCGGAAAACATTCCGTTGCCGGCCGCATTGACCGCACGACTCAATGCGCTTGAGGTGAGCAACGAAAGTGCAGGTGAAGTGCTGGCGGAATTTCTGGCGGTGCGTAAGGCTGCCAACGATGGTGATGACGCGGCCAAACAAAAGCGGCGCGAAGTAATCGGCAGGATCACTGAACAGAATGCCGAAGCGCGCATCGCTCGCGCCATCGACAGCCCGCGCCAGCTGGAAGAAGTGATGGTTGATTTCTGGTTCAATCACTTCAATGTTTATGCGGGCAAGGGCTTGGACCGCGCCTTGATCGGCGGCTACGAGCGTGACGCTATCCGCCCTTATGTGCTGGGATCGTTCCGCGACCTGCTGGGCGCCACCGCCAAGCATCCTGCGATGCTGTTTTACCTGGACAACTGGCTGTCTACATCAGCCGATTACCAGCCGCCGCAATTCCGACGCAATGCAGCGCAGGGAGTGAAAGCGAAAGCCACCGGCCTGAACGAAAACTACGCGCGTGAGCTGATGGAATTGCACACCTTGGGCGTCGATGGCGGCTATACCCAGAAAGACGTCACAGAATTGGCGCGCATGCTGACTGGCTGGACTTTCGAGCCGCGCGACCTGGTGCGTAACAACCGTACTTTCCGTTTCGATGCGCAGCGCCACGACCTTGGCGACAAGGAATGGCTTGGTCGCCATGTCGCATCCCAAGGTCAGCGTGAAGGCGAGTTTGCGCTGGACGTGTTGGCCATGAGTCCGGCCACTGCTCATCACCTCAGCTTCCAGCTGGCGCAGTATTTCGTGCAAGACAATCCGCCGTCAGAATTGGTGGAACGTTTGTCCAAACGTTATCTGGCAACCGGCGGCAATATCCGCGAAGTGCTGCGAACCTTGTTCCATAGCCAGGAATTCATGGCTGCGAGCAGTGTCGGCGCCAAGTTCAAAACGCCATACCAGTTCGTGATTTCCGCGGCCCGTGCAGCGCAAGTGCCAATCACCAATGTCCGCCCACTGCTGGGCGCCTTGAATCAATTGGGCATGCCGCTATACGGATGCCAAACGCCAGATGGCTACAAAAATACGGAAAGCGCCTGGCTCAATCCGGATGCGCTGACTCGGCGCATTACGTTTGCTACGGCACTGGCGGCAGGGCGTTTGCCGCTCACCAAGCCGGTTGGTCCGCAGCAGGATAGTGCTGTGCCTGCGGCAGAGTCGCAACCGCTGGAAGTGGCATCTCTGCTCGATGCGATCGGCCCAGGCATTTCGGGCAAGACGCGCGCCACCATCGACAGCAATCCCCAGGCATTGCGGGCGGCGATGGTGCTGGGTAGCCCTGACTTCATGCAGCACTGAGCCACATCATATTGTTGATCGAGGAATGCCATGAACCGTAGAAACCTAATGAAACTGATGGCGCTGGGCGGTAGCTTGGTGATCCCGGTGGGCCGCCACGCTTGGGCTGCAGTCAGCGACGACGGCAGTGTAACCAAGCGCAAGCTGGTGGTGGTGATGTTGCGCGGCGCGGTCGATGGCCTCAATGTTGTTGCACCCTATGGCGATGCAAATTATGCGCGGCTGCGGCCAACTATCGGTTTGGCGCGCCCAGGGCGGGACAATGGCGCGATCGACCTGGACGGCTATTTCGGCATGCATCCGGCGCTGGCTTCGCTGCAGCCACTGTGGCAACAGAAGAAGCTGGCGTTCATCCACGCCTCCGGTTCGCCGGATTCGACCCGTTCGCATTTCGATGCCCAGGATTATCTGGAATCCGGCACCCCAGGCAAGAAATCGACGCAGGACGGCTGGCTCAATCGCCTGTTGACGGCGTTGCCTGGTACTGCATCGCCAACCCGGGCCATCAGCATTGGCCCGATCATGCCGCGCATCCTGGCCGGCAGCGCGCCTGCGACCAACCTGGCTGCGGGTGCGGCTGGCACCAAGGAGTCGATCCTTGACCGGCCGAAGATCGGCAGTGCTTTCGACCAGATGTACCAGCACAGCGATAAATTTGCCAGTACCTATCAGGACGCCAGGGACGCCCACAAGGAAGTCATGACGGCAGCGATGAAAAATGAAATGCAGGTTGCCGATGGCGGTGCGCCATTGCCCAACGGCTTCCCGAACGATGCGGCGCGGCTGGCGACATTGATGCGTAACGATCCTAAAATCCAGATTGCCTTCGTTGCTTTGGGCGGCTGGGATACCCACGCCAACCAAGGCAATGGCAAGGGGCAGCTGGCGAATCGCCTGGAGCCGCTGGGCCAGGGTTTGGCGACATTGGCGCAGCATCTGGGGCCGGTATTCGACGACACTACCATCGTCGTCATGTCTGAATTCGGCCGCACCGCGCGCCAGAACGGTAACGGCGGCACCGATCACGGACATGGCAATGTGATGTGGGTGCTTGGTGGCGGAGTCGCCGGCGGCAAAGTGCTTGGTGAGTGGCAGGGTGTGGCAGACAGCCAGTTGCATGAAGGGCGTGATCTGCCGGTCACTACTGATTTCCGTTCGGTGCTGGCGCATATTTCCGAGCGGCATCTGCGCTTGACTGATGCCCAGCTTGTACAGGTATTTCCGGCAATGCCGGCAGCCAATCCGAGATTGAATTTCATGCTCGGCTGACAGGCACACATTGCGGCGCATTCGACGTAATGCGTCCGCTTGTATTTTCTCCCTCAGCGCGGCCATCAATACGGGCCTGGCACGCTATCTGCTTAATATTCATCGAATATTTCATTTCCTTTTGGAAATGTATATCGCCGCATGTTGCTCCTTCATGTTGCGCGCAGGCCGAGGTCACCGATAGGGTAAATCGGATGAGTCTGAATTTGTGCGCTGCCGGTGGCAAAATCGTATGAATTTAAGCGCTGTCGCCGGTTGACGGATCGCCGGTGAGCCGCGATCATGTTGCACGCGACGGGTTTTGCCCGCGATGGCTCGCAGTTTGCGGGGATGCGAGCTTGCAACGAACGATCAACTTAAACACATCATCACCAGGAGAATCATCCATGTCGCTAAAGAAATTTGCGGTGCTCGCCAGCATTCTGGCATTTGCGTTGCCAGTCGTATCAGCCCACGCCGCCGATGCGCAAACCTATGTGGTCGGCTCCGGCGGCACTTATCGCCCGTTCGAATTCGAGAACGCGAAGAAAGAGCTGGTCGGCTTCGATATCGACATCATCAAGGCAATCAGCAATGCCTCCGGCTTCAAGATCAAGCTGGTCAGCACACCGTGGGAAGGTATCTTCGCCACTGTTAATCAAGGCGACCGCGACATCCTGATTTCCGGTATCACGATTACCGACAAGCGCAGCCAGATGGTGGATTTCTCGCTGCCGTATTTCCCGGCCGACCAGGTCATCATCGTTGGCGATGGCCCGAAAGTAACCGGCCTGGCTGATCTGAAGAAATTGCAGGTTGGCGTTGTCAATTCCAGCACCGGCGATATTTCGGTGTCGGATGAAATCGGCAAGAACAATACCGCCATCCATCGTTTTGACAACACACCGCTGATGCTGGAAGAGCTGTATCGCGGCGGCGTTGATGCCGCGGTTGGCGATGTCGGTGTGATCAAGTTCTACATCAAGAGCCATCCAGAGAAGAAATTCAAGGTCATCGGCGACGCCAAGTTCAAACGCCAGTATTTCGGTATCGCTGTGCAAAAGGGCAACAAGGTCATGCTCGACAAGATCAATGCCGGCCTGAAGAAGATCGTCGCTGACGGCACCTATGCGAAGATCTACAAGGAATGGTTTGACGACAACGTGCCGACACTGCCGCTGCAGTAATCCGCGTAGGGCCTGATTCACTTTACACGGAATACATTTATGTTTGCTTCTTTCCAATGGGAGATCATTGGCGAATACCTGCCTTTGTTCATCGAAGGTACGCTGATGACGCTCAAGGTAGCGGTCATTTGCGTGGTTACCGGTACTTTCCTGGGGCTGTTGCTGGGCGTTGGCCGCGTGGCCGAAGCACGGCACGGCGCCATGAAATATTTCCTGCGCTATGCGGTGCAATGGCCGGTGCGTTTCTATGTCAGCTTCTTCCGCGGCACGCCGCTGTTCGTGCAAATCCTGTTGATTCACTTTGCGTTGATGCCGTTGCTGATCAATCCCAACGGCGGCTTGCTGCTTAGCGGCGACATCGCGCGGGAAGTCCGCTCGCAATACGGCGCATTCCTGTCGGCGGTGCTGGCGATTACACTGAACTCGGGCGCGTATGTGTCGGAGATTTTCCGCGCCGGTATCCAATCGATTGACCGCGGCCAGAGCGAAGCGTCGCGTTCGCTCGGCATGACCTATCTGCAGACGCTGCGCAAGGTGGTGCTGCCGCAGGCGTTCCGGCGCATGCTGCCGCCGCTGGGCAACAACGCGATTGCCATCGTCAAGGACTCATCGTTGGCTTCGGCGATCGGCCTGGCAGAACTGGCTTACGCGGCACGCACAGTGTCCGGCGCCTATGCGCGCTACTGGGAACCGTATTTGACAATTTCGCTGATTTACTGGGGCATCACATTGCTGTTGTCGGCTTTCGTTCAGCATTTAGAGAAAAGGTATGGCAAGGGTGATACACGTTAAACAACTGCAGAAAAACTTCGGCCGCGCGCACATCTTGCGCGGTATCGATTGCGATATCGAGGAAAGCGAAGTGGTGTGCGTGATCGGTCCGTCAGGCTCGGGGAAAAGCACTTTCCTGCGCTGCCTGAACGGCCTGGAAGAAGCCTCCGGCGGCGAGATTCTGGTCGACGGCATCAAGGTCAACGATCCGCACATCGATCTCAACGCGATGCGTGCCGGCGTCGGCATGGTGTTCCAGCGCTTCAACTTGTTCCCGCACATGTCGGTGCTCGATAACCTGATCATGGCGCCGATGCAGGTCAAGAAGATGTCCAAGGCGCAGGCGGTGCTGGTGGCGGAAAAACTGCTGCAAAAGGTCGGCCTGCTGGACAAGATTGACGCTTTTCCCAACCAGTTGTCAGGCGGCCAGCAACAACGCGTGGCGATTGCGCGCGCGCTGGCCATGGAGCCCAAGGTCATGCTGTTCGACGAGCCGACTTCGGCGCTCGATCCTGAACTGGTCGGCGAAGTGCTGGCAGTGATGAAGGCGCTGGCCGAAGAAGGCATGACGATGGTGGTGGTGACGCACGAGATGGCTTTCGCGCGCGAAGTTGCCGATCGGGTGTTCTTCATCGACCAGGGCGTCATCATGGAACAGGGGCCACCGGAACAGGTGCTGGGTTCGCCGCACAACGAGCGTACCCGCGATTTCTTGTGCAAGGTGTTGTAACAGCCTAGGCGTCAAACGATATCGGCGGTGAACGTATCGCCGATGTCGCGTAGAGGGAGTTGAAAATAGACTCATTTGATAGCGCTGGCTTCATGACTGTGCCCGCAATGCTAAGTCTGCGTGATTGCGCAGATTTGGAACAATTACTTTCCGGGCTGATGGTCAAGGGCGTTGGAACCAGACAATTGCTCGATTTTCCGTGGTGTATGGAGTTGGCGGCGTTTGTTCGTGCGCATCCAATGATTACTGCGGTCCTGCCTGCCGACCCTGTCGCCGTACAGTGCACTTTTTTTGAAAAATCGCTTGGACAAAATTGGCTCGTCCCTCTGCATCAGGATTTGAGCATACCGGTGGCGGCCAAGGTTGATCATCTGGAGTTTACGGGATGGTCGGAAAAAGAAGGTGGTCATTTCGTTCAGCCACCGATGAGCGTGCTGCAACAACTGGTGGCGGTGCGACTCCATATCGATGCATGTGGCGTCGATGATGGGCCGTTGAAGGTGGTCCCTGGATCGCATAAACAGGGGCGTGTCCCGTTGAGCGAGGCATTGGCCGAACGGGATCGATTGGGCGAGATTCCATGTCTCGTTGAAAAAGGCGGCGCATTAGTCATGAGGCCACTTCTGCTGCATGCGTCTTCCAAGGCGTCGGGAAATAGTAAGAGACGTGTCCTGCACTTTGTATACGGTCCGCGGACTTTGCCATATAGACTGGGCTGGCGGAATGCCGTTTGAGCTTGCTCCCGTTATGACTGCATACGAGGTATTTCGCGTGTTCGTATTCGCAAATTAGTTGCTGATAGGCCGTGGCAGACAGCGTTGCCGATCGGAAAATCCATTAAAATGAGGAGAGGTTCATCCTGTCTCGCTTCTGCATTTGGCGGAGTGCGCTGATGAGCCGATGAGGCTGTATAGGTCTTTGCCAATACAGCCTCAATATCCAGTCTGCGGACCTCGATCAACGCTGTCAATTCAATGGCTTTATGGATATCCTCACGCAGGAACATTTCGCAGCACGTCTGAACGACACATTTGTCGCACCTGACGATGGCAATGCCGCTTTCACGCTGATTGAAGTCCGGCCGCTGGCGGCGCCGACCTTGCAGGGGATGCTGCGCTCCCCATTCAGTTTGTTGTTCCGGAATTGTTCGCCTATCCTGTTGACGCAAAAGATCTATCGGATGCAGCACGATGCCATCGGTGAAGTCGGGATTTTCCTGGTGCCGGTTGCGCGCGATAACCAGGGATTTCTTTATCAGGCGGTGTTCAACTAACCTGGCTTGCCCGGGTTTCCTCGCCGTCTTGCGCGTCGTTTGACATCGGCCAACGCATGCCGATGTAAAGGCCTTCCATGTCGGTTGCGATGAAGCCGAGACGCTCGTACAACCTGCGTGCGTCATTGTTGCGCTGGTCTACGTGCAAATTCAATCCGGCTCCTGCATTCTGCGCCAGCATTTGTGCGTGGCGAATCAGCGCCGTGCCGACGCCGCCATTGCGCCACTCCGGCGCCAGGCTGATATCGATGATGAGGAATTCCGGCATTTGCCGCGACAGATAAAGGCGCCCGATCGGTTCGCCATTACATTCCATCAGCAAAAAATCGGCATTTGGATAATGCGTCAGGTAATGCCGGTGCTGCAGCGCGAACTGGCTGTCGATGAAGGCATGTTTTTGTGCGTCCGGCCAGGGTAACGGCGCCAGTTCTGCGGCGCGCAATTGGCGGTAGAGGGAAGTCAGGAAGCTGATATCCCCGGCCGCACAAGGGCGCAGCCGGATGCCGCGCTGTTGCAGGGCAGTCGGGGACTCCAGGGCTGCGCCAGCCGGAAATGCCGGCAGCGCACCGTGCCCTGGACCTTGATCAGTCAAACGCGGGGAATGCACCTTGCAGCGCGATGCAGAAGTTCAGAGGCAGCAGCGGCTGGCGGTTTTCGTGCGGCAGGCCGCCACCTGTTGGGCCGACGACGGTCGGTGCGAAGGTGGCATTGGCGGTGGCATTCTGCACAAATGGCGTAGTGCTTGCCGGCCCGGTCAGCCCATAACCGTTGGCAGGTGTGTTGCTCTGCAAGGTTGTGTTGGGCTGGTGGTACAGATTGGCGGCGTGGCTATGACCCGGGATTTCTGCCTGGAGCAGGCTAACCTGTTCCGTGCCAAAAGTGTCGCCGATATTACGTTGCGTCAGGCCGGGTCCTTGTCCCTGGCTGCAAGCCGCGCGGCCGGTAAAATTCGGCAACTGGAATGTGGTCCGACCGTCGCCGCCATAGTAGGTGCCAATCAGCGAAAACAGCGCGCTATTTTGACTGATCGATAATATGGCGCCATTGCATTGCGCCCAGCCGACAGGCGCAAAATTGAAACCGAAAATTTGAATCTCACCCAGGAATGGTGTGGTCACGATACTCTCTCCTCGTCTTATCTGATGGCTGCGCCGGCGATGTGTAATGCAACATGGCAGGCGCTCTGGCTGTTATGACTGCGACGGAAAAACCCCTGCCCAGGCAATGCAAAATGACACTGTCAACGTCGGCATCGTGTTGTCGTGCGGCTGGTTTCCGCCGGTACTGCTGGTCGACGCCGGCGACATCACATAGGGAGTGAGTCCCGTAATGCTGCTGGCATACATCTTGTCGCTGGCGGCAGCAGCGCCCAGTTGCACCGTTGCCGCTGGGGCGCTGGCAGTTGCCTCCAGACTGGTGGCGCTATACGGATGGGTATGGGCGGGTATTGTGCTGGTCGTCAATGTGACGTTTTCGGTACCGCCTTGTTGCCCGAGAACGCGCGTCGACAGGCCTGTACCGGTGCCTTGATGCAGCGGCACCTGGCCGCGCATGTCCGGCACGCCGAAGGTGCTGGCGCCGTCACCGCCATAAGTTGTTCCCAGCAACACGAACAGCGTTTGATAGTCGGCGATCGATTTCAGGCTGCCGTCGCATGCAAACCATCCGGTGGGCACGCGTTGAAAGGCGAGCAGGCGGATTTCACCTACATAGGGTGTAGTCATGGCTTTATTCCGTTAAAGGTTGCGAGGGAAACGACTAACTGCGCGATGGGAAAACGCCGCTGAGGGCAATACTGAAATTCAAGACCCGGAACGGTTGCATGTTTTCATGCGGGCCGTTGCCGCCGGTCGCAGCCAATGTTTGCGGCGCCAGCACTGCCTGCGTGCCATTGGTTTGCGCATAGATGGCTTCAGTTCCGCTGCCGCCGTAGAGCGTATTGGTGGGATTCTTGACCGCGCCTGCTGTGGTGGTGCCATTGGGTACGTGGGTGTGACTTGGCAACTGCGTTTGCAGCAGCGTGACGGATTCCTGGCCGAGGGGCTGGCCTTGGGTATAGGTAGACGGTTGCCAGGATGGATCAACCGAAGGGCCGGTATGTATTGGTGTGCTGCCTTGCAGGTTGGGCAGGGCAAAATTGACGCGGCCATCGCCGCCGTACATGGTACCGAGAAGGGAAAACAGTGCCTGGTTTTGATTGATCGGTAGCAACTGCCCGTTACAGAGCGCAAAGCCGCGCGGGGCAAAACCGAAGCCGGATAACATAATCTGTCCAACGTAACATTCAGCCATCGTTTTCTCTCCCAAGATTGATGTGGTAATGCACTGATGGTGGCACAGCGGACGCTAACTGTGTTGATTGTGTATTTAAAGCAACAGTTAGCAATAAACAACAATTCTTATTGTTAATTTTGTTTACATTCGGGTTAGCATACGTTGCCAAAAGGTAAGCGTCAATAGCCGTCATGGCAAGCAAAAAGAGCGAAAAGACTCTTTGTCGAGCATTGAGTAAAGCGGTGGATAACCATCGCAAAACAGCGCACGAATACGAAAAAAAACATCAGGGAGAAATCATGTTGCTGCGTCCGCACGCTTGTGCCGGTAGTTGCGAGTTGTCATCGTTCGCAACCGGTTCTGTATCAGATCAACGGGGAACTATCGAAGGACGAAGGGCATCTGCGCGCAGCCGGGACTGGCTTCCGCGCGCGTTCGCCAGCTTGCTGTATACGCTGCTTCTTGGCATGTGCAATCTGGCGTATGCGAAACCGAGCACGGAATGTCCGACACCGGTAGCCATCACGGTTGCCTCGGGCGGTGTTTACAATCAAAGTCTGCCATGCGCGACACTTGGGCTTTCCGGAGTAGCGGTTGCGCCATCGCATGGTGTCTTGTTGGATCCAGTGCAGTTTAACGTCGTGCAATACACGAATAATGGCGACGGTGCATTGTCCGACACCTTTGCTGTGTTTGATGATTCGGACGGCGAAATTGTCTATAACGTGACGATCCAGGCGTCGACTTCGCCGATAACAGTGTTGCCGGCGAGCTTGACTAATCCCGCGGTTGGCGTCAGCTACAGTCAAACCCTCAGTGCTTCAGGTGGGGTAGGGCCTTATACGTACTCGATTAGCTCCGGGAGCTTGCCTACCGGCCTGACTTTATCCTCAACGGGCGTGATTTCCGGTACCTCAACTTACACCGGCCCGGGGTCCGTGACGATCGGCGTCCATGATTCCACCACACCAACAGCGCTGACCACAACCAAGTCCTATTCCTTCACCGTGCCGCCGCCGGTACTGGTGATATCGCCTACGACGCAGCCTGCGGGAACAGTGAGTATTCCGTACAGCCAGCAATTGAACGGTTCGGGCGGCACGTCTCCCTACAGTTATACCTTGCAGACAGTTACCGGAAAAGGCTTGCCGCCGGGATTGAACCTGGCGTCGACCGGCGTGATTTCAGGTACGCCGACCACCGCCGGCACCTATACCGCATCAATCGTCATCGTCGACAGCACTACCGGCAGCGGGCCGTATCCGGTACCTTTCGATGTCACCATTACCATCAACGCCACACCCGTCGTCGTCGTGAGCCCATCCACGCTGAGTGCCGGCAATGTTGGCGCCTTGTATAACGCGCCTTCGCTGACCTTGTCCGCCAGTGGTGGCACTGCGCCTTACACTTTTGCGCTCACCGCGGGCGCGCTGCCGGCGGGAATGACCTTGACGAGTGCTGGTGTCCTGTCGGGCACGCCGACTGCCGGCGGTAGCTTCAATTTCACGGTGCGGGCTACCGATCAAAATGCCGTTCCCGGTTCGCGGGCCTATACGCTGTCAATCAATGCACCGGCGATGACCATCACCCCGCCGACACTGCCGGCGTCTACAGTAGGTGTTGCCTATGCCAGCCAGACCGTGACTGCCAGTGGCGGTACTGCGCCATATAGTTTCGCTATTACGTCCGGCTCATTGCCGACGGGAATGACGCTGTCGTCGTCGGGAGTGCTCTCAGGTACGCCAACTTCTGGTGGCTCCTTCAATTTCACCGTCACTGCAACCGACAGCTCTACAGGCAGCGGCCCGTATACCAGCGCGCGGGCGTACACGCTGACGGCCAATGCACCGACCATTGCATTGTCGCCGCCTACTTTGCCGACAATGACAGTCGGTACCGCTGTCAGTCAAATCATCACAGCCACAGGTGGCATCTCCCCTTATACCTACAGCGTTAGCTCTGGCACCTTACCGCCCGGATTGACGTTGTCATCAAGCGGTGCGCTGAGCGGAACGCCCACCGTAGCGGGGCCATACAACTTCACCGTCACTGCTACCGACAGTTCAACCGGTAACGGTCCGTATGTCGGCTCGCGCGCCTATTCTGTAACCGTCAATGCCGGTCTGCCTGTAGCGGGCGCCGTCAGTGCCACCGTTGCCTATGGCAGCTCTGCCAATCCGATCACATTGAACTTGAGCGGAGGTGCGCCAACTTCGGTGGCAGTGGCGTCGGCCGCCGCACACGGCACGGCTACAGCGAGCGGCACCAGCATCACATATACGCCACTGGCCGGATATATCGGCGGCGATACCTTCACCTATACATCCACCAATGGCGCCGGCACCTCCAGTCCTGCCACAGTGACGGTGACGGTATCGCCACCGACGCTGACGATTACGCCATCCGCCTCCTGGTCAGCAACCGACGGCGTCAGTTACAGCCAGACCCTGACTTGGGCTGGCGGCGCCGCACCTTATTCCAGCTACAGCGCGACTGGTTTGCCATCTGGATTAACTGTAACCGGAACTAGCGCCAGCAGCCTGACCATTTCTGGCACGCCGACTGCCGCCGGCAGTTTCTCGGTGGCGGTGTCGGCAACCGACAGCAGCAGCGGCAGCGGACCGGTTACGAAATCGCAAACCTTTACGCTGACCGTCGCCGCGCCAACCCTCAGCATCGCACCAGCCGGGTCGACCTTGACGCCGCTCTACGGCGCTGCGTTTTCACAGACGTTTTCAAGCAGCGGCGGTGTCGCACCATACACCTACGTGTTGAGCGGCAGCCTGCCCAGCGGGCTGAGCTGGAATGCCGCAACTGGGACGTTATCAGGAACGCCGACGCAAAGCGGCAGTTTCCCGATTAACGTAACGGCGACCGATCACTCGACCGGTACTGGCCCGTTCTCAGTCACAGGCAGCTATACGCTGCAGATCAGTGCGCCGGTTATCTCATTCACGCCTGCCAGTACGCCAGGCGGCACGGTGGCGCAATCGTATTCCGCCACGCTGAGCGCAAGCGGCGGTGTCGGACCATACAGCTACGCCGTCACCGCAGGAGCGTTGCCGACCGGGGTCTCGCTCAATGCCAGCAGCGGTGCGCTATCCGGCACACCAACTGCCGCCGGCAGTTTCAATTTCACTGTACGGGCCACGGATGCCAACAATTTCAACGGCAGCCAGGCCTACACCATCACCGTTGGCGGGCCGAGTTTGACATTGAATCCATCGACATTATCGGCGGCGAGCGTCGCAGCTCCGTACAGCGTCACTTTAACCGCCGGCAACGGCACGGGGCCGTACAGTTATGCGGTGGTGTCCGGCGGCCTGCCATCGGGCATCAGCCTGAATACAGCCAGCGGCGTACTGTCCGGCACTACCTTGCAGGCAGGAAGTTTTTCGATCACTGTGCGAGCAACCGACAGCAGTACCGGGGCCGGCGCGCCATTTAGCGTGCAAAGGAGCTATGCGCTGGTTGTTTCGGCGCCGACCATCAGCTTGTCTCCCGGTACAGTCAGCGGCGGTACTGTCGCAGTCGCCTATGCGACAACCATTCAAGCAGCGGGTGGCGCCGGCCCTTACGCATACAGCATCACCAGCGGTGCGCTACCGGCTGGTATCGCGCTGAATGCCTCGACTGGCGTGCTGGCCGGCACGCCGACTGCGGCCGGTACTTTCAATTTCACCATGAAGGCGCAGGATACCAACAGCTTCAGCGGCAGTCAGGCATATAGCTTGACGATTGCCGCCGCCAGCGTGACCTTGAATCCGGCAACCTTGCCTAACCCGACTGCCGAAGCGCCATATAGCGCCACATTGACGGCTGGCGGCGGTACTGCGCCATATAGCTTTTCAATCAATGGCGGTGCCTTGCCGAGCGGATTGACGCTGAACACAAGCACCGGTGTGCTGTCCGGCACTACCAACCAAAGTGGCACGTTCACTTTCAGTGTCCGGGTCAGCGACAGCAGCACCGGTACCGGCGCGCCGTTCAGTATCACCAATAACTACACACTGAACGTAGGCGCTCCTAGTATCACGCTGAATGCCGCCGTGGCTGCAGCGCCCAAGGTCAACGTTGTCTACAGCCAGCAGTTCACTGCTGCCGGCGGCGTCGCGCCTTATGCGTATGCGGTGGCCAGCGGCAGCCTGCCGGCCGGACTCACATTGAACGGCAGCACCGGGTTGTTGAGCGGTACGCCGACGACGGCTGGCAGTTTTCCATTCACGGTCAGTGCTATCGACGCGCATAATTTCAGCGGACAGCAAGCCATGACCTTGAACGTCGGCCAGGCGCAACCGGTGGCGGTCAACGACACGGCCGTCACCACTGCCAACCAGGCGGTGACGGTGAATGTCACCGCCAACGATAGTGGCCCGATTAGCAGCATTGCGATCGCCACCGCGCCAAGCCACGGCAGCGCGACTGTCAATGGATTGAATGTAGTCTACACACCGGCCAGCAATTACTTCGGCAGCGACAGCCTGACCTATACCGCAACCGGGCCGGGAGGCAGCTCAGCGCCTGCCACGGTGACGCTGAACGTGACGCCGCTGGCGGTGCCGGTAGCGGTGGCGCAGAGCGCGACCATCCTGGCTGGCCAGCCGGTTACGCTGCACGCAGCTAATGGCGCCAGCGGCGGCCCATTCACCGGCGTCACCATCGTGACGCCACCGAGCGCCGGCACTGCAGCGGTGAGCGGGACCGACATCGTCTATACATCGGTGGTTGGCAGCAGCGGCGACATCAAGTTCACTTACACCTTGGCCAATGCGTTCGGCGCATCGGCTCCGGTGACGGCGACCGTCAGCGTCAATCCGATGCCGACGGCGGGCGTCCATAGCGCCACGGTTAGCGCCGGTGCGGCAGTCAGCGTTGACTTGATGGCCGGCGCTGGCGGCGGCCCGTTCACTGGCGCCGCAGTGGTTTCGATAACGCCGACGACGGCAGGCACCGCAACGATTCGGGATGTCGGCACGGCCGGCAAGTCGTCCTACCAGATGACCTTCACCGCCGCCGGCACCTTTGCCGGCCCGGCCGTGATCAATTACACGTTGAGCAATGCCTTCGCTACATCGGCGCCGGGTAGCGTCAATGTTTCCGTGACACCGCGCCGCGACATGTCGACCGATCCTGAAGTCATCGGTCTGCTGGCTGCCCAGGCGGACAGCGCCCGGCGCTTTGCCAGCGCCCAGACCGCCAATTTCACGCGACGCCTGGAAAGCTTGCATGGCGATGGTTGGGGCCGCTCTAGTTTCGGCGTCAGCCTGACGCCGCCGACTCAGGATGGCAAACCGGCAGACGATGTGGCGCGCTGGCAAAACGACGATACGGATCGCCTGTTAGGCGGGCCGTTGCAACCGAACATGCGCAAGGTCGGCTGGCCGCAGCAGGTTGGCGGGCAGGGCGGCAATGGTCTCGGCGGCTGGGGTAACGCTTATGGCGGCAACAAGACGCTGGCCGCAAACGACACCCAAAAAACCATCAGCGACCTGCCTGACATGCCGGTGCATCAGGATGGACAGAAGCAGCCGTTGTCATTATGGATGGGCGGCGCGGTCGATTTTGGTCAGCACTATGTCAATGGCCGCCAGGACGGATTCCGCTTCACCACCAACGGCGTCAGCATCGGTGGCGACTATCGCATCAATGACCTTGCCAGCATCGGTATCGGCGGCGGCTTCAGCCGCGACAGCAGCGATGTCGGCAATAACGGCACCAAGAGCACTGCAGAAAGTGTCGTGGGCGCGGTGTATGGCAGCTTGCGGCCGGCCAAGAACGTATTCATCGACGGCGTGCTGGGTTACGGCACATTGAATTTCGATGCCACCCGCTATATCACTGACGGTGGCGGTTTCGCTACCGGACTGCGGCATGGCGACCAGATCTTCGGCGCTATTGTTACGGGCGTTGAATATCGGAACGATGGCTGGATGTGGTCGCCATACGGTCGCCTTGAGTTGATGTCTGCCACGCTCGATCAATATACGGAAACAGCGGCGGGTTTGAATGCATTGACCTACTTCAAGCAAACCGTACGCACCAGTAGCGCCACGCTGGGTGTCAGGGCCGAAGGGCAGTATGTGACCCGCATCGGTACCTGGATTCCACGCGCCAGGCTGGAGTTCAGTCACCAGTTCCAAGGGGCGGACGATGCCACGCTGGCGTATGCCGACCTGGCAGCGGCGGGGCCGGCCTACGTGATTCACACCAGCAGCCAGGACACCGGCAACTGGGCCGCAGGCCTTGGCGCCAGGCTGTTGCTGTCGAACGGCATGACGTTTACCGTCGACTACAACAGCAACATTAACGTTGGTAATGGCCGCAGTCAGTCGATCATGTTTAGCGTAGCGGTGCCGCTGAACTGAGGAAATGTGGCAGGGAGAGATGCAGGATTGCTGCTAAGCGGCTCAATCCTGCAGATAGCTGCGTAAGGTGTCGCCCCGATAATCGAGGCGGAACTGGTCGCGTCGCTGCAGCTCTGGAACCACCTGCTCGACAAAGTCGTCGAAGCCGCTTGGCAGGTGCACCGGTGTGATGACGAAGCCGTCGGCGCCTTGCTTGCCGACGATGTGTCCCATCCAGTCGGCAATGTCGGCGGCGGTGCCTGCTACTTGCGGCACCAGCACTCCGCTGGCGTAGAGGCGGCCGACGTCGGCCAGCGTCAATTGGCGTTCGGCGGATAACTCGCGGATCAGGCTGAACAGGCCTTGCATGCCGGCCACTTCCAGGTCGGCAATCGGCGCATCCAGCGCGTATCCGGAAAAATCGACATTCATGTGGCTCGACAAGGTCGACAGTCCGACTATCGGATCGACCAGTGCATTGTGCCGCGCCTGTTTTTCCTCGGCTTCGGCACGGGTACGACCGATGAACGGCATCAGCGCCGTAAGCACCTTGATATCGCCCGGCTTGCGCCCGAATTTGACGGCGCGGCCCTTCAAGTCGTTGTAGAAGCGCTGCATGCGCGCCAGATCCGGCTGGATGCCGAACACCACTTCGGCCCAACGTGCCGCAAAATCCTGGCCACGATGGGACGATCCGGCCTGGATGATCACCGGCCCGACTTGCGGCGTCGCCGGAATGTTCAGTGGGCCGCGTACATTGAAATAGCGGCCGCGATGGCTGATTGCCGCCACTCGATCGGCATTGGCATAACGGCCGCTGCTGGCTTCCAGCAACAACGCATCCGGCGCCCAGCTGCCCCACAGCTGATGCACCACGTCGAGGAATTCGTCAGCACGGTCGTAGCGGGCATCGTGGCCGAGGGTTTCACGCAAGCCGAAATTGTCGGCTTCGCCCTGGTTGACCGATGTCACCACGTTCCAGGCGGCGCGCCCAGACGATAAATGATCGAGCGTGGCGAACTCGCGCGCCAGGCTGTACGGCTGCGAATAAGTGGTGGAGCGGGTGGCGCCGAGCCCGATCTTTGACGTCAGCGCCGCCAGCGCGCCTAGTACCGGCAAGGGATCGAGCCGGGTCGCATCCTGGTCGCCATAGCCGACGCCGTAACGATGGTCGCCGCCAAAGCGGGTCGATACCGCCAGCCGGTCGGCGAAGAACAACAAGTCAAACTTGCCGCGTTCCAGGGTTTGCGCGATGTGGGCGTAATAGTCGAGCTTCAGGAAACCACCCGGATTGCTCTCCGGATGGCGCCACAGTACCTGGCTGTGAGCGGCGTTGCCGGCGATCAGGAAGGCGGCGAAATGCATTTGCATGGCGTGTCCCGATCCGCTTACAGCAAGACTTCAGCGTAAACCTTGTCCTTGACCTGTACCTGGGTTTTGATCAACCCCAGTTTGTAGAAGGCTTCGACGATCTGCTGCTGCTCGGCGACGATGCCGGCGTCGACCGGCACGGTAGTGTAGTTGCGGCGCTCCGTCGCCAATCGCAACACTTTGGCATCGACGCCAAGTTGCGGCGCCAGCAGTTCAGCGGTTTCCTGCGGATGGGATTGCGCCCAGGCGTTGGTTTTTTTCAGTTCCGCAAATAGCGTACGAATGATCTGTTTGTTGCGGTCGACGAAGCCCGGGTTGGCCAGGTGAAAGGTGCGGTTGTTGGAGAGGCCGGTGCCGTCACGCAGGATGCGCGGGCTGGTCGAAATCTGCTGGCCGGCCAGATAAGGGTCCCACAGGGTGGCTGCATCCACATTACCGGACTGGAATGTGGCGCGCACATCGGCCGCATTGGTGACATACACCGGCACGATATCGGCATAAGTCAAACCGACTTCTTCCAGCGCCCGCACCAGCAGGTACTGCACGTTCCAGCCACGGCCGAGGGCGATCTTCTTGCCTTTCAAATCCTGAACTGTACGGATCGGCGAGTCTTGCGCAACAAAAATGCCGATGCCCTTCGGATACGGTTGTTCAGCGGCCAGATAGACGGCATTGACACCCGCCGCGTTGGCAAAGGCCGACGGCGTGTCGGCGGCATGGCCGAAGTCGATGGCATCACCGTTCAGGGCTTCAGTCAATTGTGGACCGGCGGCGAACTCAAACCATTTCACTTTCCAGCCTAACGGTTGCAAGGCCTTTTCCAGGTTGCCGCTGCCTTTGAGGATATTGAGCGTGTTGAATTTCTGGTAGCCGATGCGCAAGGTGCGCTCTTCGGCGGCAAAGGCGGGCAATGTACTTGCTGCGGCGCTCGCAGCCAAGCCTTGTAATAGCAGGCGGCGCTTGTTGGATATGGTCGTCATTTGTGGCTGTTCCCTGATAGATCTGTACGCAGCGATGTGTGCTGCAGAACTGAACATGCTAGTTGCAGGAGCCGGCGCGGGGAACGAATAGTTTTGACGATGCTAAATTGGTTTTTGTATAAAGGATTTGTGCATATCAATGATTTAAAAATCGCATCACAGATATCTTGATTAAGGGCTTTTTTGAATGGCTGCGTGCGCGTAAGCTTGGTTCATCTACTTCAACCAAGGAGAAATGCCATGTTTGCAATACAGTATTCACACAGACTGCCAGCCGACTACAACATGCAACAGATGAGGGATCGCGCTGCCGCACGCGGCCCGCTCTGGGACGCCGTCGAAGGGATGATTTTCAAGGCATTCGTTATCCAGGAACGTGGCCAGAACGGCGCAGCAGGCAACTTGTATGGAGCGGTCTACCTGTGGCAAGAAGCCGACGCGACCGCAAAATTCCTGATGGGCGAGCGCTTCCAAAGCGTGATCGATTCCTTTGGCCGGCCTCAGGTGGAAAACTGGCTGCCGCTGGACGCTCGTGCCGGGCCGGCGCAGCAGGCGTCGTCGCTGTATCGGGAAGAAAGTCCGCTCGATGCCGCAGCAGACCGTGCAGCGGTGCTGGCGGGGGAGCAGGAGCGCAACCGGCGGATCGCCGCGCAGCCTGACACCGTTGCGGTGTGGACGGTAGTGGATGTCAGCGCCTGGCGCTTGATCCGCTTCAGGATATCTTCCCAGGCGCCGGATTTGGCCAAGGGTGCAGCGGTGTATGAAGTGCTGTATCTGGCCAAGCCCGGCCTGAGCCGCTTACCATGACACCCGCCGGAAAGCGCTGCGGCAGAATCGGCTTGGCGGCGCAACAGCCGCTGGCAGGCGCTACGGTAGTGGCCGCCCATCTCGCCGGATTTTTTATCACGGCCGCCATGATTGTCTGCCTTGCGGCGATCATGGCGACACTGGCGCGTCTATTTCTGGCAACCTGACGAAGATCGTACAATCATGAGAAAATCGTATGGATAGATAGTCCTATAAATCGATTTTCTAATGGTTATCCAATGAAAGCACTCGATCTCGAAGCCGTCCAGGCATTTGTGCTGGTGGCCGATCTCAAAAGCTTCACCCGCGCCGCCGAGGCGATGGACACCACCCAGTCGGCCGTCAGCCTGAAAATCAAGCGCCTGGAGGAGGGCATCGGGCGCCGGCTGCTGGAGCGCACGCCGCGCTTGGTGCGCCTGTCTGCTGAAGGCAATGCTTTCCTGGGATCGGCACGGACGCTATTAACCGCTCACCAAAGCGCGCTGGGCGCATTCGCCGTGCAACCGCGGCGCCTGGTGGTCGGTATCAGCCATCATGTGGTCGGCGCCGAATTGCCGCTCCTGCTCAAACGCATGAAAAACTCCGAGCCGGAGTTGGTCATAGAAATGCGTATCGCCAGTTCACGCGAAGCGATCGAAGCGTTCGATCAAGGCGCGTTAGATGCCGCTATTGTGCTGGGCCAGGACAACCGGCGACTGGATGGCGATGTGATTCTCAAAGAAGAATTCGGCTGGATGGGCGTTCCCGATTTCGAATACTACCCAGGACAACCACTGCGCCTGGCGACCCAGGCCGAACCTTGTAGCGTACGCAGCATGGCTGTCGCGGCGCTGGCCAGCGGCGGCGTAGCGTGGACCGAAGTCTTCGTCGGCGGCGGCATCTACACCATAGGCGCAGCGATTTCGGCCGGACTCGCAGTCGCCGCCTTGGGACGTCGCGTCGCACCAGCCGGAACGATCGACCTCGGTCCGCAACTCGGCCTGCCGCCATTGCCATCGCGCGACATCGTATTGCATTCAAACGTCTCCGATCCCCGCACGCGCAATTCCTTGCGCTTGCTGGTCACGGCAATCCGCTCGACGCAGTGAAGCGCGCGTGATTGTTCTTGATATTGCGAGCGACGTGAGCGCCGCTTCACTCCAGCAAACTCCCGTTTAAGCAACAAGATTTTGAGGGCGATTTAGCTGGTTCCAGATTATTATGTGCGAGTTAATTTGATTCAGTGGAATTGAGTCGGGAGAAACATGCTCCGGGCGTTGACTCCGGAGAGTGTCTGGACGACATAGAAAAGCATGGTTTCCACATCACCGATGCGCACGTTCGTATTACTGAAACGCCAGTTTGACGCGAGCTTGGCTCGATCGCTGTTCTACCAGTTGCCAGGAGCAATTTTCAATGTTGACGCAGACGCTACAAGACGGAGCTGACTCATTCCAGGTCTCGGTGCACGAAGCCGCCGCAGGTTCTCCGGTGGTTCTTTTCGCAGTGGGAGCCGGTGGTCAGCCAGAGCGTCACTCTACGCTCCTGGGCGCCTTGGTTGAATCTGGTTGCACGGTCGTTGCACCACATTTTGAGCGGCTTGCTTCGACTTCTCCAAGAGAGGAAGAACTGACCCTCCGGGCCAGGCGCCTGTCCCTCGCGCTCGACGCTTTCGTTGCACCGTCCGCAAAAGCGATAGGAGTGGGGCATTCGATTGGTGCCGCCACCCTCGTCGCCATGGCGGGAGGGCACATGTGGCTCAAGCTTGGTCAGCGCATCAACATCGCAGAGGATAGTCGCTTGGCTCGTCTGGCTCTTTTGGCACCACCGACGGGATTCTTCCAAGCCCCGGCAGCACTTGATGCGGTGCGAATTCCACTGTTGGCATGGGTGGGTTCGGCGGATAGCATGACCCCTCCGGCCCAAACCGAATGGCTGGCGCGTGCCATGCGCGATTGGAATACGGTGGATGTCCGCATCACGGAAGGAGCCGGCCATTTTTCGTTTATGGACATTCCTCCGCCACACACAACAGAGCCACTACCCAACAAGCAGGCTTTTCTCCGAGAGTATTCGAGCGAAATTTGCAAATTCGCGGTCGGCTGATGCCTGCCTTTCGTTAGCGCTAACGGCAATCATATGGAACCTGCCCGAATCACAGAACCAAGGCTTATGACTGTGCAAGCCGAATTGGCCGCCCGAGAGCCGATCTTCCATCGGCCCGAACATGGAACAACACGTGCCGACTTTGATCTGATGATGGACGCGGAGTTTTGGGAAGTTGGCGCGTCTGGGCGTCGTTATAGTCGAGCGCATGTCCTGGATATTCTCGATGAACGACATGCCAAGTCAATCGAAGAAAACTGGGAAACCCGAGACTTCTTCTGCCAGGAAATTGCGCCTGCAACCTATCTGCTGACCTACACGTTGTTGCAAGATTCCCGAACTACCCGTCGCACTACGCTGTGGCGACGCACGCCTGGAGGATGGCGTATTGTCTATCACCAAGGAACTATTGTTGAATAGCCGTAAGAATTGGATGTGCTGCATCAACCAGCCGTACCAGCCGTGATGAAGCGGTTACCCGCTCGTTTAGAGCATTTTAGATGGGTGAGCATGAACCGACAATCGATCTTTGGGGGAGCGCCGCTCAGCTTCGGCGCAGAGATGCATATTAGCCGGGGCCGTCGCTGGCGGCTGCCAAAAGTGGCACGACCAGATCGCTGAGCGGCGTAGGAATGCCATGCAATCGACCGTATCGCTGCACGACCCCGTTCCGGCAGTCCCATTCGAGAGGGTGACCAGCTTGTCGGTCAGCCAGGATGGAAGTGCCTAAGTCAGCCGGGGAACGATGAAATCCATCGACGATCTCTTGCGGCACTTCGTCGCCGAGTGTTGCTCCCGCCGCACGAGCAACCGCGAGACATTCCCGTAGGTAAGCCAGAGACAGTTCGGTGATATCGGTTCGGGAGAACATGCCAGCACGGCGACCTGCCAGAACCATTAAACCCGCGACCGCATTTTGTAGAAGCTTGCGCCACGCAACAGACGTGAAATCCGCCGCTACGTCGACCGAACACCGTGTGCCGTTCAAGGCTGCAAGCACCACGCCGGTTGCCGGCGTGTCCGGTAGGGTGAGGCGGGGATGGCCGCGCAACCACACCGAGGCATCCGGTTCGCGTTGAGCGGGAAACCATACCACCGAGGGCAGCACCGGACCGCCCGACAAGTACGGCGCGATGAGCGCTTTCTGCTCAACGCCATTTTGCAATACGCAGACAACTGTCTTTGCGTCGCACAATGCAGAAAGCCACGGCGCTACGGCCGCCATTTGCGTCGACTTGACCGCGACGAATACCAGGTCAAACGTGTGCTTAATCTCGGCCGGATCAATCCGCACAGGCCCCGGCACAACGATACTGCCGCCGTCGAAGCGCAGCTCCAGGCGCGCGTGCGCCGAGCGGCCGCAAATCGTCGGCGTGCGCCCAACCTCGTGAAGCGCTGCCGCTATGGTCGTGCCGATTGCCCCCGGACCAACGAGGGCGACGCTTGGATTTTCAGAGATCATCATTGCCATCCTTTATTGATAGTCATTTTCTGTCCTGCCAGCCGCGCGGTTGCGGGCAGCCTTCATTGCTTCTTACAATATTTCGACGTGCCTCTGACCCATGTGGTGGTCAGCCGATGATGATGGTGCCGACGGCAATCACCGCGCACGACAGCATCTTCCGGACAGTGAGTGTCTCGCCCAGGAAGAAATAACCGATCAACGCCGCAAACAACACGCTGGTTTCACGCAACGCCGATACCGCTCCCATGGGCGCGCCGGACATGGCGTAGATGACGATTCCATAGGCCAGAAGAGAAACCAGCCCACCGATGAAGGCTGTGATAAATCCGGGCCGGATAGTAAATAAACTGTTCGCACCGCGCAGGACAATGTATACCGGTGGCATCAAGATACCCCACAAGGCGCACATCCATACTGTGTACGCCATCGGGGCGCCGGACAAGCGCACGCCGATGCCGTCTATCACGCTATAGGCGGCGATGAAACATCCAGTTCCCAGGGCATACGGCAGGCTCGGAACCGCAAGCCTGCGGCCTTTGAAGGCCAGCGAAATAATGCCACCCGACACCAGGGTAATTCCAAGCAGAGCACCCAGTCCCACCCTCTCACCGGCGAAAACCGACGCCGCGATGGTAATTAATAGGGGGGAGGAGCCCCGTGAAATCGGATAGGTTTGCCCGAGGTCGCCGACCTGATAGGTCCTGACGAGGAACAGGTTATAGCCGACATGCAGTCCCGCTGAAAGCACTGCATACATCCAGCTGGCTTTGGCTGGAGGCGCCAGGAACAAGGCGATTACGGCGCTGGCGGTCGCTACCGCCACGCACATGATCGTCATCGACCAAAGCCTGTCGGCTCCGCCGCGCAGGAGCGCATTCCAGCTGGCATGCAAGAGAGCTGCGAAAAGTATGAGTGAAATGATGTGGAAGGGCATGCGTCATACTAATCAACTCGGCGCTTTGACTAAAGCGAAGTCTCTTCATCGCAGGATGAGTAAATCCTCATGCACTATTAATAGCCTTGCTGAGCCTTGCCTGATTCCGTCAGTAGCCAATTGCGGAAGCTGACGATATGAGGCTGCGCCTCAATTCCTTTAGGACAGACAAAATAGTAGGCAACCGGAGAAGGGAGCGGCACGTCAAACAGCCTGACCAGGCTACCGTCGCTTATTTCGGTTTCGACATGTCCGCTGCGCGCCAAAGCGATTCCCTGGCCCAGCAGTGCCGCCTCGATCGTCATGTTGGTGTCAGCGAATCTGACGCTTTCCTTGAGGGTGGAAATTCCCAGTCCGACGTGTTGAAACCAGGCCTCCCACTTCGGCACCAGATCTGCGCCGTCCCGTGTAAGCAACGGGTAGCGCAACAGTTCGGCGGGAGTGCGTGGCATCCCGAAGCGTTTTAACAGATCAGGGCTTGCAACCGGAAAAATTTGCTCCCTGAACATGAACTCCGAGTAGAGTGCTGGATAATTCCCGTTGCCGAAGCGGATCGCAACATCGGCCTCCGCGCTAGAGAAGTTGATGGCTTTGTCGGTGGTTTCCAGCGTGACCAAAATTTCCGGATGCTGTTGGGACAGGCTCGGCAATCTTGGTAGCAGCCATTTCAGTGCGAAGGAGTAAGTCGTACTAACTTTAAGTCGAACCCTGCCTTTTTGCTCCCTCAGGTCAGAGAGCGTTGCCTCCAGATTCATGAAGAATTCACGCACGATCGGCGCGAGCGCTGCTCCTGCGGGAGTGAGGCTCAAGGATTTACCCCGTTGAAATAATTGCAAGCCCCAGATCTCTTCGAGATTCTTCAACTGATGACTGACAGCGCTTTGGGTGACATGCAGCTCTTCGGAAGCAGAGGTGAATGTGGTGTGCCGTGTCGCAACCTCAAAAGCGCGCAACGTAGCGGTAGGAGGCAGATCTTTCATCTTATCTTCTCTCGGCGAGTATTTTAAAATTGCCTTTTATGAGCAAAAGCTCATGATAGAGCATTCTAGCCATTCGCTGAAAAATGGTGATTTCTTGATGCCTTTCCCCTTTGCCACATGCCGGGTAGCAAGCTGCAAATTACCTGAGGTTAAAATATTCAAGCTGTGGATGTGACAAACTCGCATCTTGGATCAGAGCCTGATGCTTTACGAGAAAATCATGGAAATTCGACGGTTCAAAATTGGAGATGAGGCAGCATTATTCCGTGTCTTTTTCTCGGCGATTCACGGAATCGCGTCACGTGATTACACTCCCGACCAAATCGAGGCCTGGGCTCCCTCTGACCTTGACCCTAAACTCTGGGTGAGTCGCGTCAGAGGTATTCGCCCATTTGTAGCCGAAGCTGACGGTGAAATCGTTGGCTACGCCGACGTTCAGCCGAGCGGCTACATCGACCACTTCTTTGTCTCTGGCGATCATGCGCGTCAGGGAATAGGCAGTCTGCTGATGAGGCGTATCCATCAAGAAGCGAAGTTACTCGGTGTTGACGAACTGACGTCACAGGTGAGCAAGACTGCAGAACCTTTCTTTGTTCTCCACGGTTTTCATGTGGTGGAGCGAAGGTTTCCCATCTGCAGCGGCGTAACTCTTCAGAATGCACTGATGCGGAAAACACTAAAGTGCGAAACATGAGATGACCGAATGATCGGTGAAGCGGTTGAACAGGCGCTGAAAGATGCGACCTATGCCGCATTCAAGAGGGCGGTATAAGGTCGCACCCAGGAAGCGGCGACGCCAAATCAGCTGGCTTGCCGGGATTTTGCCAGTTTGCCATTGCCCAGGTCCGCGGCCTTGAAGCATTCACCTTGGGCCCAGGTTTCGCTGAGCGTGCTGCGCAAGGCCCTCAGTTCTTGCTGCTGGTTACGCAGGGTGCGCATCAATTGTTCGATTTCACTCATCCGGCGATCCAGTCCCGCGAGTAGATCTTCCTTGGAAAAATCTTCACCGCTAGCGAACACGTTGCGCAACGAGTCCAGGGAAAACCCCAGATTCTGCGCCATCTGAATCAAACGCAGGCGTTCCACGGCGGTTTCGGCATAAACCCGGTAACCGTTGGCGCCGCGCGTGGCTTTCGGCAGCAGGCCGCTGTGTTCGTAATAGCGGATGGCCGACGGCGCCAAGCCGGTCTGCTCCGCCAATTCACCAATTTTCATATCGCTTGACCTTCAAGTTGACTTCAAGCTTAGGATACACCCATTCTTCCCTCAGAATTGGAGTTCATCATGTCATCAGCCCTGTTTTCACCCTTGCAACTGCCGAATGGCAGCGTCTTGCCCAATCGCCTGGCCAAAGCCGCCATGGAAGAAAACATGGCCGACGAGGGGCAATTGCCAGGCTCGGCGATCCTTCGCCTATATCGCGCCTGGGCACAGGGCGGCGCCGGCCTGATCATTACCGGCAATGTCATGGTCGATGGCCGGGCATTGACTGGACCGGGCGGCGTCGTGCTGGAATCCGGAACGCCGCTGGCTCCGTTCAAGCAATGGGCGGAGGTGGCGAAAGGCGAGGGTGCGCAGGTCTGGATGCAGATTAACCATCCCGGTCGCCAGATCTTGGCCGCCATGGGCGGTACTGCGTGGGCGCCGTCGGCGGTGGCGCTCGACATGGGTAAGCACAGCAAGCTCTTCGTACAGCCGAAAGCCATGGAGGAAGCAGAAATCAGGGAAATCATTGAGCGCTTTGCTGATACTGCCCAAGCGGCCGAACGGGCAGGTTTCAACGGCGTCGAAATCCATGCTGCCCACGGCTACCTGATTTCGCAATTTCTGTCGCCGCTGACCAACCGACGTAGCGACCAATGGGGCGGCAGCCTGGCCAACCGTGCACGCTTGCTGCTGGAAGTCGTGCGCGCGGTGAGGGCGCGGGTCCAGGCGGGGTTTTGCGTGGCGGTCAAGCTCAATTCGGCTGATTTTCAGCGCGGCGGCTTTTCCGAAGACGACGCCAGGCAAGTCATCCTCTGGCTTAACGAACTGTCGGTGGATCTGGTCGAACTATCCGGCGGCAGCTATGAAAGTCCGGCGATGCAAGGGCGTTCGGCAGACGGCCGTACGCTGGCGCGCGAAGCCTACTTCCTGGAATTCGCGCAGAAATTGGCAGCGGTCGCCCGCATGCCGCTGATGACCACCGGCGGCATCCGCCGCAAGGCTGTGGCGGAGCAAGTGCTGGCGGGCGGCGTTGCGGTGGTGGGCATGGCAACCGCGCTGGCGATAGCGCCCGATTTGCCGGCGAAATGGCAGTCTGGCGACGGCCCAAGCGCGGACAGCCCGCAGGTTGATTGGAAAGACCAGGTCATGGCGGCGGTGGCGCGCATGGCACTGATCAAGCGCCGCTTGCGTATCCTGGGGGCGGGGCGCACTGCGGTCGGCCGACACTCAGCTGCGGTCAGCTTGTTGATCGACCAGTTGCGTACACGTCGCCTGACGCGTCGTTACCGGCGCTGGCATCAAGCGCGTGAGGCGGCAGCCATGGTAAATTAACGCTCCCAACCAGAGGAGCAAGAACCATGTCCCGCCGCACGCTGAATCTTGACGATACCGTCTACAACTACCTGCTGCAACATTCGCTGCGCGAACATCCGGTGCAAGCCGCATTGCGAGAAGTGACCAGCACGCATGCGCGCGGCACCATGCAGATATCACCCGAGCAGGGCCAATTCATGGCCTTGCTGGTAAGGCTTATCGGGGCGCGTCGGACTATTGAGATTGGCGTGTTCACCGGCTATAGCGCGCTGACCGTGGCACTGGCGCTGCCCGATGACGGCGAAATACTTGCCTGCGATATCAGCGACGATTACACGCGTATCGGTCGTCCTTATTGGGAAGAGGCCGGCGTGGCGCACAAGATCGACTTGCGGCTGGCGCCGGCGCTGGAGACACTCGATGCGCGCCTGGCGGCGGGCGCGGCCGGAGAATATGACTTTGCCTTCATCGATGCCGACAAGAGCAGCTACGATGCGTACTACGAGCGTTGCCTGAAACTGTTGCGCCGTGGCGGGTTGATCGCCATCGACAATGTCCTGTGGAGCGGAAGCGTTGCCAGTCCTGCGACCGATGCAGATACAGCGGCGCTACAGCAACTCAATGACAAATTACATCGGGATGATCGAATCGATCTGTCGATGTTGCCAATCGGCGACGGCCTGACCTTGGCGCGCAAACTCTGAGCGTATCAGCCGGGTCCAGGGGTCGCCTCAATCAATCAGTCAATCAGGCTTATGCGCCTGAATAAATGCTTTCTTGCCCATCTTTTCTCTCGCTATGCTGAGCTGTCATCCGTTGCGGTTCCGGTGCGCTTGGGGCTGCAATCACCGGATAGCTGGCATCGCTTTGCTCCAGCACACCCTGGGCTTGGGCCTCTGCGACTTGTTGCTTGACCTGTGCTCTGCTCAGCGTGGAAGTGAATGGCTGTTCAGGCGGATACGGTGCTTCGGCAAAAGCCGATGCGGTTGCGCTGAGAGTGAGGGCGGCCAGGATTGTTGGCAGGATACGCATGGTGTTTCTCCTAAAAATTGAAGGTTGACGACAGCCTCGACCGCTAATCGGCATGCGCGCCTTGCGCTTGACCGGAAGCTGATGTTTGCCATCGCTGACCAGCAGTGTAGGCAGCAGCTTCAAACGAACAGATGACACACGGATGACAATTTCGTCATGTGTCAATAATCCTTTTCTCAAAAACAACCGAACCAGAATCGCGCTGCTCGTTGCCGATGGTTACCCCTTCATTTTTTACCTCAGCCAGCTTGCAACCGGAACGTCACGGAATTGCATCTTGGCGCGCTGTTGTGATCCCTTCCAGCCCCTCGGATTGATAGCAAAAGACGATGCAAATACCTTTCTTCCAAATGCAGCGGAACCAGCATCTTTTCAGGAGTTTCGTTAGGCAATTTCCAGAGAGGTGGCGATCACCGCGCTTTGATTGTTAAGTATTGTTTTTTTTTGCGGCGAGTGGACAAAACCCACATTATTTTCACCCCATTAAACGGTTGGCGAATCTTGGTTTATAGCAATGAAGATGCCTGTATTCAATGCTTTTAGATAAAAAATGAGAGATTTTTTACATTATTTAACTTAACAATTAATGTCGGGAAACTTATTTGTGAAACATGGTTAATGAGTGTTAAAGATTGTCAATAAATAAAAAATAAAACTAGGCGCGATGATAAATTCCGGCCAATCGAAAAATGAACCGGATCAGTAATTCATTCATCGGAAATTAGCCAAGGTGGCCACGTAGTTGCATCTCAGAAGCATTAACACTTGCCACCAAAATTATTGACAATTTTGAATAGAGCCAATCATGAATAAAGTCTATCGTACCGTCTACAGCGAAGCACTCGGTGCTTGGGTCGCTGTGTCCGAAAATACGGCAGCTCGTGGCAAGCGCAGTAAATCGGCAACGGCCAAAGCGATTGCGATGGCAGTCTTCTTGACTGGCGCAGGTGTTAACGTGGCCCATGCGCAATATAACGCCGGCGGCGGCAATGCGACCGGAGTCCAAGCGATTGCAATCGCAGGCAACTCCGGCTCCACCGCCACTGCGAGCGGGGTCACTTCCATCGCAGTTGGCAATAATGCCAACGCCGCAGCCAACTACTCTCAAGCATTTGGACAAAATTCACTGGCCAGCGGGACGAGCGCGATTGCGTTGGGATCGGGTTCCAAGTCAACCAATACAGGAAGCACGGCTGTCGGCAATGACACCCAGGCGACAGGAGTCGGCTCCACCGCAATAGGCGGCGGAAATAATGGAAACAACAGTATTGTCGGCGCACAAGCGCTGGCCGATACTTCGGTCGCAATCGGCCGCGCTGTCGTTAGTTCGGGAGCGACATCCGGGATTGCCATCGGCACCGGCGCCACGGTTAAGGGGGCTTTAGGCATAGCGCAAGGTGCCGGCGCAATTTCGGGAGCGACTGGACAAAACATCGCGATTGGCACCTCCGGAACCACGGCCAATGCCTCTTCTGCTACCGGCGGCGCCGTGGCAATCGGTATGGGGCAGAATGCAACTGGCAATGGAGCTGTTGCAATCGGAGATCCTAATATTTCGAATGGTACCGGTGCGGTTACCCTCGGCGCGAACAATATCGCAGCCGGCAATGCAGCGGGTACTACCGCCGCAAATGGCGCGGTGGCGATTGGGAATGGGAATAATGCGATTGGACAAGGAGCGGTGGCGCTTGGCAATACATCTGTTGCCTCTGGAGCGAGCGCGATAGCGTTGGGCGACACAGCCAAAGCGAGCGCCAGCAATGCAGTGGCGATAGGCGCGAAATCGGTGGCGGCGGGATCTGCAGGAGTTGCGATCGGCAATGGCGCCAATGCCGCCTTCGGAAACGATATGGCGTTCGGGACAAATTCACTGGCGGTGGGAGATGCAAGCGGGTTGGCTCCCTCTACGGCATTTGGCAATAGCGCCAGTGCTACGGGGTCCGCCTCCACTGCATTTGGCGTTCTTTCAAACGCTGCAGGGGCGACTTCCCTGGCAATCGGCTATGCAGCGGCGACCGGGACCAGTGCGACGAATGCCTTGGCATTAGGGACAAATGCAAACGCGACCGGCAATCGCAGCATTGCTATCGGATCCGGCGCCACCTCCATCGGAGACTATTCGTCGGCCATAGGCCGGACGGCAAATGCGAGTGGAGCCGGTGCAACAGCACTGGGCGCCAATGTTACTGGCGGATCATCCGCCGCAGCCTCCGACGCCATTGCAATTGGCGGGCAGTCGGGAGTCGGCGCCACGGCTACCTCCGGGATTGCTATTGGACGTGGTGCGACCGTCAGCGGTGCTTTCAGTATCGCTCAGGGCGATAGTGCGAATGCATACAATAGCGAAGGTGTAGCAATTGGTTTAAATGCGAAGGCAGGTGTTTCAGGATCTGTTAACCCCATTAATGCTCGTGATACAGCCATTGGGAGTAACGCTTCCGCCACCGGGGGAAACTCTACTGCCATTGGTGACTTCAGTTCCGCTTCTGGCAACTACGCGACGGCTGTTGGCGAGGGAGCAACTGCTTCAGGTTCAGGTAGCGCAGCCATTGGCGTTTCGGCCAACGCCAGCGTTGCTGGTTCCGTCGCATTAGGTCAATCGGCCACCACGACGAGTACTGCATCGGCAGCTACCGGCGGCACCGGTAGTGTGACCAATGCCACGATAGGCAGCACGACCTATGGCCCGTTCGCCGGCGCTGGTTCGACCTCAGGAGTAATAAGTGTCGGTGCGGCAGGATCTGAGCGTCGCATACAGAATGTTGCCGCTGGACTGATTAGTGCCAGTAGTACTGATGCCATCAACGGTAGTCAGTTGTACTCCGTGGCGAGCGGTATCGGCTCGAATATCACTAGCCTGTCGACTGGCTTGAGCACCACTAACAGTAATGTCACATCGTTGTCGACATCGGCTTCGACCGGCATTACTTCGCTGTCGACTGGTCTTAGCACAACCAACAGTAACGTGACTTCGTTGTCGACTTCGGCTTCGACAGGCATCAGCACATCACGGGTAGCAGAAGCGTCCTTGTCGACTGGTCTTAGCACAACCAACAGTAACGTGACTTCGTTGTCGACTTCGGCTTCGACGGGTATCACTTCGTTGTCCACAGGTCTGAGCACAACTAACAGCAATGTTACGTCGTTGTCGACTTCGACTTCGACAGGCATTAGCACATCACGGGTAGCAGAAGCGTCCTTATCGACTGGGCTGAGCACCACCAACAGCAACGTAACTTCGTTGTCGACTGGCTTGAGCACGACCAACAGCAATGTGACTTCGTTGTCGACTGGCCTGAGCACCACCAACAGCAATGTGACTTCGTTGTCGACTGGCCTGAGCACCACCAACAGCAATGTGACTTCGTTGTCGACTGGCCTGAGCACGACCAATAGCAATGTGACTTCGTTGTCGACTGGCCTGAGCACGACAAATAGCAATGTGACTTCGCTGTCGACTGGCTTGAGCACGACCAACAGCAATGTGACTTCACTGTCGACTGGCCTGAGCACGACCAACAGCAATGTGACTTCACTGTCGACTGGCCTGAGCACGACCAACAGCAATGTGACTTCGCTGTCGACTGGCCTGAGCACGACCAATAGCAATGTGACTTCGTTGTCGACTGGCTTGAGCACGACCAACAGCAATGTGACTTCACTGTCGACTGGCTTGAGCACAACCAACAGCAACGTGACATCGCTGTCGACTGGCCTGAGCACGACCAATAGCAACGTGACATCGCTGTCGACTGGCCTGAGCACGACCAATAGCAATGTGACATCGCTGTCGACTGGCCTGAGCACGACCAATAGCAATGTGACTTCGCTGTCGACTGGCTTGAGCACGACCAATAGCAATGTGACTTCGTTGTCGACATCGGCCTCGACAGGTATCACTTCGTTGTCCACCGGTTTGAGCACAGCCAACAGCAATGTGACTTCGCTGTCGACTGGCCTGAGCACGACCAACAGCAACGTGACTTCGTTGTCGACATCGGCCTCGACAGGTATCACTTCGTTGTCCACCGGTTTGAGCACGACCAATAGCAACGTGACATCGCTGTCGACTTCGGCTTCGACTGGCATCACTTCGCTGTCCACCGGCTTGAGCACAACTAACAGCAATGTGACTTCGCTGTCGACTGGCCTGAGTTCAACCAACAGCAACGTCTCGAGCCTGTCCACTGTTGTCTCCACGACGCGCACGCATTATTACAGCGTCAACGACAACGGTGTACAGCAAGGTAATTACAATAACAACGGCGCGACTGGCATCAATTCGCTGGCGGCAGGTACGAACGCGAGCGCATCCGGCGCTAGCAGCGTCGCCGTTGGCGATGGTGCTTCCACGACTGTGACGGGCGGGGTTGCGATCGGTCAGGGTGCGCTAGCGAACAACACAGGTGCCGTGGCACTTGGCGCAGGCTCGGTGACTGCTGCGCCGAACCCTACGGCTAGCGCTGTGATTGGTGGTCAGACATACAATTTCGCCGGAGCCAGCCCGACTAGTGTAGTAAGCGTAGGGGCTCCAGGTTCTGAGCGTCAAATTACGAATGTTGCAGCAGGTCAGATCAGCGGCACCAGTACCGACGCCATCAATGGTTCGCAGCTCTATGCAACCAATACTGCGGTGACTTCGTTGTCGTCCTCGGTCGGTTCGGTCACTTCGCAAATCGGTTCGCTCTCAACAGGTCTGAGCACGACCAATAGCAACGTGACATCGTTGTCGACCTCAACATCGACTGGCTTGAGCACAGCAACCAGCGGCATCAATTCCTTGTCGACCGGTTTGAGCACGACAAACAGCAATGTGGCCTCGTTGTCGACCTCGACCTCTACCGGTTTGAGCACGACAAATAGCAACCTTGCTTCGCTGTCGACTTCGACCTCAACCGGTTTGAGCACGACAAACAGCAACCTTGCTTCGCTGTCGACTTCGACTTCAACCGGCTTGAGCACGACAAACAGCAATCTTGCTTCGCTGTCGACTTCGACTTCAACCGGCTTGAGCACGACAAACAGCAACGTGGCCTCGTTGTCGACCTCGACCTCAACCGGTTTGAGCACGACAAATAGCAACCTTGCTTCGCTGTCGACTTCGACCTCAACCGGTTTGAGCACGACAAACAGCAATCTTGCTTCGCTGTCGACTTCGACATCAACTGGCTTGAGTACAGCAACAAGCGGCATCAATTCCTTGTCGACTGGCCTGAGCACAACCGATAGCAACCTTGCCTCACTGTCGACTTCGACCTCAACCGGCCTGAGCACGACAAACAGCAATGTAGCCTCGTTGTCGACCTCGACCTCTACCGGTTTGAGCACGACAAACAGCAATCTTGCTTCGCTGTCGACTTCGACATCGACTGGCTTGAGTACAGCAACAAGCGGCATCAATTCCTTGTCGACTGGCCTGAGCACAACCGATAGCAACCTTGCCTCACTGTCGACTTCGACCTC
>NZ_JBIUZX010000009.1:160339-160895 GCF_044745265.1 Collimonas sp. NPDC087041
TCAACCGGCCTGAGCACGACAAACAGCAATGTAGCCTCGTTGTCGACCTCGACCTCTACCGGTTTGAGCACGACGAACAGCAACCTTGCCTCGTTGTCGACCTCGACCTCTACCGGTTTGAGCACGACGAACAGCAACCTTGCCTCGTTGTCGACCTCGACCTCTACCGGTCTGAGCACGACGAACAGCAACCTTGCTTCGTTGTCGACCTCGACCTCTACCGGTCTGAGCACGACGAACAGCAACCTTGCTTCGCTGTCGACCTCGACCTCAACTGGCCTGAGCACGACGAACAGCAACGTAGCATCGCTGTCGACTTCGACTTCAACCGGCTTGAGCACGACAAACAGCAACGTCGCTTCGCTGTCAACTTCGACATCGACTGGCTTGAGTACAGCAACCAGTGGCATCAATTCCTTGTCGACTGGCCTGAGCACAACCGATAGCAACCTTGCCTCACTGTCGACTTCGACTTCAACCGGCTTGAGCACGACAAACAGCAACGTCGCTTCGCTGTCAACTTCGACATCGACTGGCTTGAGTACAGCAACCAGTG
>NZ_JBIUZX010000009.1:160993-245858 GCF_044745265.1 Collimonas sp. NPDC087041
TGGCATCAATTCCTTGTCGACTGGCCTGAGCACAACCGATAGCAACCTTGCTTCGCTGTCAACCTCGACTTCAACCGGTCTGAGTACGACAAACAGCAACCTTGCTTCGCTGTCGACTTCGACATCGACCGGCTTGAGTACAGCAACCAGCGGCATCAATTCCTTGTCGACTGGCCTGAGCACAACCGATAGCAACCTTGCCTCACTGTCGACTTCGACCTCAACCGGTCTGAGCACGACAAACAGCAATGTCGCTTCGTTATCGACTTCGACCTCAACTGGCTTGAGCACAGCAACCAGCGGTATCAATTCGTTGTCGACGGGCCTGAGCACAACCGATAGCAACCTTGCATCGCTGTCGACTTCGACCTCAACTGGTCTGAGCACAACGAACAGCAATGTCGCATCGTTGTCGACCTCGACATCGACCGGTTTGAGAACGGCAACCAGCGGCATCAATTCGTTGTCGACTGGCCTGAGCACAACCGATAGCAACCTTGCTTCGCTGTCGACTTCGACCTCAACTGGTCTGAGCACAACGAACAGCAATGTCGCATCGTTGTCGACCTCGACATCGACCGGTTTGAGCACGGCAACCAGCGGCATCAATTCGTTGTCGACTGGCCTGAGCACGACCGATAGCAACCTTGCTTCGCTGTCGACCTCGACCTCAACTGGCCTGAGCACGACGAACAGCAACGTAGCATCGCTGTCAACTTCGACATCGACTGGCTTGAGTACCGCAACAAGCGGCATCAATTCCTTGTCGACTGGCCTGAGCACAACCGACAGTAATGTCGCCTCACTGTCGACATCGACTTCAACCGGCTTGAGCACGACAAACAGCAATGTGGCCTCGTTGTCGACTTCTACATCGACCGGCTTGAGCACGGCAACCAGCGGTATCAATTCCTTGTCGACCGGCCTAAGCACGACCGACAGCAATGTTGCCTCACTGTCGACATCGACTTCGACGGGTTTAAGCACAGCGACCAGCGGCATCAATTCGCTGTCGACCGGATTGAGCACGACCGATAGCAACGTCGCGTCGCTGTCAACATCAACATCGACTGGCTTGAGTACAGCAACCAGCGGTATCACTTCGTTGTCGACCGGTTTGAGCACAACGAACAGCAGCGTAACGTCGTTGTCGACCTCGACGTCGACTGGCCTGAGTACGGCAACAAGCGGTATCAACTCGTTGTCGACCGGCTTGAGCACTACCGATAGTAATGTGGCGTCGTTATCGACATCGACGTCCACCGGTTTGAGCACTGCAACGAGCGGCATCACTTCGTTGTCAACCGGCCTGAGCACAACAAACAGCAACGTGACGTCGCTCTCAACCTCGACCTCGACTGGTTTGAGCACAGCCACCAGCGGCATCACTTCGTTGTCGACCGGCTTGAGTTCAACTAACAGCAACATGACGTCGCTGTCGACATCAACCTCGACTGGCTTGAGCACGGCAACGAGCGGCATCACTTCGCTGTCGACTGGCTTGAGCTCAACCAACAGCAATGTAACCTCGCTGTCGACCGGGTTGAGCACAATCAATGGCAATGTCGCATCGTTGTCGACGGTGTCATCCAATCTGCAGAAAGATGGCGTCTATAATTACTTCAAAGCGGATGGCTTGCAAAATGGGTCAGACGATGCTTCGGTAAAAGCCGGAACCGGATCGGTGGCGATCGGCGCCAACGCGAATGCGACCGGCATGAATTCCGTGGCGCTCGGCGCGGGTTCGACCGACGGCGGAATGAGCAACGTGGTGTCGGTAGGTTCGGTGGGCAGCGAACGCAAGATCATCAACGTCGCAGCCGGGACCAACACCACCGATGCCGTCAACTACGGACAGTTGAGCTCGCTGTCGACGGCAACGGGGGCAGGCATCAGTTCCTTGTCGACCGGGTTGAGCACGACCAACAGCAACTTGAATTCGTTGTCGACTTCGACTTCGACCGGGCTGTCGACCAACACCAGCAGCATCAATTCGCTGTCAACCGGACTTTCCAGCACCACATCGAATGTGAGTTCCTTGTCGACCGGCTTGTCCAGCACGATCAGCAATGTGAATTCCTTGTCAACGTCGACATCGACAGGTATTTCATCGTTGTCTACCGGGTTGTCATCGCTGTCCACAGGTTTGAGCCAGGTCACGTCGCTTTCGTCAGGGCTGACTACACTTACTAACGGTGCAAATTCACTGTCGACGTCATTGTCTTCATTGGTGAATGCATCCAACCACGCCAACCAAACCGGCGCGACATTGGGCGGAACTACTATTGGCGCCTCCAACGGGGACGGCACCGCACAGACCCGGGGCATCAGCGGGACAGCGGTCAACACGGTAAACGTGGCCGGTTGCACCAGCGTCAACGGCATTGATGCCACAGGTTCCGGGCTGTGTGCGCAAGCGACCCAGGACGGTGCTACCGCTTACGGCTCGAATGCGCGTGCAACGGGTGTTAATTCGACGGCGATCGGCTTCCGTGCATTGGCTTCGGGAAGCGGAGCTGCAAGCCTGGGCAATAACGCGCAAGCCAGCGGGACTTCTTCTACCGCTATCGGACAGAATTCCCAGGCCATCGGAAACAATTCGGTCGCATTGGGAGCCGGTTCGGTGGCGAGCCAGGACAACACGGTTTCGGTTGGCGCTCCTGGCAGCGAACGCCGGATCACCAATGTTGCCGCCGGCATCAACGCCACAGATGCCGTCAACGTCTCGCAGTTGAACCAGGTGTCGTCGCAAATCGGTGATGTGCAGCGTCTGGCCTATAGTGGGGTTGCGATGGCAGGGGCACTTGCAGGTTTGCCGCAAGTCGAAGCGGGCAAGACATTCTCGCTGGGAGCCGGTATCGGCAGCTACGCCGGCTATACCGCGCTGGCAATTGGCGCCAGTGCGTATGTACGCCGCGACACCATCGTCAAGTTCGGTGTCAGCACCACCTCCGGCAGCCGTACGTTGATTAATGCCGGTGTTGGGTATTCCTGGTAAGGCAAGATGTTGTGTCGGCTATCCGTACGCACGGATAGCCGGCGCATCCATCTGACGTGTCTTGGAGGCGAGTCAGGCTCAGCTGTTGTCGGCCCGGGCATTCGCCCCCAAGACTGTCTATAGTTTGCCGCACTGAACACAATTCATAGTCAATAACAAACAATTCCAACGTGCACAGGCCAAGATTGGTTAATAATAGCGACATTAAAATAACGGTCCTGCCGAAAGGAATGTCATGATGAAGCGTATTTTTGTTTTGCTCTCGTTTATTTGCCTGCTTACAGGATTTTCAACGACTGCCATGGCGCAGGAGGGCAGCTCAGCCGATGCGCTGATTCAGAATGGCATCACGATCTTACAACAAATCGATCGTGACGGTTCCGGAGATGTCTGGGAAGGTGCGGCCAGCTTCGTCAAGGCAAAACTTCCAAAGGACACCTTCGTAAAGAATATCCGCCAGGCCAGAGCGACGATTGGCACAGTAGCACAACGGCGATGGGCGTCGGTCGTGCGGATTCGCTACAACACGCAGGCCGGCGATACGCCGCCAGGATTGTATGCCAATATTGATTACGCTACCGATCTTCGGGACGGCACGACGGTTTTCGAATTGATCAGCTTCCAACTCGATCCGAACGGTGTCTGGCGTGTGACCGGGTATGTCCCGCGCAATAAACAATAAAATACGCAATAAAATACGCAATAATTCACAGCAACGCCCGTAAGCCCGGCACTGCATTAGCGGTCCGGGCGCTTGTCGCAACTATGGCTGGAGCTTACTTGCCAGCCATTTCCTCAGCTGCGCCGCCGATTCCGGCGGCAGATCTCCAAGAACCCCATGGCGATGCGCTGGTATGTGTGCGGTCGGATCGGCGTCTGCGTCGAACGCGAAATGATTAAACATCGCGCCCCAGGCCGACCTGATTTCCGGTGGCAAGCCCCTCATATTCAGCAAGGCGTGGAAGAGGGCGTCGAACGGTGAATGCGGTTGGTCGGCGCTGCCGATCGAACCACCCCACCAGTAGTTAATCAATATATTGATCTTCCCAAGCGATTCGACGTGATGCCACCATAAGGTCGGAATATAAATCGCGTCGCCTGGCTCCAGTTCCGCCACTTGCGCGGCGGCCAGCGCTTCCTTGAATTTCGGATAGCGTTGAAAATCCGGCTGGTTCAGCGACACCATGCTGATTGGGGCGCCGGTTGGGGCGTAATCGAGCGGGCCGATATACAGATTGGCTACCTGCTCCGGTGGAAACAGCGTGAAGCGGCGGCGGCCGCTGACCGAGCAGGCGATATTGTGCGCCTCGTCGATATGCGCCGGGACCGTCACCTTGTTGCCTATCCATATCCGCGGCAAGATCGATGGATCAAGCGCGGTCAGCTTGTTTTCATCTAAAAAGCCGGGCATGCAATCCGCAATCCTGGCGCTCTGTACGGCGACCGACGGCGGCTCCGGGAATTGAGCGTAGCGCAGCAATTGATCGAGCACTGCCGACACCGGCAGCCGGTTGCGCATGAAATTGAAACCATTCATGTCGCCCTGATAGAAAATTCTGCCTTTTACCTCAGGCGGCGTCATGATGGCGTCGACATGGTTGCCATTGTCGAATCCATGCAGATAGCGGCAAACGGCTTCCGGCGAATTTAATCCATGCCGGACCACCGGCCACTTCCTGACAAATCCCCTTAGGACTGCTGGCCGGTACTGCGCAATGATTTCGTTCTTGAAAACCGCATCGTCAACGTCATGCCATTCTGGAATTTTTTGCAATTTCTGGCTTTCGGCAGTCATGTTTAGTGTGTCCGGCATCTACAGCGCGATCTTGCGAACCGGCGCAATTGGATATTCGGACACCGCCGGTCTCGTTCGGCTCGCCAATTCTAGCTGATTTTGCAGTAATTTCAGATCGCATCAAGCATGTCGGCGAAGGCGTCATTGCCGGCTAATGGCTGCCGCGCAAGGGCGATTAATTTGCTTTCGCTTGATCGCGGGAGTAAGCTTCATGCAGCCTGAATGAATATCACGAGTCGCAATTCCTATAAGAAAGCGCACATCATGTTAATTCAACGTTCACGTCTGCTATCTTCACATCTGCTATCTCGCCTGTTTGTCCTCCTCATCACTTGCTTTGCCGCCGGCGCTGCCCTGGCCCAGGATGTGGTCCTCGGCGCCTCGGTCCAACTGACCGGCCCGGTTGCCAATACCGGGCGCTATTACCGCGACGCCTACCAACTCGCGATCGATAAAATTAACGCGGCGGGAGGGGCCAAGGTCGGCGGCCAGTCGCACAAGCTGGTGCTGAGACTTTACGACAACCAATCCGACGTCAACCTGAGCGTACGTCAATACACACGGCTGGTGACCGAAGACAAGGCCAATTTGCTGCTGGGGCCATTCGCCAGCAATTTTGCGTTGGCCGATTCGGCAGTGTCGGAAAAGTACAAAATTCCGATGGTGCAGGGCGGAGGCGCTTCGGATCAGATTTTTTCACGTAAATTCAACTACATATTCGGCACCCTGGCGCCGGCCAGCAATTACTTTGGCAGCACCGTCGACATGCTCAAATTGCTCAAGCCGGCACCGAGCTCAGTCGCCTTGCTGTATGCGGACGACGCTTTTGACGTGTCGGTGGCGGAAGGCACCCGTCCCAAGCTGAAACAGGCCGGATTGAACGTCGTGATGGACGAGCGCTACAGCACCAATGCGACGGATTTCAATTCCCTGCTATCCCAGATCAAGAGCAAGAATGTCGACGTGGTGCTGGTCGCCGGCCATGAGACGGAAATCCTGAATTTCGTGCGGCAAGCCAAGAGCCTGGCGGTGGCGCCAAAACTGTATTCGTTTACGGTGGGCGTGCCGAGCGAAGATTTTCGCAAGGCTTTGGGCAAGGATGCCGATTACGCCTTCGGCATGACACCCTGGCTGCCATCCACCACCTTGAAGGATCGCTGGTTTGGCGATGCGCTGCAGTTCGCCAAGGAGTACAAGGCCCGGTTCGGCTATGACCCGGATTACCACGCCGCCTCAGGCGCTGCCGATGTAGAGGCGCTGGTGCAGGCCATGGAGGATGCCGGTAGTATCGATCCGCAGAAGGTGCGTGACGCCCTGGCAAAGATCAAGTTCGACAGCCTGTACGGCCCGATCGCGTTCAACGCGCAGGGCCAGATCGATTTGCCGCAAGTGGTGATTCAAGTGCAGGGCGAAAACCTGGCGGAAATCTACGGTGCGAAGGGCTTTGTGAAACAACCGAAGTATCCGATGCCGGCCTGGAACGCACGCTAAATCGCCGGCTGATCGAGGCGCCAGGTGGATCTGCTCGCACAAGTCCTGATCAACGGCACGCTTCTGGGCGGCCTGTACGCTGTCATGGCGCTCGGCTTGGCCCTGGTTTGGGGCGTGCTGAATATCGTCAACCTGGCGCATGGCGCTTTCATCATGCTGGGCGCCTACGCTTCCTGGTATCTCTACACTTACGCGCACATTGACCCGTTTTTGGGCTTGCCGATCACTGCGGTCATCATGTTTGGCGTCGGCTACGCTTTGCAACGCGGCTTGCTGAACCTGGTGATCCGGGCGCCGATGTTCAATACGCTGCTGATTACCTTCGGGCTGGAAGTGGTGTTGACCTACCTGGCGCAGCTGGTATTTTCCGCAGATTTTCGGACTATCAATCCGCCCTACGCCGGCAATAGCCTGACTTTTGGCCCGGTGGTGCTGCCGCTGGCGCGCCTGGGTGCGTTTGGCGTGGCGATCGTGCTGACAGTCGGCATGTGGTTGTTCCTGTTGCATACGCGCCTTGGACGGGCGATTCGCGCCACTGCCCAGAATCTGGTGGCGGCACGGCTGTATGGCGTCGAACCGCGTCACCTGTATGCGATGACATTCGGCTTGGGTATTGCGCTTGCCGGCGCTGCCGGTACGCTATACGGCACCGTGTCGCAGATCAATCCCTATGTCGGCGCGGCGCTCACCGCCAAATCCTTTGCCATTGCGATCATCGGCGGCCTCGATAATCCGTTGGGCGTGATTGTCGGCGGGCTGTTCCTGGGCATCGTCGAATCGTTAACGGCCTTGTACATCGGCCAGACCTTTGCCGATGTCGCCAGCTTCGGCATCCTGATCCTGGTGCTGGTTGTGCGTCCGAGTGGCTTGCTGGGGAAAACTTCATGAAGACATGGCGAATTTGCCTGCTGCTGGCCGCGCTGCTGCTGTTTGCCGGCGTGCCCTGGTATGGCTCGGATGTCCTGGTCCAGTTCGGCATCAACGCCTTGCTGCTGGCGGTGCTGGCGCAGGGCTGGAATATCATTGGCGGCTATGCAGGCTACGCCTCGTTCGGCAATTCGGTCTTTTACGGATTGGGCGGTTATGGGGTCGCCATCGCCATGGTGCAATGGCACCTGCCGTTCGGCGTGGGCATGCTGTTCGGTGTACTGCTGGCGGTTGTCTTCGCCGTCCTGCTGGGACTGCCGGTATTGCGTCTCAGGGGACACTACTTCGCGATTGCTACGCTGGCGCTGTCGCAGATCATGACGGCGATCGTCTCGAATATCGGGTTGGCCGGTCAGAACATCGGCCTGGTCCTGCCGCCGCTGAACAACGACCGATTGTTCTATGAATTGTCGCTGGGGTTGCTGACGCTTGCAACGTTGACTGTCTTCTGGCTGACACGCAGCCGCTTCGGCTTCGGGCTCATCGCCATCCGCGAAAATGAAGAGGCGGCAGCCGTCATGGGCGTCAACACGACCTTGTACAAGGTCCTGGCATTCGCGCTGTCGGGCGTTTTCAGTGCTTTGGCCGGCGGTATTCACGCCTACTGGATCACCTTCCTCGATCCGGAAAGCGCCTTCGACATCAGCCTCAACGTCAAGATGATCATCATGGCGGTGTTTGGCGGCCCCGGCACCGTGTTGGGGCCAATCGTCGGCGCACTGTCGCTGTCCGCCATTTCGGAGTTCCTGTCGAGCGAAGTGACTGCGATTGCCGGTTTGTTCTTCGGCGTCGTGATCGTGGCTGCGGTGGTGCTGATGCCGCTTGGCCTTGCCGATGTGCTGCGTCGCTTCCGTCGAAGCGGTTGGCGCTATTTCATCGAAAACATCAGGGCGCATCGGTTATGAGCGCGCTGCTGGAAGTGCGCCATGCGAGCCGGCGTTTTGCTGGCTTGATCGCCGTCAATGACGTCAGTTTGACGCTGGAGCAGGGCGAAATCCTCGGTCTGATCGGTCCCAACGGCGCCGGCAAGACCACCTTGATCAGCCTGATCAGCGGAACGCTGGCGCCGAGTTCGGGCGAGTTGCTGTTTCAGGGCGCTGCCATCAACGGCGTGCCGGCATTCCGCCGGGCGCGGCTCGGCATTGGCCGCACGTTCCAGATCATGCGGCCGTTTCCGGGGTTGTCGGTGCTGGACAACGTTGCAGTTGGCGCATTGTTCGGGCGCGAGGGCGGCCATGCCAAGCTGGCGCAGGCGCGTGAGCAGGCGCGCGCTTGCCTTGAATTCGTCGGCTTGAACAAGTATTCAGATCAGCGCGCCGATGAATTGGGCGGACCCGGGCGCAAACGGCTGGAGCTGGCAAAAGCATTGGCGATGCAGCCCAAGCTGCTGCTGTGCGACGAGATCATGGCCGGCCTGAATCACGTCGAGATCGATGAAGTCATCGATCTGCTGCGCAAAGTACGCGACAGCGGCATCAGCATCTTGGTGATCGAGCACGTTATCAAAGCCATCAAAAGCCTGTCGGATCGTTTGCTGGTGCTGCATCACGGAGAAAAGATCGCCGATGGCACGCCGGATGAGGTGCTGTCGGATCCCGTCGTGGTGCAGGCCTACCTGGGAAAGAAGCGTTCATGAGTGCCCAGGCGAACGTCATTCCTTTGCTTAAAGTCGATAACCTGAGTGCCGGCTACGGCGAAATGCTGGTGCTGCATGGCGTGAGCCTGGAAATTTATCCGGCTGAAATGGTGGCGCTGGTCGGCAGCAACGGCGCCGGCAAGACGACTTTGCTACGCGCGCTGTCGGGCATGCTGCCATGCAGCGGCAGCATTGTCATGAACGGGCGCGAACTGGTTGGCGCGATGCCTGATCAGATTTTCGGCATGGGCCTGGTGCAGGTGCCGGAAGGTCGGCAGCTGTTTGATCGGATGACGGTGCAGGACAACTTGTTGATGGGCAGCTATCGGCGCCAGGACAAGGCCGCCGTCGCGCGTGACCTGGACAAGATGTACGACATTTTCCCGCGACTGAAGGAGCGGCGGCGCCAACTGGCCGGCAGCATGTCGGGCGGTGAACAGCAGATGTGCGCTATCGCACGTGCACTGATGGCGGCGCCGGTGCTGATGATGATCGATGAAATGAGTCTCGGCCTGGCGCCAGTGGTGGCGCAGCAGCTAATGGATGTGCTGGCGGCGATTCAACAGGATGGCGTGACGGTGTTGCTGGTGGAGCAGGACGTGCAACTTGCCCTATCGGGCGCAAGTCGCGGCTATGTCATGGAAAACGGACGGATTGTGCACAGTGGCGCTGCCAAGACCTTGATCGACGATCCGGCGGTGCAGCAGGCTTACCTGGGATTGTAGGCTTGTTTAGGCCGGGGAAGGAGTCGATCCATTGGTCGAACTCGCTTCCCCGTAGGAGTGCAGTTTAGGTCAGTCGCGGATTTCCAGGGCGCGATTCAGGCTCAAGGCTGCCATTGAGCAAGCGGCGCCCGACAGCAGGTAGAAGCTGACGTAGGCCAGGCCGAAGTGCGCTGACAGCCCGAGTGCAACCAGTGGTGCGAAACCTGCGCCAACCAGCCATGCCAGATCGGAAGTCAATGCGGCGCCGGTATAGCGATACTTGGCAGGGAAATTTGCCGTTACTGCGCCGGCCGCCTGGCCGTAGGACAGACCAAGCAGGCTGAAACCTAGCAAAATAAATGCGTTCTGGCCAAATTCGCCGCCGTTCATCAAGGTCGGTACGAACGCGCTGAGGATGGCAATCAACAGTGCGCAGGCGCCAAGCGTGGTGCGTCGTCCAATGCGATCGGCAATCAAGCCCGAGGCGACCACGCCGACGGCCATGAGGACCGCGCCGATGATCTCGATGTGCAGGAAGTCGCTCGGTGCGCGCAACGAATACAAGGTGATCCATGACAACGGGAACACGGTGACCAGATGGAACAACGCATAGCTCGCCAGTGCCGCCAGGGCGCCGATGATCAGGTTGCGGCCTTGCGACCGGGTCATTTCGATGGCGTTGGTCGGTTCCAGTTCGCGTTCGTCGAGCAGGCGTGCGTATTCCGGGGTCGAAACCAGGCGCAGGCGGGCAAACAAGGCCACTACGTTAATTGCAAAAGCGACATAGAAAGGATAGCGCCAGCCCCAGTCGAGGAAATCGTCGGTCGTCAGGTTGGCGAGCATGTAGGCGAACAGGCTGCCGGCAACGATGAAGCCGATCGGCGCGCCGAGCTGGCCCATCATGGCGTACCAGCCGCGCTTGTTGGCCGGGGCGTTGAGGGCGAGCAGGGAAGGCAGGCCGTCCCAGGAGCCGCCGAGGGCAATGCCCTGGCCGATACGCAACAGCGACAACAGGACGATCGAGGCGAAGCCCAGATGCTCATAAGTTGGCAGGAAGGCAATGCCTGCGGTGGACAAGCCGAGGATAAACAATGCGGCGGTAAGCTTTACTTCGCGCCCGAAGTAGCGCTGGATTGCCATGAACGCAACAGTGCCAAACGGTCGCGCTAAAAAAGCAAACGAAAAGATGACGAACGCATACAATGTGCCTTCCAACTGCGGTTCAGACGGGAAAAAGACCGCCGGGAACACCAGCACTGAGGCTATAGCGTAGACGAAGAAGTCGAAATACTCGGAGGCGCGGCCGATAACCACGCCAATCGCAATTTCGCCCGGAGCAATTTCCGGGTGGTCAGACCTTGTAGTTTGGCCGTCTTTGACGGTTGACTGAGACGAAAAATTGGCGGAATGTTCGCTATTTATATGGATACTGGTCATGATCGTCATTTCTCACAAAGTAAGTTGCGGCCTGAGAGTGCGCCAACCCCTTCCAAATGTCGCTTGCAAGGGTAGGACAAAACGTCCAATCGCCAACGCACACCAGTAGTTGTACATTATCATGATTTTCTTGCTTCGACTGGAACTTTACTGCATGTTTTCTCTAATAGTTCGTCGCGGACTGCTCCTTCTCCCCGTCATTTTATTGGCCGGGTGCAATACGGTGGTAATGAATCCGTCAGGTGACATTGCCAAACAGCAGAGCCACCTCATCATCGTCTCCACATTATTGATGCTGCTCATCATCATTCCGGTGATCGCATTGACTATATGGTTTGCCTGGCGCTACCGGAAAAACAATACCGCGGCGCGCTATGAACCAGACTGGGATCACTCGACCCAGCTCGAACTGGTAATCTGGGGCGCACCGCTGCTCATCATCATCGCCCTCGGCCTGCTGACCTGGATCAGCACCCATACCCTCGATCCGTACCGGCCGCTGTCGCGCCTGGATGCAGACCGTCCGATTTCGGCCGACACCAAGACGCTTACCGTCGAAGTCGTCGCGCTGGATTGGAAATGGCTGTTCATCTATCCGGAGCAGGGTATCGCCACGGTCAATGAGCTGGCTGCGCCGGTCGACATGCCTATCCGCTTCAAGATTACCGCTTCGACAGTGATGAATTCGTTCTTCATTCCTGCGCTGGCCGGTCAGATCTACGCGATGCCAGGCATGGAAACCTCGCTCAACGCCGTCATCAACAAGCCGGGTGAGTTTGAAGGTTTCTCGGCGAACTATAGCGGCGCCGGCTTCTCCGGCATGCGCTTCAAGTTCCACGGCATGACAGCAGAAAATTTCGATCAATGGGTGAAAGATGCCAAGGCCGGTGGCGGAGCGCTGAAGCGCGCTGAGTACCTGGAACTGGAAAAGCCTAGCGAACGCGATCCGGTACGCCGTTTTGCGGCTGTCGATAGCGATCTGTACCACGCGATCGTCAACCGTTGCGTCGAGCCCGGCCAGGTATGCATGGACAAGATGATGGCCACCGATACCAACGTCAAGGCAGGTATGCATCATGAATAACCACCAGCAAGCCGCCCTGGCAGCCTTTCAGCCAGTGTGCCGCTTTGCCGGTACTGGCGCCGTGGCAGGCGCCGCGTCCTCCTTTTTCCTCGGAAAGTAACAATGCTAGACCATATTGATCTGACCAAGCTGATCTTCGGCCGTCTCACCTGGGACGCGATTCCCTTTCACGAACCGATCCTGCTGGTGACCTTCGCCATGGTCGCAATCGGCGGCGTGGCGTTGCTTGCCGCGCTGACTTATTACCGCGTATGGGGCACCCTGTGGCGCGACTGGTTCACCAGCATCGACCACAAACGGATCGGCATCATGTACATGGTGCTGGGCCTGGTAATGCTGCTGCGCGGCTTCGCCGATGCGCTGATGATGCGCGCCCAGCAAGCCTTCGCGTTCGGCGATTCCGCCGGCTTCCTGCCACCGCACCATTACGACCAGATCTTCACCGCGCACGGCGTGATCATGATTTTCTTCGTCGCCATGCCGCTGGTTACCGGCCTGATGAACTATGTCGTACCGCTGCAAATCGGCGCCCGCGACGTGGCTTTCCCGTTCCTCAATAACTTCAGCTTCTGGATGACCACATTCGGTGGTGGCCTGGTCATGGCTTCGCTGTTCGTCGGTGAATTCGCTCGTACCGGCTGGCTCGCGTATCCGCCGCTGTCCGGCATCCTGGGTAGTCCGGATGTGGGGGTCGACTACTACATTTGGGCATTGCAGATTGCCGGGGTAGGGACCTTGCTGTCCGGGGTCAACCTGATCGTGACCATCGTCAAGATGCGTGCGCCTGGCATGAACATGATGAAGATGCCGGTGTTCACCTGGACCGCGCTGTGCACCAACGTCCTGATCGTCGCTGCATTCCCTGTGCTGACCGCCGTATTGGGCATGCTGGCGCTGGACCGCGTGGTCGGCACCAATTTCTTCACCAATGACATGGGCGGCAACGCCATGATGTATGTCAACCTGATCTGGATCTGGGGTCACCCAGAGGTATACATCCTGATCCTGCCAGCCTTCGGTATTTTCTCGGAAGTGGTATCGACCTTCAGCAGCAAGCGTCTGTTCGGTTATACCTCGATGGTCTATGCGACTGTGGTTATCACCATCCTGTCCTACCTGGTATGGCTGCATCACTTCTTCACCATGGGGTCGGGGGCAAGCGTCAATTCGTTCTTCGGCATCACCACGATGATCATCTCGATCCCGACCGGGGCCAAGATATTCAACTGGTTGTTCACCATGTACCGCGGCCGTATCCGCTTTGAAGTGCCAATGCTGTGGACCATGGGCTTCATGATCACCTTCGTCATCGGTGGCATGACCGGCGTGCTGCTGGCAGTACCGCCAGCCGACTTCGTGCTGCATAACAGCCTGTTCCTGATCGCTCACTTCCACAACGTGATCATCGGTGGCGTCCTGTTCGGTATGTTTGCCGGTATCAACTACTGGTTCCCGAAGGCATTTGGTTACAAGCTCGACGATTTCTGGGGCCGTTGCTGCTTCTGGTTCTGGACCATCGGCTTCTACTTCGCCTTCATGCCGCTGTACGTACTGGGCCTGATGGGTGTGACTCGCCGCATGAGCCACTTCGAAGATCCGTCGCTGCAGATCTGGTTCATCATCGCTGCATTCGGTGCTGTCCTGATCGCACTCGGTATCGCTTCGTTCCTGGTCCAACTGGTGGTCAGCTTCCGTCGCCGTCACGAACTGCGTGACACGACTGGCGATCCTTGGGGTGGCCGTACTCTGGAATGGTCGACTTCGTCGCCGCCGCCAGACTATAACTTCGCGTTCACACCAGTGGTGCACGACAACGATGCATGGACCGACATGAAGAACAACAACTATGTTCGTCCGCAGCAAGGCTTTACCGATATCCACATGCCGAAGAATACGGCTGCCGGATTCATCATTGCCGGGCTGAGTGCAGCAGTTGGTTTCGCGCTGATCTGGCAGATGTGGCTGTTGGCCGGCCTCGGTTTCGTAGCGATGGTTGCCGCTGTCATCATCCATACTTTCAATTACAACCGCGATTACCACATCCCGGCGGATGAAGTTATCCGCACAGAGGGTGAACGCACACGTTTGCTGGCTAGCCATGTCTGATATCTCAACTTCCTCCGCTGGCGCGCTGAGCGCCGATCCGAGCTCGCGCTACTTTGTGCGCGAGCACCATCCAGAAAACGGCACTTTGCTCGGTTTCTGGCTGTACCTGATGAGCGACTGCCTGGTGTTTGCCTGCCTGTTCGCGACCTACGCTGTCCTCGGTCGCAACTATGCAGGCGGCCCGACCGGCGCTGAATTGTTCGACTTGCCACTGGTGGCCCTCAACACAGCGTTGCTGCTGCTGTCGTCGATCACCTACGGTTTCGCCATGCTGGAAATGCAGCGCAAGAAACAAGGTGCAACCATCGCCTGGCTGGTCATCACCGGCGTGCTTGGCGCCTGCTTTATCGCTTTCGAGCTGTATGAGTTCGCGCACCTGATCCACGAAGGCGCTGGCCCGCAACGCAGCGGCTTCCTGACTTCGTTCTTTGCACTGGTGGCTACCCACGGCTTGCACGTAAGCTTCGGCATCATCTGGCTGATCACGCTGATATTCCAGGTCCGTCGTCACGGCCTGACACCGGAAAACGGCCGGCGCCTGATGTGCCTGTCGATGTTCTGGCACTTTCTTGACGTTGTCTGGATCGGCGTCTTCACCTTTGTCTACCTGATGGGAGTCTTGCCATGAGCGGGCATCAACAACATCCGGCGCTAGTCGTCCCACACAGCCATGATCACGACACGCATGTCGATCACGGCACTGTAAAAAGCTATGTCACCGGCTTCGTGCTGGCCGTCATCCTGACCGCCATTCCATTCTGGCTGGTGATGGGCAAGGTCATCGATAAATCCAGCACTACCGGTATCGTGCTGCTGGCTTTCGGTGCCGTGCAGATCGTGGTTCACATGATCTACTTCCTGCACATGAACACCAAGTCCGAAGGTGGCTGGACCATGCTGGCAATGCTCTTCACGGTCATGGTGGTAGGGATCATGCTGAGCGGTTCGCTGTGGGTGATGTATCACCTCAACCACAATATGATGCCGGGCATGACGCCAGCGTCGATGCAGGAAACCGTACCTGAATCGTTGCAAAACATGCCGGCTTCGCATGACATGCACAACATGAAAATGCAATGACCCAGGCGCCGCACAGCAAGGTGGCCGGCGACGGATTGCCGGATAACACTGCTGTTGCGGCACAAGATGTAAAGCCGCGGCAGCGCTCTCGCGCCACGCGGCTGGTGCTGGCTGCTTGCGCAGGGCTGTTATTCTTCGGCTTTGTAGCACTGGGCAGCTGGCAGTTGAAACGCCTGCAATGGAAACTTGACCTGATCGAACGGGTTGAGCAACGCGTCCATTCCCCTGCGATGGCAGCTCCCGACCGGGAAAGCTGGCCGCGCATCACCGCTGAAAATGACGAGTACCGTCATGTCCGCCTTACCGGCAATTTTCTGTATGAACTGACCACCCCGGTCCAGGCCGTCACCGAGCTTGGCAACGGCTTCTGGCTGCTGACGCCGTTGCGCAGCGCCGATGGCAGCGTAGTGCTGGTTAACCGCGGCTTCGTTGCCGCCAAAGTCGGCGACTGGAAATCGCAGGATTCCGCCGCGCAAGCCAGCACTGCCGCCAATGCCCCCGAACCGCTCAGCGTGACCGGATTGCTGCGCATCAGTGAGCCGGGCGGCGGCTTTTTGCGTCACAACGATCCCAGCGCCAACCACTGGTATTCACGCGACGTGCAGGCGATTGCCGCAGCGCGCGGCCTGTCTGGCGTAGCGCCTTATTTCGTTGATGCCGATGCCGGCCAGAGCGGTTCCGGCGGTGCGGCTGCCGGGCAACCGATCGGCGGCCTGACGGTGATCTCCTTTCACAACAGCCATTTGGTTTATGCTCTCACTTGGTATGCTCTCGCCCTGATGGTGGCGGGCGCCTGCTTCTGGGTGGTGCGCGAAGAGCGCCGCATGCTGCGCGTTGCCGCCAGCGCCAGTGGTGACGGTATCGACCGGGAAAGTGAAGATGGCAAGCAAAATTGAAACCATTGCAGATACAGACGATTTGAAAGAAGTAATAGCGGGCGCCGCTGGCCCTGAAGACACTACCGGCCACAAGAACATGCTGCGCCTGATCCAGTTACGCTGGATCGCCGTGATCGGCCAGATCACGACCATCGCGGTAGTGATGGTCGGCTTCGGCATCCACCTGCCGCTGCCGCACATGTTGATGGTGCTGGCTTGTCTGATTGCCTTCAACATCGGCAGCCACCTGCGCTGGCACGAGCGCACCGAGGTCAGCAACAATGAATTGTTCCTGGCGCTGCTGGTCGATGTCGGCAGCTTGACTGCACAGCTTTACCTCAGCGGCGGCACCGCCAATCCCTTCGCCTTTCTGTTTCTGCTGCAGGTCATTCTGAGCGCAGTGTTGCTGGAAGCCTGGTCAACCTGGACCATCGTGGCGATCACCAGTGCCTGCCTGGCTGGGCTGTCGCTGTTTTCCGAGCCCTTGCATCTGCCGGCCGATCATGGCAATGGCCTGACCAGTTTATACGTCGATGGCATGCTGCTGTGCTTTGCCATGATTGCCGCGCTGCTGGTGTTTTTTGTCACCCGCATCAACCATAACCTGCGCGCCGGCGACGCCCAGCTCGCCGACCTGCGCCAACGCGCCGCAGAAGAAGATCATATCGTGCGCATGGGCTTGCTGGCTTCGGGCGCAGCACACGAACTCGGTACGCCGCTGGCCACGCTTTCCGTTATCTTGGGCGACTGGCGGCGTATGCCGGAATTCAGCAAGAACAGCGAACTGCTGGAAGAAATCAGCGAAATGCAGACCCAATTGCAGCGCTGCAAAAGCATCGTCAGCGGCATCCTGCTGTCGGCCGGTGAGGCGCGCGGCGAATCGTCGGTGAAAACCACCATCAGCACTTTTCTGAACGACCTGGCCAAGGAGTGGTGCGCCACCCGACCTATCGTTTCGTTTGCCTATGAAAACCGGATCGAGCAGGACATGCCCGTAGTGTTCGATTCGGCGCTCAAGCAGATGATCTGCAACGTACTCGACAATGCGCTGGAAGCATCGCCGCAATGGGTCTGCCTGGAAGCGACTCGCGAGGGCGATTCATTGATCCTGCAGGTCACCGATACCGGTCCGGGCTTCGTACCGGCCATGCTGAACCACATCGGCAAACCATACCAGTCGAGCAAGGGACGGCCCGGTAGCGGGCTGGGCTTGTTTTTCGTCGTCAACGTCGCGCGTAAATTGGGCGGTGTCGTGAACGCCAGGAATCGTGCTGAAGGCGGCGCCGAAGTGCGGCTGACCTTGCCGCTGGCAGCCATCAGCCTTGAAGAGGAAATTGTTCATGTCGGTTGATCGACTGTTGCTTATTATCGAAGACGACGCGGCGTTCGCGCGTACCCTTGGCCGCTCGTTCGAGCGCCGTGGTTACACAGTCCTGCTGGCGGAAAGCCTGGATCAGGCCGCAGAATTACTGAAGCAGCACTCGCCGGGTTATGCGGTGGTCGACCTCAAACTGAATGGAAATACGTCTGGATTGGCTTGTGTGCAGATGCTGCACAAGCACGATCCGGAGATGCTGATCGTGGTGCTGACCGGGTTCGCCAGTATTACCACCGCGGTGGAAGCGATCAAGCTTGGCGCTTGCCAATACCTGGCCAAGCCATCCAATACGGACGATATCGAAGCGGCCTTCGGCCATGTTGCCGGGGCAGCCGACGTCGAATTGACCAGTCGCTCTACCTCCATCAAGACCCTGGAGTGGGAGCGCATCCACGAGGTATTGGTAGAAACCGGCTTCAATATCTCTGAAACCGCACGCCGTCTCGGCATGCACCGGCGCACGCTGGCGCGCAAGTTGGAAAAACAGCGTATCAAATAGGTGGCGGCAGCTGCATTCGTCGATTCGCCGCTACCGTTTACGGCATCAGCGCTTGTAAGTCTGTCCACATGATTAACACTATAAGCTGCTTCCTCGTTCTTGAAAAAGACGGGGTGGCAATAGCGGCTGTTCAAAGCAGCCATTTTTTCATTTGCTTATGGAGTTTTCCATCATGTCAGCTATCTTGTCCCCACGTCCAGTTATCAAAGAAAACGATGTAAAGGCGACACTGTTGTCGCCCGATTTTTTGCGCGTATCCCAGCCGAAAACGTTTCACCATTCGATTGATGTCTATCTGAAGGATTCGAATGCCACCGGCAACATCTATTTTGCGCGGCATTTCGAGTGGCAAGGGATCTGCCGCGAACGCTGGTTTTTTGAGTGTGTTTCGGCCGACATGCTGCAGTCGCTTGGCGTTTTCATCACAAAGGAAGCGCAGCAGAAGTATGTCAGCGAGACATTCGCTTTTCAAAAGATCGATTGTGAGGTTAATACTTTCGCGGTGAAGCATTGCTCGTTCTCGCTATCGTTCCGTTTCTTTGTCGGCGGTGAGCTGGTGGCCACTGGGCATCAGCAAATCGTTTTCGCCAACAAGGAAAAGAAAATAGCGCGCTTGCCGGATCACATCCTGGCAAAGATTCGCGAGTATGAAGTCGAAAAGGGTGAATAGTAGTTTGCTGAATGATGCTTTGAGCTAGGAACCAAGCGGAGGAGGGGTTGCTGCACTTTTCTCCGCTTGGCGAGATGCTGGTGCAGGAGCCTGGTCTTGCGCGGGGTTATCCACACGCGGAAATTCCAGCGTGAAAGTCGTGTATTGGCCGGCCACCGAGTCGCATCGGATACGTCCTCCAAAAGCAGCCATCACGCGATGGCAGAAGGTGAGGCCGACGCCGGTTCCGCCGCTATTCTTGGTCGTGAAAAAGCCGTCGAAAATGTTCGGCAGCGCCTCTTGCGGAATCCCGGTCCCGGTATCGGTAAAGTGCAGGCGGTTGAATGTCGCGCCACTCTCGGTCGATATGATGATCTCGCCCTTTTTTGCCGCCTTGATCGCGTACAGCGCATTCTTCAACAAATTGAACAGCACCAGTATCAGGAGTGTATCGGAGCCGTAAAAACGGAATTCTTCCGAGATATTGAGAATGATGCGTTCGCGGTCCTCATGGTCGAATGTGTACCTGTCGATGGCTTCGGCCAGGCATTCCTGTATTTCGTGCTGGGTGAAATTGGACTTATCGATCTGGTCCATCTTGATCGACGCCAGCATCATGTCCAGCACCGCATTGGTGCGATCGACCTCCCTGGTGAGCGTTTGCCCGATCGTGGCGAGGTAATTCATCGCGAACGGCGGCAAGGTGGGTTCACATAGTTTATGCGTGACGGCCAGCTGGTAACTGTTCAGCAGCGTCGGTATGTATTTGTTCATTCCCTGCGCCTGATTGCGGATCGACAGCAGCGGCGTGCGCATTTCGTGGGCCACAGTGGCGGCAATCGCCATTGGGTTGAACAGCCCGTATTTGACGATCGCAATGGTGATAATGCCGAGACTGACGGCGATGAACAGCACGCCCGGAGGATAGAACTCGTAGCCGTAGTTGCACAGATAATCGATGGCGGCGAAGAAGTAGGTCAATATGCCGGCAATGCAGAGGCGTAACCTGATGCGCTTGTTGGGTGGCGCATTTCGCTGCTGCATGAAGGTGATGTACAGGCCGCGGTTGACCACAACAACCGTTTGCAGCACATGGATCGGATGCAGCAGCCCGGCCTTCGGATAGAAGCCCCAAAAATACTGATAGTAGCCGGATACGAAGAGATCGCTGCCGATCAGGAAAACGGCCAGTATCGAGGCTAGCCCGTACGACAGATAAACCAGTGGCCGCTCCTGCGGCCGATCCGAGACTTCAGTCAGGAAGTGATACAGGCTGGTCGGCAGGAACAGGATCAGCAGATAACCGAACTTGATCAGGAATATCGCCACCACCGGGTTGTGGACCTGGAATAGCACCGCCCACGTCCCTTGCCAAAATGCCGAAGTGACGCACAACACGGAAAAGCTGATGCCAATGCGGGTAAAGCCTTGCGCGCAAAGGACGTACAAGCCATAACCGAGGAACACGGACGACACCAGTGCGGGCAATATTGAGTACATTAGCAATAGCAATCAAGTGGTGGTGTTGATGCGAGTTATTGACTGTGGGAGAGATACACAACATGACCCAACATGGTGCTTCACAAATCGGCGATATGTCCTGCTTCAACCGATAACATTCCAGAAATGTAACACTCAATTGTCAATGATGACATTATTATAGGCTTGTCATCATTCTTCTGGGAAACTATTTTCCCAAACTCAAAGATAGCGCTACCTGACACATGGATTGTAAGAGTTTTTTTACTTTTAATCGCGGAGGGGGCGCGAACACAATCCCCGAATTATAGGCGTTGGCGGCTGAACAGCTGCCATTTTGGACGCCGGGCGCTACGGCAGGATAGTTGACGGGCGGTTGGCGCTTTGAGGAATTGCGGGCCCAGGCTTGCCAGCAAGGTCATGAACTTGCCACATTTTTTTGCCAGAATCAAAGCGTAACCTCACGGCGTAACCGTCAACGTGCGGATGCTATCGATGCCTATCAAGGAGGGGGCATGTGCTCATGTTTGGTGAGGGAAAAGTGTTGTTTTGAGAGCTTGTCAGCATTTTGTCAGGATTCCTTCAGGTTCCTGACAGGATTGCTCGATATTCTCACGATATCCGTTACTGGCGCTGCGTTTCGATCTCATGAAACTCGCAAAAATCGCATGCAAGATCGTCGATCAATCAGGCAGCGCTATCCCAGTCAAAAAACTTTGAGGAACGTACCGAAGAAATCATTCGGGCTGCCGGTGTGCGGCGGCAAGGCAAGAACGACATGTCACCAGATGACATACCAAATAACGTAGCAAATCATGAAGAGTCGCGCGATACAACGATTTTCACTATGAGCCCCATCATGCAAAACAACACCCAGCAAGCAAAGAAACGTGTACTTGTCCTGACGATAGGCATTCTTGCCGTTGTCGGTATCGCCTGGTTCGTATCAGACGGCAGTAAAGGCGCCGCTCATGCGGCCGATGCCGCGCCGACGGCGAATTTTGTACGCAAGGGAGAGCAGTTGCAGGTTCCTTCGGGCTCACCGTTGCGCAAGCGTTTGATCGTCGCCCCAGTGACGACCATGGATGCACCGCATACGCTGGAACTGCCGGCGCAGGTCGAGGCCGATCCGGCGCAGACGATTAATGTCCTGGCGCCAGTCGCCGGCAAGGTAATCGAACTGAAAGTCGGCCTTGGCGATCAGGTCAAGAAAGGTCAGTTGCTGCTGGTGATGAGCTCGGGCGATTTTGCACAGGCGGCATCCGATCGGCAGAAAGCCAGCGACGCCTTGCAACTGGCGAAAAAAGTCCTGGATCGCCAACGCGGCGTGCAGGATGCCGGCGCCGGTGCGATCAAGGATCTGGAGCAGGCTGAAAGCACGTATGCGCAGGCGCAATCCGAGTTTTCCCGTGCCGATACCCGCCTCAAGACGCTGGGCAACGTCAACGCAGATAGCAGTGGCCGGCGCCTCAACGTTGTCGCGCCGACTTCCGGCAGCATCACTGCGCTGTCGATCGGAGTTGGCCAGAATGCAAACGATCTGACTGCGACGTTGATGACGATAGCGAACCTGGACAAGGTCTGGATCACGGCCAACGTACCCGAGAACATGCTGTCGTCGGTAAAAAAAGGCCAGCCCGCATCGATTCGCCTGCCGGCTTATCCCGACAGCAAATTCCATGGCAATGTCGCCTTTGTCAGCGATGTCCTGCAGCCTGACACGCGACGCGCACTGGTGCGCATCAGCATGCCGAACGCGGACGGAAAATTCAAGCCGAACATGTTTGCCAACGCCCTGTTCGCCGTCGCACAAACCTCATCGCCGGTTGTGCCAACCTCGGCGCTGCTCATGAACAATGACGACACCACAGTGTTTGTCGAGGTTTCGCCCTGGAATTTCGTACGCCGTAAAGTGATCACCGGCTTTGAAGAAAATGGCAGTATCCGCATTCAATCCGGATTGAACGCCGGCGATCGCGTTGTCATTTCGGGCGGAGTGCTGCTAAATGATTAACAACGTCGTCCGCTACTGCCTGCGCAAACGCTATGCGGTGATTCTGGTGACGATACTGGTGGCATTGTTTGGCTACTACTCGTGGACCCAAATGGCCGTGGAAGCCTATCCTGAACTGAGCGATGTCCAGGCGCAGGTAACAACCCAGGCGCCGGGCCTTGCTGCAGAAGAGATCGAACAGCAAATCACGATTCCGCTGGAGCGTCAGCTCAGCGGTACGCCAGGCCTGGTCCATATGCGTTCTTCCAGCACCTTTGGCTTATCGCTGATTACGCTGACCTTCAAGGATGGCGCCGAAGATTACTGGGAACGTCAACGTGTAACCGAACGCATGGCGCAGGCGACCCTGCCCAGCGGAATTACACCGAGCCTGGATCCGGTGAGCGGTCCATCCGGTGAAATTTATCGCTACACGCTGGAATCCGACAGCAAGAACCTGATGGAATTGTCTGAAATTCAGCGCTGGATCGTCATGCCTGAATTGCGCCAGGTGGCCGGCGTTGCCGATGTAAATAACTTCGGCGGCCTGACCAAGGAATATCAGCTTGAGGTCGACCAGAACCAGTTGCAGCGTTACGGCATCGCGCTGTCGGACATCACGACCGCGATCAACAACAACAATGCGAACGCCGGCGGCAGCCGTATTTCTCGCGGCGAGCAAGGCTATGTGGTGCGCGGCATCGGCCTGATGCGCAATCTGACCGACCTCGGCAATGTCGTGGTCAAGCAAGTCAATGGCGTGCCGATATTGGTGCGGGATCTCGGCAAGATGCAGTACAGCCATCAGGAGCGCCAGGGCATCTTGGGCAAGGACAACAATCCTGACACGATTGAAGGCATCGTTTTGCTATTGAAATACCAGAACGCCTCCGAAGTGATCAAGAGCGTGCATGCCAAGGTCGAGCAATTGCAAAAGCAATTGGCGCCGCAAGGTGTGCGGATCGTTCCTTACATCGACCGCGACGACCTGATTGAACTGACCGTACATAAAGTGAGCCATACGGTGATCGAGGGCATCGGCCTAGTGTGTATCGTACTGATCCTGTTTCTCGGCAGCCCGCGCAGCGCCCTGGTAGCAGCGGTGACCATTCCACTGGCGCTGGTTACCGTGTTCATCATGATGTACCTGACCAAGATGCCGGCCAATTTGTTTTCGCTGGGAGCGATCGACTTCGGCATCATTGTCGATGGCGCCATCGTGGTGACCGAAGCCATCTTGCGACGACGGGAAGCCAAACCGACCGAGGAATTGACCGAGGGCGAGGTGCGGGCCGCCACGACCGAAGTGGTCAAGCCGATTTTCTTCGCGACCCTGATTATCATCAGCGCTTATTTGCCCTTGTTCGCCTTTGAACGGGCGGAAGGCAAGTTGCTGTCGCCGATGGCGCTGACTGTCAGCTATGCACTGATGGGTGCTTTGTTGTGCAGCATCGTGCTGGTGCCGGGACTGGCATACATGGCGCTGCGCAAGCCACGCCGGATTTTTCATAACAAGCCGCTGGAATGGCTGACCGCCGGCTATCGAAAGACACTGGGCGCATTGCTCGACAAACCATCGATTGCCTATGTCATCGGTGCAGTAGCGCTGGCCGGCGTCATCGTGCTGGGCGCTGCTACTGGCCGCGAATTCATGCCGCAGCTGGATGAGGGTACGCTTTGGCTGCAAGTGCAGATGCCGTCCGGGCTGTCGCTGGAAAAGGGCATGGAGATGGCGGCCGAGTTGCGTCGAACCATCCTGGAGTGTCCCGAAGTGTCTTACGTTGTGACCCAGCTGGGACGCAGCGACGACGGCACTGACCCATGGACGCCGTCCCACATGGAGGTGCCGGTCGGCTTGAAGCCCTACAACACCTGGCCCAGCGGAGAGAACAAGGCGCAATTCGTGAAACGCCTGAATGCGCGCCTGTCGCAATTGCCCGGCTTTTCGATTGGCATTAGCCAGCCGATCAGCGACGGCGTCAACGACGCCGTTGGCGGCGCCCATAGCCCGTTGGTGATTCGCGTGTATGGCGACGACTTCAAGGAACTGCGTCGTATCGGCAATGAAATTGTCGATGTGTTGCATGGCGTGCAGGGCAGCGCCGATGTGTCGATTTTCCAGGAGCCGCCGGTTCCGCAAATGGTGATCGATATCGATCGGGCCGAAATTGCGCGCCTCGGCATCAACATCGGGGATATTTCCAATCTGATTCAAACCGGCATTGGCGGTGCGCCGGTCACCCAGTTGTACGTGGCAGATCGCATTTACAACGTGACGGTGCGCTTCCCGAAAGGAAATCGAAACGGGCCGGAGGCACTGGGCAATTTGCTGATCACGTCATCCAGTGGTGCGCGTATTCCATTGTCGCAAGTGGCGCATATTCGCACGGCAACCGGCGAAAGCACGATTACCCATGAAAGCACGCATCGGCAACTGACCGTGCGCCTCGATTATGCCGACCGCGATCTGTTGTCGTATTACCAGGATGCGCAAGCGCAGGTTGCACAGAAAGTCCATTTCGACAAGAGCAAGTACCGTCTCGAATGGGCCGGCCAGTTTGAAAACCAGGAGCGGGCGCAGGCGCGCATGATGCTGGTGTTCGGCCTGGTAGTCGGCTTGATGGCAATCATTCTATATGCCGGCTTCGGCAAATTACGCCAGGCCCTGTTGATACTGGGCGTGGTGCCGCTGGCTGCGCTGGGTGGCTTGATCGCGTTGCATCTCACCGGCAACACCATCAACGTCGCCACCGGAGTGGGCTTCATCGCCTTGTTCGGCGTCGCGGTACAGAACGGCATCATCATGGTCTCCAACATCAATCGCGTCAGGCAACAAGGCCTGGCGCTGGCCGAAGCGGTGCTGGCGGGAGCATTTGAACGTTTCCGTCCAGTCTTGATGACGGCGACCGTGGCGTCGATCGGCATGTTGCCAGCGGCACTGGCGACCGGTGTTGGCACCGACGTCCAGCGTGGCTTGGCGACCGTCGTGGTGGGTGGGCTGGTGGTCGCCACCTTGCTGACCTTGTTCATTCTGCCGACGTTTTATTTCGCGCTGGAGCGCCGAATAGAGCGCCGCAAGAAGCAAGTCGAGACAAGCGACGGGCGCTAGTTGGTTCGTAGCCAGGGAGATGCCACAGGCACTCTCCCGGCAGGATTGGCAAGCTGCGGTGGATGTTTAAATAGGTAGAACATGATGAAATTAAAATTGCAATCTCTGGCATATGCGCCGATGCTGGCTTATTCGCTGGTGTTGGCGGGTTGTGCGGTCGGCCCCGATTTCAAGCAGCCTGAGGCGCCGGCGGTGCAGGGTTACAGCAAGCAGCCAATGCCGTCGAAAACGGCGTCTGCCAACACGCAAGGTGGTGATGAGCAGCAGTTCGTCAGCAACATGGATATCCCGGCGCAATGGTGGACGCTGTTTCAATCAACGCCTTTGAATGCCGTGATCGAGCAAGCGCTGAAGGCCAACCCGGATCTGCAATCGGCGCAAGCGGCCTTGCGGGCGGCAGAAGAACAGGTCTCGGTGCAGCAGGGGGCTTTTTTCCCGACAGTCAATGCCAGCCTGACGCCGACTCGCCAGAAAGTGGCGACCACGCCGGGCCAGGACGGCGCCTTGTATAACCTGCATACCGCCCAGGTCAGCGTGTCATATACGCTGGATGCATTTGGCGCAAACCGGCGTGCCGTGGAGAATCTGCAGGCGCAGGCCGGGCAACAGCGCTTTTTGCTTGAAGCTGCCTATCTGACGCTGACCTCGAACGTGGTCGCTGCGGCAGTGCAGGAAGCATCGCTGCGCGCGCAGATCAGCGCGACTCAGGAAGTCATCAAAACGCAGACGAAGTTGCTGGAGCTGCTGAAGCGCCAGTATGCATTGGGCGATGTGGCGCAAGCCGATGTTGCAGCACAGGAGGCGGCGTTGGCGCAGACCCAGGCCACCTTGCCGCCGCTGCAGAATTCCTTGTCTCAACAACGCAATAAGCTGACAGCGTTGGCTGGCCGCTTCCCAAGTGAAGAACTGGACCAGAAATTTCTCTTGTCCCAGATCAGCCTGCCGCTGCAACTGCCGGTCAGCCTGCCGTCAAATTTGGTGCGGCAACGGCCTGACGTGCGTGCGGCAGAAGAGCAGCTGCATGCGGCGTCGGCGGAAGTCGGCGTCGCCACGGCCAATATGCTGCCGCAAATTACCCTGAGCGCGAATATCGGCAGCTCAGCCACGCAGATCGGTAATCTCTTTACAGCCGGGACCGGATTTTGGGCGCTTGCTGGTGGGCTGACCCAGCCATTGTTTGCTGGCGGCGCTTTGCTGCACAAAAAGCGTGCTGCCGAAGCGCTCTTTGAACAGGCTCAGGCGCAGTATCGCAGTACGGTGATTGTGGCATTCCAGAACGTGGCCGATAGTTTGCGGGCGTTGCAATATGACGCTGAAACCCTGAAAGCGCAGTTGCTGGCCGAACGTGCCGCCGCGCGCAGTCTGGAAATAGTGCGTAAATCGGTGGAACTCGGCGCCAGCACGCCGCAGACCTTGTTGACCGCGCAGCAGACTTATCAGCAGGCGGTAATCAGCCTGGCGCAGGCACAGGCGGCGCGCTATGCCGATACGGCGGCGTTGTTCCAGGCGCTCGGCGGCGGTTGGTGGAATCGCAATGATTCTGGCGAGCCGGCGCAGGCCAGCAATGGCGTGCAGAAATGAAGTTTGCTTGGCTATGTGCAGGGAGGATGCCTGGACGGGAATAGCTTACTAATCTGGCGCATGATTGGCGTCGGCGGATTGCTGGCCCTGACGCTTTCGGCGGCCGGCGCCTTCTGCCTGCGCGTATGGATTGCGCGCAGGATAGAGGCAATCCGCGATGCTGCACGCGATATCGAGCGCGGCAATCTGGGGCGCCGGTTGCCGGTATCGGGCGGTAGTGGCCAGTTCGCCCGATTGAATCAGGACCTCAACCGCATGCTGGATAAAGTCGAGCAAAGGATGGATGGCGCTCGCCATGTCTCCAACACCATCGCACACAGCTTGCGCACTCCTCTGGGGCGGATTCGCACCCATCTCGATGAAACATTACACGCCAGATCCGACGCCGTAGCGCTGGCCGCCGCCGGAGATCTGGCCGTCCAGGAGGTCGACGGGTTGATTGCGTTGCTGGATAAGCTGTTGCAAATGGCCGAAACGGAATCCGGAGCGCGCCGCCAGAGCTTTGAGCCGGTTGCCATGCGCGACATGGTAGCGAACGTGGTCGAACGTTACCAGGCCGCTGCCCATGAGATGGCGGTGGCGCTGGTCATGGAGATCGAAGGAAATCCGAGTATTCGCGGTGATCGGCAGTTGCTGGAAAGCGTATTGACCGATTTGCTCGACAATGCATTGAAGTATGCCGGTCATCCGACCGCGATTGGCGTGTACGCAGCCCAACGGGGTGACGAGGTCATCTTGCTGGTGCATGACGACGGCCTGGGCATTCCGGTACAGGAACGCACTAATGTGCTGCAACGCTTTTATCGTCTCAATCACGAGCAACAAGGCAATGGCATCGGCCTGTCGACCGTTGCCGCCATCGTCAGCTTGCATGGCGGAACGCTCCATCTGGAAGACGCCGCGCCGGGACTGCTGGTGCGGATGGTGTTTCCGGGCAGCGCTAATGCCGTCTGATCAAGCCTGGTGGCCTTAGCGTAGAGTTTTCTGTTGTTGTAGATAAGTCATCCCGTTGGGCGTTTGCCGCTTTCATTTTTGAGGAAAATTCAACTCTATGAATAAACCACCCGAACCGTCTCCCGGCAAAGGAATTGGTCGCGCCGGCGTATCCGCATTAGGGCTGTCCGCATTGGGCATTGTTTTTGGCGATATCGGCACCAGCCCCTTATATACACTCAAGACTGTTCTGGGCATGACGGGCGGCGTTCCAAGCCCGGATGTGGTGCTTGGCGTGTTGTCGCTGATCGTCTGGACGTTGATCATGATCACCACGGTCAAGTACGTGATATTAGCGATGAGTATCGATAATGACGGCGAGGGCGGTATCCTGGCGTTGATGTCGCTGCTTGGCATCAAGAAGCACCAGCGGCCACTTATCGTGGCCCTTGGTTTATTCGGCGCCGCGTTAATCTATGGCGACGGCGCGATTACGCCGGCCATCTCGGTGCTGTCCGCGCTGGAAGGGCTAAAGATCGCCACGCCGGCGGTCGAACCTTACATCGTGCCCGCAGCCGTAACGATATTGATCGCATTATTCGCGATTCAGCCACTTGGCACTGCGCGAATCGGCAAAACTTTTGGCCCCATCATGTTGCTATGGTTCGTCGCCATCGCAGTGCTGGGCGTTATCGGCATCGCTCGCCATCCGGCGGTGCTGGCGGCTTTGAATCCAATCTATGGCTTGCATTACCTGTTCTCGAACGGCTATACAAGCTTCCTTATCCTGGGTGGCGTCTTCCTGTGCGTGACCGGAGCCGAAGCGCTTTATGCCGACATGGGGCATTTCGGTTCGCGTCCGATCCGCTTCGCCTGGTCGGTAGTGGTGCTTCCCAGCCTGTTGCTGAACTATGCCGGTCAGACCGCCCTGGTGCTGGATGGCACGCCGATAAGCGACAACATTTTCTTCCGGCTTTGCCCGGATTTCCTGCTGATTCCATTTGTCGTCCTGGCTACGGTGGCCACCGTCATCGCCAGCCAGTCGATCATTACCGGCGCGTTTTCGATGACCCGGCAAGCGATCCAGCTCGGCTGGCTGCCGCGTCTACGTATCAGGCAAACCTCGGAAGAAGGCTACGGACAGATTTATGTAGGTGTGGTTAACTGGCTGTTGATGATCGTTACGGTCGGGCTGGTCCTGGCTTTCCGCAAATCCGACAATCTGGCTTCCGCATATGGCATTGCAGTCGCAGCAACCATGCTGCTCACTTCGGGGTTGCTGTTCATCGCCATGCGCGAAGTCTGGGGCTGGGGCTTGCTCAAGAGCGGCGCTGTGGCTGGCGTATTCATCTGTATCGATAGCGCCTTTTTCCTGGCTAACCTGACCAAGGTGGCCGACGGCGGTTATGTACCGCTGTTGCTGGCCTCGCTGGTGTTCGGGACGATGCTGATATGGCATCGCGGCTCTACCGCCGTCGCCCAAAATGTCGATCAGTTGTCGATTCCGGTGGATGAGTTCATGGCATCGCTGAAGTCGCGCAATATTCCTCGCGTGCCGGGCACCGCGGTGTTCCTGTCGCGGACCGATAGCGCCACGCCGCCGGTCATGATCTGGGACGTAAAACACAATCGCGCGTTGCACGAAAACCTGTTTGTGGTGAATGCCGTCACAGAATCGATACCGTGGATTGATGAATCGGAACGTTTGACGATCACCGAGGTTCAACCTAATTATTGGCGTGCAAAAGCGCGGTTTGGCTTTATGGAGAAGCCGGATATTCCGGCCGTGTTGAAAGCAGCCAGTTTGCAGAATCACAGCCTGGATTTTGATGATGCCGTGTATTACGTCGGCCACATAGAAGTTGTCGCGCGCGAAGACGGTCAAGGACTGGCAGAATGGCAGCAAAGCGTTTTCGCCGTGATGGAACGGAACTCCATGCACGTCAGCGATTTCTTCCGCTTGCCGAAGGATAGTGTGATTCTGATTGGGCGGCAGGTTGCAATCTGATATTGCACTGTCATTTTGAAGATGTTTGAACGGGAAAAATCATGCATACAAGTCACCCGCATTTACTTGAAGTCTCGTTGAAATCGCTGCGTCCGACACAGATCACCGTTGGTTTGGCAGAAGTAGAACAAAAGAGATTATCCTGGCAAAACCTGAGTTCCGACAATCGCCAGAGCTACCTGGAAAATCATTGCTTTCCAGGTGTACTTGGCCCGAAAGGTCACTATTACATCGTTGATCATCATCATTTGGGCCTGTCTTTGATTGAAGAACAGATAGAGACCGTAAAGCTGATCATGCTCAAGGATTTGAGCGCGCTGAATATCGATGAGTTCTGGCTGGTGATGGATCACAACCAATGGGTGCACCCGTACGACGCCAAGGGTCAGCGCTGCGACTTCGACGCGATTCCCAAAAAAATCACTAAATTGGTCGACGACCCGTATCGTAGTCTCGCCGGCGAGGTGCGCCAGGCTGGAGGTTTTCCGAAAGATCAGCAACCGTTTTCCGAATTTATCTGGGCCGATTTTTTCCGGCGCCGGATTCCGCTCAAGATGATAAGGAATCAGCCAAGCCAAGCCTTGGCGGAAGCCCTGCAGCTTTCGCACAGCCAGGCCGCGGCGCATTTGCCGGGTTGGAGCGGGCAGATTGTGAGCAAACCCTAGGCCGCTGGCGTTTTGCGCGGCCAGTCATCGATCGAAGGCATCGAGCCGGCCCCGCGCAGCCATCCGTAATTGGCAAGCGCGAGCATTTCGCGGTCGCCACGGCTGTCTCCATACGCATACATGGTTTGCGGTTGGCTGCCAGCGAACCATTGCTGTAGCCGCAGCACTTTCTGCGGCCCCCAGCAGTTCGGCGTAGCCAGGGATCCGGTGACGAGGCCATCGCGGAACTCAAGCTCGGTCGCCAGAACCCTATCGAAGCCATTGTTCGCGGCCCAGTGTTTCAGGTAGAGGGAAGGCGAGGCGCTGACCAGCACCAGGCGATGTCCACGCCGGCGATGTTCTTCGATTCTGACCAGCATTTCGGGGCGAATCAGATCCGGCAGTCTGTGCAGCGCATATTGCACGGCCTTTGCTTCGAGTTCCGATGCCGTCATTCCCGCAATGGTCGTCCTAAGGAAGCGCATTTTGGTCGTGCCGCGGTCACAGACGCCGAGCAGTAGACCGATAAGCCAGGGCGAGGCCCGTACAACGCTAGACACAAAGCGGCCGCGACCGATTGTGAAAATGACGAAATCACGCAAGCTGTCCGCGGTGGTGATGGTGCCGTCGAAATCGAAGCAGGCAATTACGCGTTGCGGCTGCATCAAGCGATCAGCCATGTTGTAAGGCCGACGCGATGTGTTGCCTGGCGACTTGGCGTTCTTTCTTGCGTGTCGGCATCGTGCTACTCCATGGTGTTGGCAGAGCTGTTGGCAAATGAGGCTCGGCGCTGCCACTGGAAATCGGCGGAACTCCTGATCGGAGCGAGGCTCAGAGTATAGCCGGGAAGCAGTCGCCTATGCGCAAAATACGGCATTGGCATTGGCGTTGGGCGTCGCCATGCGACAAAATCGTTACCGTTCATTGAATCAATCTTCAAGTTAATAGTGCCGTGCAAATATCCTTCCTTTCTTCGCTGTTCAAATGTCTTCGCCCGATTCTTGCGTTACTTCTTCTGGCGTTTTCCACGACGAGCCATGCGGTCAAGTTGCAAGAATTTCCGTACCGCGACGGCGTAATACACGTCTGCCGCATCAATCTGCTGGAAGATTCCATACGCATGTTCTGGAAGGATGATCAGGGAAAGGTATTCGGTAATTTTTATCAACTCAATGCCTGGCTGAGCTTGCGCAAGGAAACTTTGGCCTGCGCCACGAACGGCGGTATCTATCAGGTAGATTTGACGCCGCTCGGCTTATATGTGGAAGAGGGCCGTATTTTGCGCCGCCTGAATCAGCGCAAGAATGCCTTTGGCAATTTCTATGTTGAGCCTAGAGGAATTTTCCTGATCCAAGGCCAGCAGGCACGAATTGTTGACGTCGACACTTTTGAAAACGATGCCTCGATGCTGTCGCCCAGCATCCGCTTTGCCACCCAGTCAGGGCCGATGCTGTTGCAACATGGCAGCATCAATCCGCAATTTCCCCCGCAGTCCGACAATCAGCTGATTCGCAATGCAGTGTGCACCTCTTCTGCGCATGATGTGATGCTGGTCATGAGCAGTACACCGGTCAGCTTCTACGAATTTTCCAATTTCCTGCGCGACAAGTTGGGCTGCAGCGATGCCTTGCACCTCGACAGCAAAGTGTCACGCCTTTATCCAACCGCCAATACCCTGTTCGCCCCTCCGCTTGGTGTGATTATCGGGGTGACTCGCCCAATTAATTAGGGCGGAAGCACTCCCACTTGATTGGTTGTTGTCAAAATACTCATCGAAATCAGGGTAAAATAATTTAGAAGCCAAACTTTGTAGTTTGCCTTCGTATCTGTTAAAGTAAGTAGATGGATATGAATAAACAGCAGAGTACCCCTGAGGCTGCCCGCGCTTTAGCCATGGCAGTAGAGCTTCGCGTCCTGTTCGGGAAGTTGCGACGGCGCCTGCGTGAGCAGGCCAATCCAGGGGATTTCACCTGGTCCCAGACATCCGTAGTGCTTCACCTGGAGCGCGAAGGGGCCGCCACCGTAACTGCATTGGCACGCGCCGAGGGCGTGCGTCCGCAATCGATGGGCGCCACGATTGCTACCCTGGAAGCAGTTGGGTTGGTGAGCGGCGCGCCGGATCCTGGCGATGGCCGCCAAACCATCTGGTCCCTTACCGCCGCCTGCCAGGAAATGCTCAAGGTCGGCAGGGCGGCCAAAGAAGATTGGTTGTCACGCGCCATTCAAACCGAGTTTGCGCCGGCTGAGCAAGAACAGCTCGCGCACGCTATCGAACTGCTCAAACGCCTCGCCGATTCCGAATAAACATTGCCGTCCGGTTGCCGTGTCGATTCCCGGCACGCAGCAACCTCCACTTTCTCACAGGAGCACGCCATGGCCGTAACCTTACTTGACCCAAAGACCGCTCTCATCGTCATCGATTTGCAGAACGGCATTGTCGCTTACCCCACTGCACATCCAGCCGCGGAAATCGTGAAACGCGCAAGCACGTTGGCTGCCGCGTTCCGCAGCCACGGACTGCCGGTGGTGCTGGTCAACGTTGCCGGCGGCGCGCCGGGCAGGGCAGAACAGGCGCGCAGTCTTGCCGGCCTGCCTGCCGACTGGGCCGACCTGGTGCCAGAACTGAACCAGCAGCCGCAAGACCATACCGTAACGAAGCGGACCTGGGGCGCTTTCACCAACACCGATCTCGATGCGCATCTGAAGAACCTTGGCGTCACGCAAATCGTGATTGCCGGCATCGCCACCAGCATCGGCGTCGAGTCGACCGCGCGCCAGGCGCATGAACGCGGATTCAACGTCACGCTGGCGATCGACGCCATGACCGACATGAATCCGGATGCGCATATCAACAGCGTCACGCGAATCTTCCCGAGGTTGGGCGAAACCGGCAGCACTCAGGAGATTATTGACCTCCTTAATAAGCGGAGCGCCTGACCATGGCATGGGCCCATTGCGTTTCCTATCTGTTCGGCGGCGCTTTTCTGGTCAACGCCATTCCGCATTTTGTGAGCGGCGTGATGGGGCGTGCCTTCCAGAGTCCTTTCGCCAATCCTCCCGGTGAGGGACTTTCCTCTTCATCCGTCAATGTACTGTGGGGATTTTTCAACCTGGTTGTCGGCTATGTACTCGTCTGCCGCGTTGGAAACTTTGATTTGCATTCGACGGAGCATGTCGTTGCGCTGGGCTTGGGCATTCTGCTCATGGGCATGATCTCGGCGCGCTTGTTCGGGCGCTTTCACGGCGGCGATTCTCCGGGCGCGCACTGAACAGAAGTGAATAACTGTGAACAATAACGGCACTTTTCGGTCACTGATCAGCTACAACTATCGGGTCTGGGCTGGCGGCGCGATCGTCTCCAATGTGGGCACGTGGATGCAGCGTACTGCGCAGGACTGGCTGGTGCTGACCAAGTTGACCAACCATAACGCGACAGCAGTTGGCATCGTGATGGCGCTGCAGTTCGGACCGCAACTGCTATTGCTGCCGCTGACTGGTTTCGCAGCCGACCATTTCGACCGCCGCAAACTGCTGTTCGCTACCCAGATCGCCATGGGAGTGCTGGCGTTGGGGATGGGTATCCTGACTGTCACGGGACTGGTGCAGCTGTGGCATGTATATGTGTTTGCATTCCTGCTCGGCTGCGTCAGCGCGTTCGATTCACCGGCCCGCCAGACATTTGTCTCCGAGCTTGTGGCTGAAGCCAACATGTCGAATGCCGTGGCGCTGAATTCCACCTCGTTCAACGCCGCGCGGATGATCGGCCCGGCGATTGCCGGCATCCTGATCGCCGCAATCGGTTCGGGCGGGGTATTCCTGATCAACGCCGCCTCATTTGCCGCCGTTATCGGTTCGCTGTGCCTGTTGCGCGTCGAAGAGCTGCGACCGAGGACACGTGCTGCCCACGCCAAAGGCAGCCTGGCCGAAGGTTTTCGCTATGTATGGAGGCGTCCGGACCTGAAGGCGATCCTGTTCATGGTGTTCCTGATCGGCACCTTCGGACTCAATTTCCCGATCTTCATTTCGACCATGTCAGTCAGCATCTTTCACGGCGGCGCCGACCAGTACGGAATGCTGTCGTCGATCATGGCGGTTGGGTCGGTGACCGGTGCGCTGCTGTCCGCCAGACGGGCGAAACCGCAGATTTCCGTGCTGTTGGCCGGCGCGGCCATCTTCGGATTCGGGTTTTTGTTGGCCGCGGCCATGCCGAATTACTGGCTGTTTGGCCTCACCCTGGTTCTGCTCGGCGTATCCGCACAAACGTTCAACACCACCTCAAACAGCATGATTCAACTCACCACCGAACCTGAAATGCGTGGGCGCGTGATGGCGATCCTGCTGGCCGTCGCGTTGGGCGGAACGCCACTTGGTGCGCCGGTCGTCGGCTGGGTCGCCGACACCTTCGGTCCGCGCTGGGCGCTGGCTATCGGCGCAGCTTCAGGTATTGTCGCCGCGCTGATCGGCATCCGTTACCTGGTCCGCCATCGCGGCCTGCGCGTATACATCGATGCCGGACGGTTCCGTTACAGCATCGATGCGGCAAGTCAGGTCGCCGCGCAGCATCTTGCCGGCGCGCAGGTCACTCTGCCGGCGAGTGGTCGGCGCGACTGATTCCTTCCAGCCAACGTGCCAGGTAAGCAGAAACTGCTTCGCTCTCTTTTGCGTCGGCGACCATGGCGACATAACCATCAGGACGCACTAGCAGCAACTGTCCGGCGCTGAGTCCGTAAGCATCGCGCAAGTGATTTTCCGAGTCGACCAGATCGGCGCCTGTACCCGTATCCGCTGCAGCGACGGTTTTGCTTGTTAACTTGGCGCCTTCGCACAGGCCATGGAACGCCGGCATTTCCGTTTCGTATGCCAGCAAGGTGAAATGCGGCCCCTTCAATACATCGAACAAACGCACCGTACCGCCCTGTGCATCATGCAATACCGCGTCCGGCGCTCGATCGCCTGCTTGCAGAACATCTGTCGCGCCAGGCGATTTTTCGGTCAGGCTGGAGTTGCGGTACGTCAGATCCAACTGCAGCGTATCGCGCCCGCGTTTCATGCCCTGCTTTTCCTGCATCGCTTTCAAGTACGCCATGCTCATTTCCAGCATGCCAGCGGCTATCGGGCGACGCTCTTCCTCGTAGGTATCGAGTAGGGCATCCGGCGCGCCGTGTACGACTGCAGCCAACTTCCAGCCGAGGTTGTAGGCATCCTGAATACTGGTGTTCAAGCCTTGTCCGCCAGTCGGCGGATGGATATGTGCAGCGTCGCCGGCAATAAACACGCGACCGACACGATAGCGCTCAGCCAGCCTGGCGCTCACGCCAAAGACTGAACGCCATATCGGCTTGTGCAAGACGATATCGGCATTGCCACTGCGTTGCCGGATGATCCGCAAGATATTGTCGTCAGACAGGTCCGGCTCTTCGCCCTCGGCCAATTGCGCCGTCATCTGGAAGGTATCGGTGCCGGCGAGAGGGCAAAGCGCCAAATGGCCGCCTTCTGCTTTCGGCCATTGGTGCCAGGCATCGCGGCTCAGCTTGTCGATGCGCAGGTCGGCGACGATGGCGCGTAGCGGCGTACTGATGCCCGCAAAATCGATCTCCAATGCACGCCTTACAAAGCTGCGGCCGCCGTCGGTACCGATCAGGAAACGGGCGCGCACTTGCTGGGCGCCGGATGGTGTGTTCAGTTCCGCCGTCACGCCATCGGCGTCTTGCTTGAAGCCGACAAGTTCAGTACCGAATTCCGGCGCGTGTCCGGCTGCCAGCAAATGGGCCCGCAGGATTTCTTCGGTGCGCCATTGCGGCAGCATCAAGGCGGTGACGTAGGGTTCGGCTGGAGTCGGCTGGCGTTGTTCATGGATCGCGCTGGCCTTGACGCTGTCGCCATCGTAGGACCGGACCGGAGGATAAACGCCGCCTTTGGCGAACATCTCATCAAGGACGCCGAGGTCTTGGAAGATTTCCATTGTGCGCGGTTGTATGCCTTTGCCGCGCGAACCAGCGAAAGGCGTTTCAAGTTTGTCTATCAAGCGGAAACGCACTCCGCGCCGCGCCAAATCGAGCGCCAGCACAAGGCCAGCGGCGCCTGCGCCGGCGATCAAGACATCGACAGTATCGTGATTTTCATGATTGCTCATCGTATTCTCCAGGTTAATTATGTGCAAAATACACATATATATGCGTGCATAATACACATAAAAATCAAAATGGCAAAGAAAAGTACGCACAAAAAAGTGCATAATCCACGGAATGAAAAATCCTCTACATGATGCGCTGCTGGACCTGGTCGGCGTCTTTAACCGCCCGCAACCCGATCACATGCTGTTGCAGCGCGCCAACGTCTCGCTTGACCGGGCGTTATTTCCTTTGCTGGTCAGAATCGGCATGCGTGGGCCAATCGGCGTGGTCGAATTGGCCGACCTGGCGGGGCGCGACCATTCCACAGTGAGCCGACAGGTCGCGAAACTGGAAGAGCTGGGTTTGGTCACCCGCAGTCCCAGCGAGCTGGATCAACGGGTCAAGGAAGCGGTTGTGACTGAAGCCGGCCGCCGCATGGTGGACCAGATCGGCGCCGCGCGTAACCGACTGTTCGACGAAGTGCTGGCGGACTGGGATGCCAAAGACCGTGCCGAATTGACCCGTCTGGTGCGTAAACTGGCTGATGCTGCCCTCAGCTTCAACGCAAAATAGACAATAGCTGCCGCTAAAAAATAGGGCAGATAATCCAAACATTGAGACATCCGATGTCGCTTCGTCTTGTTCTCTGCGTCATGATGATCGGCGTACCAGCGCTGCTTTCAGTTGCGTTTAGCGCCGAACCGGGCGCGGGCCAATCGATTCCTGCATCAAGCGCACTGGACATCGAAGTGCCGAAGGAGATGGCTGCCGTCGGTGCAAATGGCCTGGCAATTGCAGTTATCGATGGCGGCAAGGTTGTCTATGTGCGTGCCTTTGGCCGCCGCAACGAGGAAGGTCAAGCCTTGCGAGAAGATACGGTGATGTCTGCGGCCTCGCTGACCAAGCCGGTATTTGCATACGCCGTCATGCAACTCGTGGGTGAAGGCCGAATCAGCCTTGACGCATCGATCGCCGATTATCTGGAAAAGCCGTTGCCAGCTTACTCGACCCAACGGCCTTATGCGACCTGGAAGGATCTCGATGGCGACGAGCGTTGGCGGCAAATCACGCCACGCATCCTGCTCAGCCATCGGTCCGGATTGGCCAATTTTCAGTCGCTGGAAGCGGACGGCAGATTGCATATCCATTTCGATCCAGGTTCTCGCTTTGCCTATTCTGGCGACGGTATCAACTTGCTCCAGTTTGTACTGGAACGCGGCCTCGGGCTTAACACCAACACGGAGCTGCAGCAGCGCGTGTTTGAACGATTTGGCATGTCCCATACCAGCATGATGTGGCAAGAGAGCGGGGCAATCAATCAGGCCGATGGTTACGCCGATTCTAGCTGGGGCAGCAAGCGGGCCCGCCCGCATATCCGTCGAAGTCACGTTGCCGCAGCCAGTTCGATGGATACCACGATTGAAGACTACGCCCGCTTTGCCGCCGGCTTTGTTCGCGGCGAAGGTCTTTCTCCCTCCAACCATCAGGAAATGATTAGCCCACAGTGGCCCATCACAACCAAGACGCAGTTTCCAACCCTGCAGTCCGAACTGCCGACGCCGCAGCGTATCGCCAACCTGGCAGCCGGGCTTGGCGTAGTTGTTTTTGAAGGACCGCAAGGTCCGGGTTTCTACAAAGGCGGCCACGAGGACACAGTTGGCAACGTCTGGGTTTGTGTGACACGGCAACAGCGCTGTGTCGTATTGCTATCCAACGACGTACGCGCAGAAAAGGCATTCCCGAAACTTGTTGGATTCGTTTTGGGCGATGCCGGCGTTCCTTGGCAGTGGGAGTATGGCAAGTAGGCGATGGGGTACTGTTCGATAAGTCACTTCACAATTCCGTCACGCCATCGAGCAAGGTCTCCCGAAAAGTCGCCACCAGCGGCCGCAAGTTGATGCGATGCCAGGCCGCCCATAACGGCGTGCGGTAGCTGAACCACGGCAGTTCGCGCAGCACTACGCCAGTGGGGGCGTGATGGCGCAGGCTGTGCTGGATCATCGCCATGCCCAGGCCGGCGGCGACCAGACCAAGCGCGGTCAACGGTTCGGTCGCTTCCATCTTGATGTCCGGCGTAAAACCGGCGCGGGCACAGGCGGCGACGAAATTATCGTGCTTCAGCAGGCTTTCCTTGTGTAGTACCGCAATCCATTCCTGGCCTTCCAGGTCGGCCGGCGTCAGTTCCGCGCATGTAGCCAGCGGATGCTCGCTGGGTAGCGCCAACAGCATCGCATCACTCAACACCTGCGCGCAATCGAGATCGGGATCGTCCTTGAGTGGCGGCTCGCACACCAGGGCGACATCCAGGCTACGCTGGCGCAATCCCTCCAATTGTTCGGCCGAGTGCATGTTGTAGAGCGCGATATGCACTGCTGAACGGCCGTCGCGCAGCCTGCGCAGGGCGTCCGGCAACACGCCGGAATGCATGGCGTTCTCGATGTAACCCAGGCAAAGCCCACCTTCCTCGCCGCGCCCAAGGCGTTTTGCCAACGATTCCAGGCGGTTGCCATGGGTCAGGAAAGCACGGACTTCAGCCAGGAAAGTACGGCCATCGCGTGTCAAACGAATGCGTTGCTGGCTGCGCTCGAACAAGGTCAGGCCGAGCCGCTCCTCCAACTGGGCGATCTGCCGGCTCAGCGGCGATTGAGAGATATGCAGCCGTTCGGCGGCACGCCCGACATTCTCTTCTTCGGCGACAGCAACGAAATAATGTAATTGGCGGATATCCAACATATTAGACCTTTAGGGACTCAAGACAGTCATATTATGTCTTGGACTGCATTAACTACGCAACCTATACTCGTCTCCAATGCTTGAGAAAGCACCTTTCCATACGTTCACCAGCAAGGATAAAAGATGAGTATCAAAGATAAACTGCCCGGCAAAATTGGTTTCGGCACCGCTCCGTTGGGCAATATGTTCCGCAACATTCCAGAGGAAGAAGCATTGGCCACCGTCGATGCCGCCTGGGACCATGGCGTACGCTATTTCGACACCGCGCCGTTCTATGGCGCCGGCATGTCTGAAATACGCCTGGGCAATGCCTTGGGCAAACGCCGTCGTGACGACTATGTCTTGAGCACCAAGGTCGGCCGCGTCATCCTCGATGAGCTGGAAGATCCGGCGACGCGCGATCTGGGTGAAAAGGGCGGGCTGTTCGAATTTGGCTGCCCCAATAAAATGATCAACGACTACAGCGCCGACGCTACCTTGCGCTCGATCGAGGACAGCTTGAAGCGCTTGAACACCGACCGCCTGGACATCGTCTGGGTACACGATATCGCCCAGGACTTCTATGGCGACGAATGGCTGGCACAGTTCGAGATCGCCCGCACCGGCGCTTTCCGCGTGCTGAGCCGCTTGCGCGACGAAGGCGTGATCAAGGCCTGGGGCCTGGGCGTGAACCGGGTTGAGCCGTGCGAACTGACGCTCGATCTGAGCGAAGCACAGCCCGACGCCTTCCTGCTGGCCGGCCGCTACACGCTGCTCGACCATGAACGGGCACTGCAACGGCTAATGCCGGCGGCGGCCAAAGCTGGTGTCGATATTGTGGTTGGCGGTCCGTACAGTTCCGGCATCCTGGCCGGTGGTAGCCACTTTGAATACCAGAAAGCGCCAGCCGAGATCATTGCCCGGGTCGAGCGTCTCAAGGCGATCGCCAATCGTCACCAAGTCAGCATCAAGGCCGCAGCGTTGCAGTTCTCGCTGGCCAATCCGGCGGTGGCCGCAGTGATTCCCGGCGCCAGCCGCCCGGAACGCATTGCCGAAGATGCGCAAGCGCTCAACGCCGTGATCCCGGCCGCTTTCTGGCAAGAGATTCGTCATGAACAATTGGTAGCGGCCAATGCGCCATTGCCAATCACCGGCGACAAGGAGTAAGCCATGGCGAGCACCAGCGCAAGTATAGAGATCGCCGCAACGGCGGAACGGGTATGGCAATTGATCGGCGGCTTCAATTCGCTGCCGGACTGGCTGCCTTATATTCCGGGCAGCGAATTGAGCGAAGGAGGGCGGCTACGCAGCCTGAAAACGCCCGATGGCGAGGTCATCATCGAACGGCTGGAAAGTTTCAGCAAGCGCGATCGCTCTTATAGTTACTCAATTATCCAGGCGCCTTTTCCTGCCACGCAATACCTGTCCACACTTCAGGTACGCGAATTGGCGGGCGGACAGGCTTCGCTGGTGGTGTGGTCGGGCAGTTTCATTCCGGTCGGCGTCAGCGACGAAGAGATCAGCGGCCTTTTTCACGGAATATACCGTGATGGATTGCTGGCGCTGAAGCAGCGCTTGCTTGAGACAAGCTGATTCAGTTCGCTGGCTGGAGTACGCCGTAGACGAGCGGAGGATCACTCTAGGTGCGCCCTCTGTTCGCTAGCGAACTAACAGAGCGATGGTTTGGATCCACAATACACACGGCAACCGGCGCCATTCAGCCGTGAATCTTAATTGATGTGGCCGATGTGGTTGCGCACCGCAGTAATTCGTACTTAAACCAGCAGAACTGAAAGGATGTTCCTGTGATAATGGATCAACCCCAACCCACGGATCAGCCGTTGACACCGGATCTGCTGCGCAAGATGAACGCTTACTGGCATGCAGCCAACTACTTGTCTGTCGGGCAGATTTACCTGTACGACAATCCGCTGCTGAAACAGCCGTTGCAACTCGCGCACATCAAGCCGCGCCTGTTGGGGCATTGGGGCACCACGCCGGGCTTGAATTTCGTCTATGTGCACCTGAATCGCATCATCAAGCGGCAAGACCTGAACGTCATCTACATCGCCGGGCCGGGCCACGGCGGTCCCGGCCTGGTCGCGAATACCTATCTGGAAGGCTGCTACAGCGAGGTCTATCCCGATATTTCGCAAGACGAGGAGGGCATGAAAAAACTGTTCAAACAGTTTTCCTTCCCTGGTGGCATACCCAGCCATGTGGCGCCGGAAACCCCGGGCTCAATCCATGAGGGTGGCGAACTGGGTTATTCGCTTTCGCATGCCTTCGGCGCGGCGTTTGATAATCCTGATTTGCTGGTCGCCTGCGTGGTGGGCGACGGCGAAGCGGAAACCGGGCCGCTGGCAACCAGCTGGCATTCGAACAAATTTCTCAATCCAGCGTGCGACGGCGCGGTGCTGCCGATCCTGCATTTGAACGGCTACAAGATCGCCGGTCCGACCGTACTTGCCCGCATCCCGCATGACGAGCTTGAGTCACTGTTTCGCGGCTACGGCTATACACCTTATTTTGTCGAGGGCGATGATCCGGCCGAGATGCATCAACTGATGGCAGCGACGCTGGATAAGGTGATTACTCGGATCCACGATATCCAGCGCGATGCCCGCACCAATGGTTTCAAGCAGCGGCCTAGCTGGCCGATGATCATCCTGCGATCGCCCAAGGGTTGGACTGGTCCCAAGATAGTCGACGGCAAGCCGGTCGAAGGCACGTTCCGGGCGCATCAAGTACCAATCGCCGATATGCAACGCCCCGGCCACGTCGCCTTGCTTGAACAATGGATGAAGAGCTATCACGCGGAAGAGTTGTTCGATCAGAACGGCCGCTTGATCGCCGAACTGGCCGAGCTGGCGCCCGTGGGCAGTCGTCGCATGGGAGCAAATCCGCATGCCAATGGCGGCGCTCTTTTACATGATTTGCGGCTGCCAGATTTCCGCGACTATGCTGTTGATGTGCCCGAACCCGGCGCAAGGATAGCGGAAGCGACCAGGGTGCAGGGCGAATTCATCCGCGACATCGTCAGACTGAATCCACACACTTTCCGCGTCTTCAGTCCCGACGAAACCGCCTCGAACCGTTGGGGCGATGTATTTGAGGTCAGCAATCGCTGTTCAACGGCGGAAATCATCGAGATTGACGATCATGTGGCGCCCGATGGCCGGGTAATGGAGATGTTGAGCGAGCATCAATGCGAAGGCTGGCTGGAAGGCTATCTGCTGACTGGCCGCCACGGCTTTTTTTCATGCTACGAAGCGTTCATCCATATCGTCGATTCGATGTTCAATCAGCATGCCAAATGGCTCAAGTCTGCGAACCATATTCCATGGCGGCGTCCCGTCGCATCGTTGAACTACCTGCTGTCGTCGCACGTCTGGCGCCAGGATCACAATGGCTCCAGCCATCAGGATCCTGGTTTCATCGATCATGTGATCAACAAGAAAGCTGAAGTCATCCGGGTTTACCTGCCACCTGACGCCAACACGCTGCTGTCGGTGACCGATCATTGCCTGCGCAGCCGCAACTACATCAACGTCATCGTTGCAGGCAAGCAGCCGGAAATGCAATGGCTGGACATGACGGCCGCACTCCAGCATTGCGCCGCCGGCATCGGCATCTGGGAATGGGCCAGCAACGACAAAGGCGGCGAGCCGGACGTGGTCATGGCTTGCGCCGGCGACGTACCAACACTCGAAACCCTGGCTGCGGTCGCATTGCTGCGCAAGCATTTCCCGCAACTCAAAGTGCGCCTGATCAATGTCGTCGACCTGATGCGGTTGCAATCGGAAAGCGAGCATCCGCACGGCTTGAGCGACCACGATTTTGATGAGCTTTTCACTGTCGACAAGCCGGTGATCTTTGCCTACCACGGCTATCCGGCCCTGATCCACCGCCTTACGTACCGGCGTACAAACCACAATAACCTGCACGTACATGGTTACAAGGAAGAGGGCACCACCACCACGCCGTTCGACATGGTGGTGCTCAATCAACTGGACCGCTTCCACCTGTTTGCCGACGTCGTTGACCGCCTGCCGCAATTAGCCGCCCAAGCCACCTATGCCAAACAGTTCGTGCGCGACAGGTTGTTTGCGCACAGAAATTACATTGAGCAGTATGGCGAGGATATGCCGGAGATACGTAACTGGAAATGGATGAAGGAGACGGATTCTGTGGAAATGCCAATCACGCAAAGCGGCAAGCTACCGCGTACGGAGTAATCACGGCACTGAGTTGTCATCGACCTTTGCGGGTTGGAAGTAAATGTGACAGGTGACATTAAGTCGTTTTTTCCAATTTTCTTGCCATGTTGAAAAGCTGCTGCTCAAGGATTTTTATTTTCTTGTCCTGAGTGCTTTCGAGCGCAGGTTTTTCCGCAACAGCTTGGGAAACTGCGGGAAATATTTCTCGAATCTGTTCAATTGACGGTAGCGCATTAGCTGACCAACGAATCAGATCTATGCCGGCCATTTGCATAGCATTATTTTTTGTTGCATCCGCTTTTTTTCGATCGGCTCTTGAGTGAGATTTGTCATCGATTTCTATCGCAGCGACGATTTCGAGTGCTTTGTTACAGACGACGAAATCCAGGCTTTTCCCTCGAATAGTCAGAAGTGAAGGACCTTTAGCTTCTATGTTGATTTGCGTTTAAAACTGACCCACTTAGCTGGATAATTTGCATCGAAAATTGACCCACGTATAGAACACAATCCTACTCAATATAGTGAGTGGGGGATTGGAGTGATCGACGCGGCATTATTAGGCATTATTCGACGCTGGCACCTTCGTGACCAAGTCTCATTGAGGGAGATCGCCAGACGCTTGGGCATCTCCAGAAACACTGTCAGACGTTACCTACGCTCTGATGCCATAGAGCCGGCGTATCCAGATCGACGCACTCCGAGTGCTCTTGATCAGTACGCCTTTAAGCTCTCATCCTGGCTTAAAACCGAAACCACTAAATCGCGGAAGCAGCGCCGTAGCCTCAAACAGATTCATGCTGATCTATGCGCGTTGGGTTTTGAGGGGTCGTACGACCGGGTCGCGGCCTTTGCTCGACAGTGGCGACTGGATCAACAGGATAGGGTCAATTTCGCAAGCAAAAGCACAAGGGCTTGCTCGTTTTTCGCGATCAATTCCCCTCTCCGATTTTTTCATGGATTTAACAAGTCGTAACAAAAATACATTTTTTTTGAGAGTTTTCTCATATTTGTGCGCCGCCGCAATCAATAGAATGCGTTCAGTGCTGAAGACGGCACGATATTCCCAATACAGGGTTATTCATTCTTTAGGAATTTTTCATGAAAAAGCAATCACTCATCATCGCACTTCTGGCAGCCGCAGGTTTCATGGGCACATCGGCATTTGCAGCAGACGGTACTGTCAACATTACCGGCGAACTCACAGCTGTTACCTGTAGCGTTCACGGCGGCACTCCAGGTGCAACCACCGGCGACGTTGACGTTACTCTGCCACCTATCCCAGCTGCGAAGCTGGACGTCGCAGGCAAGACCGCCGGCAGCACAGGCTACAAGATTTATGTCGGTGCGACTGGTGAAACCGGTTGTGCCGACGGCACGCACGCATCGGTACACTACGAAGCAAGCAGCCCAGCAATCGATTCGGTGACAGGCAATCTGAAAAACAACACTCCTGTTGCAACTGGTGGTGCTGACTTGGTTCAAGTGCAAATCTCTGATGCAAGCGCCACTCCTACTGCACCGATCAATCTGTTCACCAACACGAACTCGACACCGGTTGTTGTCAGTGGCAATACTGCAGAGCTGCCATTCACCGCTCAGTACATCTCGACTGGCGCCGCCAAGGTCGGCACGGTGGATACCGCCGTTCAGTACTCGGTCGTGTTGAACTAACTGGAAAAAAATAGAGCTCTACTGAGGAAGAAAACGCAGTTTTGCTACTACTAGGTGTATGAAATTGCGACGAATCCATTCCCCTGGATGGATTCGCGCATGCCATGTATGCCGCTTATTACCTATGGATGCAGCAACTCGGGGAAAATGACATGAACTATGTAACACGCTATCTGACCTTAGCGGCCCTATGCCTCGCGGGGTTGGCAACAATTGCGCCGGCTCAGGCGGGAATCGTTATTACGAATACGCGGCAGATTTACAGCGCAAAGAACCGCGAACAGACCGTCAAACTGACTAATGAAGATAAGAAATTGCCGCGCTTGGTGCAAGTGTGGATGGATAGCGGCAACGAAAAATTGTCTGCCGAGAAAAGCGACGCACCATTCTTGATCACGCCGCCTGTGTTTCGCTTGGAACCCGGGAAAAGTCAAGCATTGCGCATGGTTTACACGAACGACCCGCTGCCTACAGACAAAGAAACAGTGTTTTGGTTGAACGTGCTGGAGGTGCCTCCCATGATCGACACAGGTGACGGTGACAGTAAATTACGCTTTGCTTTTCGGATTCGTCAAAAAGTTTTTTTCCGGCCCGAAGGATTGTCGTTAACCTCATTCGAAGCGCCCCAAAAATTGACCTGGTCCTTGGTGAAGCACAATGGTCAAAGCTTTCTGGAAGTGCATAACCCATCGCCATACTACGTTTCCTTTCAGAGCGTGGCGGTCGCGATGAGCAACAAGCCCGATGCTGAAGTGAACAAGAGCGACGACTACGATATGGTCGCCCCTAGCGGCACGCAGCAGTTTGCACTAAAGAAAACAATTACTGCGCTACCGGTCGGCGCCGAAGTACGTTTTTCTGTGGTCAACGATTACGGCGGCTTTTCACCGCTGATTAGCGCACCGCTGAAACCTTAATCTTCCGGGTGACAATCCAGTCACTCTCTCTCTTTTCTCCACTTGGCTCTGCCTGCATTTTCGCCGGGAGGGGGTTGTATTGCCGTGAATTTGACTTGCCTACTTCTCCTGTAGGCAAACAGAAATAAGGCAAGCAACTCAAATGATGTTTTTTCATGTGATTGCCATGCATTATTCGAACAGTTTGATAAATTGCCAGCATGCGCGCCTCGTTTCGATGGCGGCCGCCAACAGCCATGCTCAGAACCAGGCTCGGCGGATATTTCAGCGGCGCGTAATCAGCGCCGCCATCTTCGGCATTTTCGCCGGCATGGCACCGTTCGGCGCAGCCATTGCCGCAGTTGACGGTGAGACGCCTGCTATCACACCCGCAACAGTGAAATTCGACCCCAGTTTCTTTTCTTCTGGCCCGGGTCAGAAGGTTGACATGTCGCGCTTTGACAAAGAAAACGTGGTGCTCCCTGGCAGTTACCGGGTGGATGTCATCATCAACGAAGCCAGGTTGGGACGGCGTGACATTAGCTTCAGCAGCGTGCCCAATCAGGTAAGTGCGATGCCTTGCTATGATCGCGCCATGCTGATTCAGTTCGGCGTCGATCCGGCAAAACTGGCGCGCGGCGACGGCACACGTACGCCAGAAGAAATAGCTGCCCATCAATTGCCCGATGGACCATTATGCGGCGACCTCGGTTCCTGGGTTCCTGGAGCCACTGCGTCCTTTGACGCCGGCGAACAGTCATTGACGCTTACCGTCCCGCAGTTGTACATGAATCAGTCGGCACGCGGTTATGTGGATCCATCCCAGTGGGACAATGGCATCAATGCCGCACTACTAGGCTACAACTTCAGTACCTCCACCGCTACCAGCGGCGGCGGTGGAACGCAATCATTTCTCGGCCTGAACGGCGGTATCAATATGGGTGGATGGCGCTTGCGTCATCAGGGCGCCTTAGGCTGGAGTTCCACCAGCGGCGAAAACCCATATCAGAACACAGCCACGTATTTGCAACGTGGCATCCCCGAATTGAAATCTCAATTGATCGTTGGCGACAGCTTTAGCAGCGGCCAAATCATGGAAAGCATACGCGTGCGCGGCGTTAGCTTAGCTTCGGACGACCGCATGACACCACAGTCGCAGCAAGGATATGCGCCGGTGGTGCGCGGCATTGCTGAGGGCAACGCCAAGGTTTCGATCAGTCAGAATGGCTATAAAATTTATGAGACCACGGTCCCGCCCGGACCATTTGTCATTGACGATCTTTACGCTACCGGCTACGGCGGTGACCTGAAAGTGACCGTGACCGAAGCCGACGGCCGCAGCAATACCTTTGTCGTTCCTTTTTCTGCTTTGCCGCAGTTGCTGCGCCAAGGCAGCAGCAAATATAGCGTCATCGCCGGGCAACTGAAGCAATACGGCGTCGACGGCAGCACGCCGTTCGTCATGCAAGCTTCCGCACAACATGGATTCAGTAACGCCTTCACTGGCTATGCAGGCTTTATTGCTTCCGACGGCTATACTCAGGTGAAGATGGGTAGTGCGATCAGCACGCCGATTGGTGCCTTTTCGGCAGATGCGACGACATCGCGGACGGCCATATCAGGTAACCCGACATCGCAAGGACAAAGCTTCGGGATTGCTTACAACAAGAATATTCCGGAATCCGGCACTAATTTTTCACTGGGCGCATATCGCTTTTCCACTAGCGGTTATCTGGGGCTGGCCGATGCTGTCAACGTGCGCGATCTGGCACGTCGCGGCCAGGATACCAGTCAATATGCCCGGCAGAAGAGCCGCCTTGACCTGAATCTCAGTCAGACTATCGGCGCGGGTTCGATGTACCTGTCCGGTAGTTCGATCGACTACTGGCAAGGCAGTGGTCGTCAAACTTCGTTTTCTGCCGGTTACAGCTCAACCTGGAACAAGATCAGCTGGAGTCTGTCGGCACAACGCAGCCGCACGCAGGCTGCGCCATTGACGCCACAGGAACAACAGCAACAGCAGTATGACAATATTTTCTTCGGTTCTGGCCGCGATACTGGCAGGGTAGAAAACCGCATTATGCTGAGCATGTCGATCCCCTTGGGCAGCGGTTCGCGTAGTCCGACCCTGACCAGTTCGTTGGCGCACAACAGCGGCAGCCAGAAGAGCAACGATTTGCAGGTCGGCGTCAACGGTACGATGGGAGAAGCGCGCAATATCAATTACGGCATTTCCAGTAGTTTGCACCGCAGCGAGAACGGTGACACTAACTATTTCAACGCTAACGCTGGCTATCAGGCCAGTGCCACCAATCTGCGCGCTGGTTATAGCCAGTACGGCAACATCGGCCAGCTCTCATTTAGTGCCGATGGCGGCGTGATCGCCCATGCCGACGGCGTCTCTTTTGCGCAGAGCTTGGGTGATGCTGTCGCTCTGGTCCACGTGCCTGAGGCAGAGGGCGCAGCTATCGAAAGTGCCGTCGGTGTGCGGATCGACCGTCGAGGATATGCGGTCGCGCCTTATTTAACGCCCTACCAGAACAACACCATCAGCATCGATCCCAAAGGAACATCCGATGACGTGGAATTAAAAGAAACCACACAGACCGTGGCGCCGACACTGGGAGCCGTGGTGCTGCTTAAGTACGCCTCCATCAACGGTCGCGCCGTGGTTATCAAAGCCGCCCGTGAAGATGGAACGCCATTGCCGTTTGCGGCACAGGTATTTGATGAAAAAGAGAATGCTGTTGGTGTAGTCGGACAAGCGAGCAAAGCCTTTGTGCGCGGCATTGCCGATAGTGGCGTGTTGACCGTGAAGTGGGGCGAAACGGCTGATAGTCAGTGCCGTATCCGTTATCAACTACCGGTGAAAGCGAAAGGACAGCGGAGCGCTGAATTGATCACGGGAACTTGCGTGAATAGTGAACAAGCCGAGCACAACGAGCCAGACGAGAAAATCAATTCAGACAGCAAAACTGAGAGCAGTACAGCACCTGCTTCCAGCGATCAGGACACAAAAAAAGGAGATATGCAATGAATCAAATGCACTCGCATATTTTCGCGGCATTTTTTGTCGCAAGTTTATATAGAACGTCAGGTACTGTGGACTGCGTAACATCAGTTAATGATTCGGAGAATGAATGATGTCTAAAATCAAATCTTTAATGCTATTGGCATGTCTCGGCATTTTTTCACAATCAGCTCAGGCACTTAGTTGTATAACCCCTCCTGGGGAGTTTCACGGTCTTGTATCAGCGCCGGCTACTATTGCCATAGATCCCGCATGGCCTGTTGGATACGTTGTTGCCAGCATAAATGTGCCATCACAATCAGTCCCAGTTACTTGTTCTACAAATTCATTTGGTTCAGAAACATTGCATATTATAGTTACCGGAGCCATGCCTACTGGTCTAGCCCGTAGAATTGTAGTGAATGGTTACACTGGTAACGATTACAACACTGGATTAACGTATACGACGGCAGGAACAAAACCTACCTATACGGCACCCGCTGTAACGGTTCAATACTATATAGCCTCTCTTCCTGTTCAAGCTGGAACTATACAGGCAGATACACCACCATACTCTGCGATTGAATGGCGTTTTATTAACTCCTCGTCTTCTCTATTTAGAGGAATTATTGGGTGGGGGTTAGGCGCAACGACCGTTACTATTAAGCCGCCTCCTGCTCCAACCTGTTCGATCACGACCCCCAATCTCAACTTCCCTTTGGGCTCGATCAACAAATCCACATTCACGGGAATTGGTTCAGTATCGCCATGGGTAACGGAAAAACTGGTTTCCGGTGGCTGCAATGCCACCACGGTATCCATGACATTTCAAGGTACGGCCAACGTCAACAATAAAAATCTGTTTGCTGTCACCGGTGGTGCTACTGGTATTGGAGTCGATCTGCAGAGTTATGATGGTTATCAGGCTATCCCCAATAGTGCCACGGCAATTACTTGGGGCCCGCGCGGAAATGGTGCCAGCTATGATTTCAAGGCTCGTTATATGCAATCCGATGCTGCCGTCACAACTGGTCCTGCTAATGCTATTGCCACTGTATTGGTGAACTACAAATGAAGAAACTGAATGCATTTTATAAAACTGCGCGTCTGTCATGCCGAACTCATTTTCCCTCCTGTCTTGTTACAGGAATCTTGGTCGGCGCAATGGCCTGTGCTGGTACAGTTTCGGCTGCCAATCCTGATCACGCGACGTTCACCTTTGGCGGTGCCATAGTTGGCGGCGCCTGCAAGATATCTGTGCAGCCAGTTCCTTTGGGCAAGCATATGCCCAGCGAATTTAGCGGCGTTGGCGGGCCACTAAGCTGGGTCAATTTCAATATCGATTCGGAAGGTTGTGATCTTGATGTTGTGACCCTGCATATGGAATTTGACGGCACAGCGGATGCAAACAATGCTAAGTTGTTTGCACTTTCCCCTGGTGGCGCTAGCGGCGTTGGGGTTGAACTTCAAGCTCAAGATGGTCGTGTTGTTACCCCTAACGGTACAGGTACTGCATTGTTAAGCTGGACGCCGGTGGCTATTGGCAGCAGCTATCCCATGCGTGCCCGTTACATTCAAACTTTGCCTAAGATCACTGTTGGTCCGGCTAATAGCACCGCAACGATCATATTGACTTATAACTGATGACAATTAGGGGATTAACTTCATGAAATTCGCTTACTTATTCGTCGCAGCGGCTTGTCTGGCGGGCTTGTTTTCTGCGCCAACTCAGGCGGCGGTGGTACTTAGCAGTACACGTGCAATCTATCCGGTAAAGGAGCGCGAAATTACCGTCAAGCTGACCAATGATGACCAAAGCCAGCCACGCGTGATACAAGCTTGGGTTGACGATGACGACTGGCAAGGAACACCTGATAAAATCGAAGTGCCGTTTACGGTGACGCCACCAGTATTTAGGATGGAAGCAGGGAAGAGTCAAGCATTGCGCATCGTCTATACCAGAGAAAATTATAAAGGAAGGCCATTAGCCAATGATAAGGAATCGGTGTTTTGGCTTAACGTATTGGCGGTGCCTCCTACTGTAACCAGCACTGAAAACACCTTGCAGTTTGCTTTCCGCACACGCATCAAGCTGTTCTTTCGTCCTGAAAACCTAGCGGGAAAACCTGAAGACGCGGTGTCTGCATTGCAGTGGCGGTGGCGTGCCGACGCTGCCAAGCCAACGCTGGAAGTCCGCAACCCCAGTGCTTACCATGTCTCGTTCGGCAGCATCGCGCTGACGGCGGAGGGGCAGGAAATCCACAGTGATGATACGCCCATGCTCGGTCCGGGCGGCGTACAGGAAATTGCCTTCAAAGGTTTACGGAAGACACTGGCGGCTGGGGCCAATATTCGTTTCACTACCGTGAATGATTATGGCAGCGTTGAAGAGCATACAGCTGTCATACAGCCGTAGCGTGATCTTCATCATCGCGATCGGTCCCGATTCCGGTTGGTGTTCTTAGGGGCACGCTATTCTTGTTGCTTATTGGGCGATTCGGTAACGGCGTCAATGCCGGCGACGCCATCAAATTGGGTCAGTTTTCCGATCTAATTCTTGCGCCCATATCATTGTCCTTATCTGCGCAAGGGCGATGGGGAAATGGCTCTCATCTTTCCTGCGTTGCCGCGAAACCAATCTAGAACGTGTCCTTAGCTGACGCAGATCCGCGTTCCTGCCACCTGAACATACGCCGGTATGTGGACCTTCACTAGTCCAAAAAAACAAAGGAGACATGATGTCTACGCCATCTTCCGTTCGTCCCATACGTTTGATGTTGCTGGACGATCACCCTGTCATCTTGACGGGCCTCGGCGCAATGCTGGCGAAACAGAAAAATATGATCATTGCCGGTAGTTTTACTTCCAGCAGCGCGCTGGTTGATGCATTGCACGTAACCACTGTCGACATCATCCTTCTTGATTATGAGCTGCGCCGCGACGACGTAGATTGTTTCAATCTCATCCGAGCTTTGAAAGCCCAATTCCCAGCAATACGCTTGCTGATCATCTCCGCTTTTCATAGGCCGAACATTGTTGCGCCGGCAATGCGCTATGGTGCAGACGGCTTTGTTGGGAAAGAACAACCGTTTGAAGATGTCTTGTCGGCGATTCGCGCTCTCATGAAAGGACAGGTTTACTTGGATGAGGGTATGCAGGCTAAAGTAACGCTCGGCGGCGGGAGTGAAATCTCGCCGTTTTATTCTCGGCGCCATGAGTGCGTCGATCTGCAAAGCGGTTTTTCAAAATTAAGCGGACGCGAACAAGAGGTGCTGCGTTGCTGTCTAGATGGCTTGTCGGTGACGGAAATCGCGGCGCGATTCGGCCGCAGTATCAAAACCATCAGTTCGCAAAAGACTTCGGCTTATAAAAAATTGGGCATAAAAAACGAACACGAATTGCTCAGGTTGCACTACAAGTCGGGTGCATTATAAATAGACATAGTTATTTGGCCCAATTTTTGCGAGAACCGATTGCCGAAACGGCAAACATTTAAAAGATTGCCAGGAAGAATTCTTTTTTCGGCATCTAAATCACATGTCTGCTATATTTAATGACATCGTTTCATCCTGTCGTTCTCTAGGAATTTGGAAACATTACCATGACATTTCCGTCCAAGGCGTTACCTACATCGTCGGCGAAACGGACGCGATTGATGATTCTTGATGATCATCAGCTCATCTTGAGCGGAATCAATCAGACGCTCTCGGCGAGGGATGACATCGATATCGTTGGTAGTTTTACAAGCAGCGGCGAATTGCTCACAGCATTACGTAGTGCGGAGCCGGATTTGGTCATTATGGATTATGCTTTGCGACCGGACGATGCTGACGGCCTCAACCTGATCCGGTCAGTGAAAGCGCAATTTCCCGAAGTTCGCCTGATAGTGATGTCTGCGCATCACAGGCCTGCTATTGTTTCGCTAGCGATGCGTTGTGGCGCTGATGGTTTCATAGGCAAGGAACTGCCGCCAGAGGCGATATTCACAGCAATCCGTACCGTGATGGGCGGACGCTCCTATCTGGGGCCAGATATGATTGATAAACTGAGATTCGATCAGATATCCATCGATTCCCCGGTCCCGGACGCCTCGCAAGAGCTGGACAGTACCAACATGCTGGTACTGTCCCCAGAGCTCTCCAAGCGCGAGCGGGAAGTGCTGCGTTGCTGTCTAGACGGCTTGTCAGTGACGCAGATCGCCACCAAATTCTCACGCAGCGTGAAAACCATCAGCGCACAAAAACAGGGCGCCTATAAAAAACTCGGCATCAGCAACGACCATGAGTTATTCAAAATACGCGAACAATTAGAAAATCCATAATGCGTTGCACTGTCATCCTTTTCTTTGTCTCTATTTTCTTCAGCTGTTCGGTACATGCGGCAGAACCTGTTCCCGTCTTCACTCCGGAAGAAAAGAAGTGGATGGCGGCGCATCCCGTGGTGAACTACGGTATTGATCCGACCTTTTACCCCGTGCAGTACGTGGAAGAGGGGCAGCATAAAGGATTGACTAAGGAATATATTGATGCGATAGCACGAATTACCGGTTTGAAGTTTCGACTATGTCCGGTACCGATTACTGGCGCACAATCCGTAAAAGATCTGATGCATGACGGTCAAATCCAGCTGGTGCCGGTTGCAATTGAACGGCTGCAGCTGGAAAGTACCAAGGAATTTATATCGTACAGCCAGCCGTATTATGTCGGGACTACGCTCATTGTTACGCGAGCCGACACGCCGATCATATTCTCTCCAGCCAAATTAAAGGGAAAATCGGTCGCTATCAAAGGTGGCGGCAGTTATGTCAACATACAACGCGTTTTTCCAGACATTCGGTTTATCGACAACGAAGGAATAGAACAAGCTTTAGATGCCGTATCTAGCGGTAAGGCCTATGCTGCGCTCGGCAGTGATATCGCTATCAAATCGCTGTTGCAGCGAAAGTATAGGCATACCTTGCATATTGCCGGCAGCATGATCGATTTGCCGATCGTCTTGGCAATGGGTGTCAGCAATGACGATCCGCTCTTGCTATCGATCGTCAACAAGGCCTTGAATGTGTTGACTGCGGAAGATACTGACGAGCTGGATAGCCACTGGATGTCCACAATCGACTATGGCGCACCTTCTGTGATTTCGATCGTTCGTTACTATGCGACCGAATTGACGACCTTGATCATCGCTATTGCTTTACTCGCACTATTTGCGCGCTACGCTCGCCTGGCGCAGCGTAGGGCTCAACGCAGTGAAGCTGAAAAGTCCATGTTTCTTGCTGTGATGAGTCATGAAATCCGCACGCCGATGAATGCCGTACTCGCTTCGATTGAATTGCTCAACCGGAGCAATCTCAATTTTCAACAAAAAGAATTAGCAGACCTCGCTAATTCGTCGGCAACCAACCTGGTGGAGTTGCTTGACGATATATTGCAAACCTCAAAACTCGATGCCAAACGGCTGGAGCTCGAACTGCGCCCGACCGATTTGACGCGTTTGGTGAATGGCGTCGTGGACAGCAATCGATTGCGTGCGCAAAACAAGGGATTGCGGCTGCAGTTATCCTTGTCACATCTGGACGGCGCGGTGCTCAATCTTGATCCAGTCCGCGTGCGGCAAATACTCTACAACTTGCTTTCGAACGCCGTCAAATTTACCGAGCAAGGAGATATCACGCTTGAGGTACAACTACGTGCCGTGCAGACAGGAAATGAAGGCCACGTGTTGACGCTGAGTGTGCAAGACAGCGGAATTGGTATTTCGGTTGAGCAGCAGGCGCTTTTGTTCCAGCCTTTTGCGCAAGCCGATAAATCGACCACTCGCCATTACGGTGGAAGCGGTTTGGGGCTCATGATTTCCAAGCAGTTGGTGGAATTGATGGGAGGTGAAATCGCCCTTGATAGCAAGCTTGGTGTAGGCACGCGCATTACGGTGAGTTTGCCCGTAGCTGTCCTGGATCCAGCGCTGCTGCCGGAAGAGCGCCATGAAGCCACGAGCACCCCTGCATTTGCTTCGCCATCCACGTCGCCGATACTTGTAGTGGAAGACCAGCCGGCAAATCAATTCGTCATTGAACGCCAATTGCAAGAATTGGGTTATCGCGCAACCATCGTCGGCGACGGACAGACTGCGCTTGATCTCCTTCGAAGAGGCCAGCAGTTCAGTATTGTGCTGCTCGATTGTTATATGCCAGGCATGGACGGCTATGAACTGGCACGCGCTATTCGCTCGTACGAACAAGAAAGTAATATACGCGCCATACCTTTAATTGCCATCTCTGCGGCCACTGGCGAGGAGCACATGATCAAGTGTGTTGATTGCGGCATAGACGGTACTTTATCAAAACCGCTGAGCCTGCGCGCATTGAAGAATTTGCTGGGATTATGGCTGCCGCCTCAGCAGCCCCAAGCGCTATCCGAGAACAGCACGGTTGTCGATTATTCCGAGGAATTTCTTGCTTCGGCTCAGCAGAAAATTGTGCTGGAGAGCCAGCAGACATTTCAAACCGCATGCGCTGAAGATTTGTCTGCGTTAAATATCGCATTAGAGAAAAAAGATATTGCCCAGGCCGCGTACTACGCCCATCGCTTGCATGGCGTTGCGTTGATGAATGACGCGATTGCGTTTGCCAACCTGGCAAAGAGATTGGAATGCGAATTGCATGACGCCTTAGAAATTTTCTCACAGTGGCATTGCCAGCTTGAAGACATGCGGCGTGCCTTATCGAGCTCCGCTGCACGGAGTTCGGCGACAAACAGTCATGCCATCGAATAAGCATGAAGAGTGCCAGGAAAACATTCTGTGTGTTTCCCGTCGGTATGCAGCATCTTCGTAGCTATACCCGAAAATTCATATAGCCACACACCGCTGCAGTCACGAAATGGCGGAAATAGTTGGCGCCGCTGTGCCTGATTATTTCCCTGCTAGGCAAACAAATTCCGGTGGGCCGATTCGACGTTGATACCGGCGATTTTTCCCCGCGTTGTCAGATAAAAATCCCGCCGTCACTTTAACGAATGCACAAATTTTAACAACATAGAAAATTCTTTCAGAGTTTTCTCATATTTCTTAAGTTATCTTTTATCTAGACTCCCTCTGGTCGAAATTCAACCCATTTGGAGTCCATATGAATCATTCTTTTCGTGTCATTTTTCAAGCAGCAACTGGTACATACACAGCGGTTTCTGAATTAACAAAATCTAATGGCAAGACTAAATCTAGCCGTACTTTGCTTAGTGCGGCAGTGGCTGGCATGTTGGCCTTGGGTGCTTCTGCGGCCTTAGCCAGCGAAAGCTGTGTATTGACCAATGGCAGTAGCGGGATTGTGAATGAAGTAGGTATATGCGTGCTCGAAAACCCCTTGTTAAGGGGCGGCAGTGATGGTGGTTCGGCGCCAGGAAACGGGTCTGTTGCACTTGGCCCAAGCTCCGTAGCAAGCGGAGTGGACTCCACCTCAATAGGTGCTCAAAACATTGCCGCCGGTGTCAACTCTACCGCCTTGGGTAATCAGGTCACAGTCAATGCTAGCGGCGCCATCGGCATCGGTGGCGAAGCGGGTCAAGTCATCAAGGTCGACGCGACCTCAAGTGACGGTGTTGCCATCGGAAGTGCAAGTACAGTGACAAATTCGATCAGTGGAATTGCCCTAGGAAATAAGTCCCATGTCACTGGTGCGACTAATGGCGTTGCCATCGGTGATTCTGCCAATGCCAGTGCTGCAAATTCGGTTGCACTAGGTGCGAATTCAGTGGCCAATACCGCCAACACGATATCCGTCGGTGCGACCGCTTCCGAACGCAAGATCGTTAATGTCGCCGCTGGCACTCATGGCACAGACGTGGCTAACATCGCCCAACTTACCCCGGCTTTGACAGCATTGGGGGCAACGATTAATCCGACAACTGGCGCAGTGACTGGGCCAACTTATGCCCTCAATAACGGTGGTACAACAACTACCGTCGGTGCTGCTTTGGCGGGGCTTGATACCGCGGTGACTAACAATACAACGGGTATTACTAACCTGACGACCAATTTGAATAGTGGCAAAGTCGGTCTGGTGCAGCAAACCGCTGCTGGTGCCGATATTACTGTTGCTGCTGGCACAAATGGCACGGCTATTGATTTCGCAGGCACGGGCGCTACGACGCGCACGCTAAAGAGTGTGGCCGCTGGTACTTTAGGCGCAAGCAGTACGGAAGCGGTCAATGGTGCGCAATTGTTTGCGACCAATACGCGTTTAAGTTCGGCTGAAACCAGCATATCTACATTGCAAACGCAAATTGGTGACGTGTCCGCCGGAGGTGTGCAATACGACGACGTCACGACCAAAAATCAAGTGACATTGGGTGGAACTGGCGCGACAAGGGCGGTTAAGTTGAGCAATGTTGCCAATGGCACTACCGCCTCAGATGCTGCCAACTTTGGTCAAATGACCGCCACCAGCACTAGCATCGCATCTGCCTTGGGCGGCGGTTCTGCGGTCAACGCCGATGGCACCATCACAGCACCAACTTATACGTTAAATGGCGTAGATGTTGCTGGCGGCGTTGCAGGTGCATTCACTAGCATCGATAATCGCGTTGTCCAAAATACGACCGATATCAATACATTGGCAGGTCAGATTGGCAGCGGCACCGTCGGTCTGGTACAACAAGCAGCGGCAGGCGCCAACCTGACGGTAGGCGCAGGTGCCGATGGCACGGCGGTGGACTTCACCAATAATAGCGGTGGCGCACGCACCTTGACAGGTATCGCTAACGGCGTCAACGCTGCCGACGCAGTCAATTTCAGCCAGCTGACTGCCACCAACAACAATCTGACGGCCCTCGACGGCCGGGTTGGCATCGCCGAAACCAATATCACTAGTATCAACACCACGCTGGCGAATCTGGGTTCGTCGATCAATGGCGCGGTCGTGTATAACAGCGACAAGTCGTCGGTCATGCTGGGCGGCGTCAGCGGCACCATGATCAACAATTTGTCGGCCGGCCTGATCGGCGCGGGTAGCATGCAGGCTGTCAACGGTGGCCAGCTATTCGACATGCAGACTGCCTGGGACAAGAAGCTGGCCGACCTGGCAGATTCTTCCGATATTGCTATCGGCGATCTCAAACAGAAGTATGACGATCTGAGTGACAAAGTGGACGACCAAGGCCAGCAGCTTGGCGATCTCGACGGCCGCGTAGGCGGCATTGAAACCGGCATCGCTGATGGCTCCATCGGCGGTGGCGGCGTCGGCAATGGCACGAACCCAGCAGGCGATATCGAGCTCGGCAATGGTGCGGTGGCGTCCGGCGACAATTCCAGCGCTATTGGCAGTGGCGCCACGGCCTCTGGCGATAACAGCACCGCAGTCGGTGGAAAATCGTCGGCAACCGGCGCAGATAGTACTGCGCTGGGAGCGAATTCGTCCGCCACCGGAAACAACTCGGTTGCCATCGGCGCCGGCTCGGTCGCTGATCGTGACAACAGCGTCTCCTTCGGTTCGACAGGTAATGAACGCCAACTGACCAACGTGGCTGACGGTACTGAAGCTACCGATGCGGTCAACAAGCGTCAGTTGGACGGTGCTATTAGCGGTGTCAACAATCGCATCGATCAACTGGATCGCCGGGTCGATGAAATGGGGGCAATCAGTTCGGCCCAGGCGCAAATGGCGATGAGCACCGCCGGACTGCTTGGCAATAATCGACTGGGTGTTGGGGTTGGTTATCAGAACGGCCAATCTGCGTTGGCGCTGGGTTACCAGCACGTTTATGCAAAGGGGTCGCGTACCTTGAACTTTGGTGGTGCTACGTCAACTCGCGGGACCGTGTCAGTAGGCGCTGGCGCAGGCTTCTCCTGGTAAGTACGTTGCATCGGCGATTTTGATTGGTGCAGAAGAAGGGAAGAATAGGGGGGGGCATCGCATTCTCTGTTCAGAACGCATCTGCATCAAAACACCGATGCAGACTATACGGCGTGCTTTTTTCCAAATGAGTAGCCATGATGGTCGTTCGGCGATGCGAATGACCATCATGAATTTATGATCGCGATCTTATTTTTGTATTTTAGAAGGTCGCATGCAAGGGCCGAAGGCGAAGCGTTGTTCAGGTAACGATGAATGAACGAGCCAGGCCCGAAGCAATTTAACAGATTTCGAGAAAGCCAACAGAGCATTATGAATGCTAAGTCACCTACCTCCCAGCCCATACGCTTAATGTTGTTGGATGATCACCCTATATTCCTGAGCGGCCTCGGGAAGATGCTGGCTAAACATGATGATCTTGCTGTCGTTGGGTGTTTTACCGCCAGCAACGCGTTGATCGAAGCTCTGGGGAAAACAGCTGTCGATATTATCCTGCTGGATTACACACTGCGCCGCGACGACGTAGATTGTTTCAATCTCATCCGGGCTTTGAAAGCCCAATTTCCTGCTATACGTTTGCTGCTCGTTTCGGCGTCTCACAAACCTCCCATTGTTGCGCAAGCAATGAGCTACGGCGCAGACGGCTTTGTGGGGAAAGAACAGCCGTTCGAAGAGATGCTGCTGGCTATTCGTTCGCTGATGAGAGGGCAGGTTTTCCTGCAGCAGGGCATGTTGTCCAAATTAGATGCTAACAAGAACAGCGCAATTGCAATCCAAAGTTCAGATCGCCATGATGCAGTCAATTTGGGAGGGTTGACGTCAACATTAAGCGCACGCGAACAGGAGGTCCTGAAGTATTGCTTGCATGGGATGTCATTGACAGAAATAGCAGCCAAATTCGACCGCAGTGTCAAAACCATCAGTTCGCAAAAAATTGCTGCGTACAGAAAGTTGGGGGTCAAGAACGAGAGGGAGTTGTTGAAGTTGTATTTTCAATACAATGATGTATGAATGTCGTTACGAGTATGCTATCCACCCGTTGAGTCCACAGCCAATAGCAGACATTCGCTGAACAGATTGAATCCAGGAATTCTGGCGACCGAAGCATATGGCGTGAAATCAGGCTCGGCAGACTATGGCAGAAAATTATTGCAAAAATGCGATTATTACGGACCTACATTAACTTCGCATAATTTGTAGAAAATCCAGTACCCTTTTACCTCATATCACCACGCTGAGAGCAAGCTCCGGCGCGGGGTACAGCGTGATATGAGTGATTCAAAATTTCCGGAAATTTTCTCAGCGACAACCGTTGCAGCGGCTACGGTGCCGAGTGCAAATTGCATCGAAATCCGCTCCCAATAAGCCCGCTTTGCCGGGTTCTTTTCTCGCGCTTGGTGAACAGCCGCCAGTGCCGCTCTTAGATCAACATTTGCCATTTCCGCGAGCATTGAAATCTCTGCTTCATCCGCAGGTTTCTTGCCATGAACTAATGCTGAAACCCTGCTAGGCGTTACACCAAGCCGTTGAGCAAGCGAATAGTCACTTGTCAATCCCTGCCGTTGTTTCGCGGCAACAATTAGTTGTATCTGGTCCATAAATCCTCCTTTTCCGCAACTTTACACCATGCGGCTCAATTGACAACCTGTCCAAACGGGCACTATCTTTCGCCTACTGCTCAAACGAACAGTATTTAACCCAAATCAATTGAAAAGGAATTAACCATGAGCGAAGCACCTAAGCAGCCCTTGCGGCCAAATCAAGCTGTCATCGTTGGTCGAATTGACAACGTTCGACAATTCGAAGTCCAAGGCAAGCGCACCTTTGAAACGCGTGTCATCCAAGCCGCCGTCGATCAGTACTCCTCTCCATCCGCTGTCGCGGTCATGTCCCATACCAAGCTCGGCAATCCAGGCGATGACGTTCAAGCCTTGGTATCCGTTGCCGGTTTCCGCGACAACTACAAGGACCGTGAAGGCGGCACCGTGCAGACGGCGCGCAACACCCTACGCGTGGTCGAGTAAGGCTTTTGACGTTGGGCTTGTCCCAGTTATCAACAACTCATACGCGGGTGCAAAAGTGGGTCAATACCAAGATGGTGTAGCGCTTTATGAAAAAGATTTTCAAGGGGTTCGAAAGAAGAATTCCGTTTTCGAAAACTTCGGTGCAAAGCCGTTTGATCCGCTGGAATTGGTCCGTGATGAATTGCGATACAAGCGCCTGCGCCGAAACATCGGCGTGGCTGCAAAGCTGCACGAAATCAGTGTGGCGAAGGGTCGCAAAAATCATAACGTCATCATGGTCACGCTGACGTATGAGGTTGATAGCTGGGAAGCAAAGCACATGGGTGCGTATCTCACCCGTGTGCGCAATTGGATGTTTCGTCGCACTGGCGAAAAGCTGAAGTATCTGTGGGTCGCAGAAATGCAGAAACGCGGCGTGATTCATTACCACGTTCTGTACTGGATGCCTCGTGGCATCACCATGCCGAAGGCCGATAAGCAGGGCTGGTGGCCGCACGGCTCAACGCGAACAGAGAAAGCAAATAAGCCAGTCGCTTACGCGATGAAATACGCTTCCAAACTTGATTCGAAGGATGGGTTCCCAAATGGCGCTAGAACATATGGTGTGGGTGGCCTCATTGAAGCTGATCGCGGTGCTCGTCGCTGGTTTAACTACCCTGGTTTTATTAAGGCGCGCTCGTCGGTCACTGACACGTGGAAGCGATCAGTGGGAGGTGGGTGGCTTGAACATGCAACAGGTCAATTATGGCCTTCGGAGTGGGGCCTTTGCCTTGTCACAAAACTCCGACTATCTATCGTCCGGCTTCACGATCACGGTCGCCCCCTCGATGTCGGAGGGCCATTCTCATGGCTGAAATCAAACCTCACGGTCGAGCAAACGCTTTGATGCGTACTGAGTACATGGTCGAGCGTCGTCGCTCCATTTGTTTGGGAATGCGTGCTGCGGCGGCGCTTGATCCGGATTTTTACATGGCCTACCTGATCGCAAATCATGATGATTTGGGCGCGGATTTTGTTGCTCGGCAGCTTGAGTGGGCCGAACAAATTTTGCAAGACCAGATGGCCGGCGTGCTACCGGGCGCGTTGCGTCCAGCCGCGCCGGTGAACAGCCTTCCACATGGCGAAGCCGGTGGAAGCGGCCCTACGGAGTCAGTTGCCCGCATACGGGCGTACTGGGAGTAATTCATGTTTGACGCTGTATCAGTACAGGATTTGCTCGTTGCTGCAGGTTGTGTTGTGACTTGGGGCATCGGGTTAATTGCAGGGTTGCTGTCATGAGCAATCTTGCTTTGGTGATCGGGGGCTTTACCAGTTGTTTCGCCCTCGGTTTCGTAATGGGTCGGTGGCTCAAAGCCATCCGGCAATTTTTTGACTCTATCTGAAGGAAAAATTAAATGAAACCAATCTCGAAAATTCACGCTCGCGTTCTGAAAATCGCTGCTCCTGCTGTTGCATTGCTCGCTGCCGGTGCTGCTCGCGCTGATGCAACGTTGGACCCATCTGTGGCGGCAGCATTCACCTCCATGCAAGCCAATGCAACTGCCGTGTTTGGTTTGGCTATGCCAGTCGTTGCTTCGATTCTGGGCATGGTCATCGTAATCAAACTGGTCAAGCGCTTCGGCAATAAGGTGTAACACGTATGCCACGTGCTGCCATCTTGCTGAGTAATTGCATGGTGGCAGCGTGTGCTTCCGGTGATTGTCGTCAAGTGTCTGGTCACATGCTCCCTGGCGCTAGCCGGGGGCATGTGACCAGACATTTTTCTTTTGCTGAGCGTGATTATCGTTCTCCTTTCAATCCTAGCCTTTATCGGTGATCGTATGAATCGCGTTATTCCCTTGCTGCTGATGCTTTCGGCCGGTTTCTTCTCGATGCCCGTTATGGCTCAAAACAGCTACGCCGGACTAAATCATATAAATAATATTGTTAATGGTGTTTCCGGTAAGGTTGTAACAAATGCTGTTGGTAATGGCGTTGTTGCCACTGCTTCAGGTGATGTGCTCGTTACAGCTTCTGGATTGCGTGTGTCTGTTCCTGTAAGTGTTGCTGCAAGCGCTGATGCTGCGACTGTTGCGGCTTCTGCTGCAAGGCTTGTTCCTTGGGCTGCTGCTGCAGTAACTGCGGGCCAGGTCGCTGTCGCGTTAAAGAACGCTGGTTATCGCTATGGTAGTTGTGCAAATCCTGGAATTATTGTTGGCCCCGCTACTTCTTACTGTAAGCCCGTAGCTCCGCAAGATGTTTATTTGTGGTCTGATACAAAGGGCAATACATTTTCTTCCTTGGATGCTGCTTGCCAGTCGCAAGCTGTCATTTCTACTGTGTCGCCTAATGATTACCCGATTACTAATGATGGAACTGCATGTTGGGCTGGCCGCACTGGTAATAGGTACGTTTTTGCTTATCCTAATTCTGTTGTAAATCCGAACCCGGCTCCTCCTACATATTCGCCTGCGACTGGTGATGATATCGCTGGCGCACTTAAGCTTCAGGAAATCGCTGATTCAAATCTTGCCAAACGCTTGTATGACGCGATGAAGCAGGATATGGCCTCTAATCCTGGCTTACAAAACGAAGATACCAATCCTATTAAGCAAACAACGCCTGTGACTGTTACTGCGCCGCCTGTGACTTCTCCGGTTTCTGAGCCGAGTATTCAGACTATCCAGAATCCTGATGGCACTACGTCTACGCAACGCACTACGCAACAGGTGACTGTGACACCCACCACCACCGGAACGACTGTTGGCGATTCTCAGACTACTTTCCCAAGTAAGACGACAACTGTCACGACCACTACAAATAACACGACGAATGTCACTACGACTAATACGTCTACGACTGTTAATCCATTGCCGACGCAGTTTCCTGACGACTATAACCGTGAGGTGACTCAAAAGCAGATTGAAAAAGATTTGAATACTGACGCTGCGCCCGTCCTGCCGGATCAGCAAAAAGTTATCACTGATGCGGGCACTCAGGCCGATAGTGATCGCCAGAAAATTTATGACGGCATCACCTCTGGGCAGCAGGATAAGAGTAGCTGGTTCTCTTGGGTCTGGTCGCCGCCAGTCGGTGTTTGTACGGCTTTTACGGGCGTTGTTGCTGGTTTCACTATCACATGGGATTTTTGCCAGTACATCTACATTTTGCGTGACGTATTGGGCTGGCTCTTGGCCTTGTTCAGTGCTTATCTGGTTTACGGCCAACTGTTTAGAAGGGAGGATTAATCATGCTAAAGCTCATTACGTTGTTGGTGTCAGCTATCCCCGCAATCATTGCTGCCATCATCAGTATGATCGGTCGAAAGCTTGGCACTGCTGGTGCTTCTATTGCGTCATTTGTTGTCGTTACAGCAGCTCTAATTGCTGGCATCAACACCATTTTGCAAGGCGTCCTTAGCTATGTCGCTATCCCGCCATTTATTGCCAATTCTGTTGGTTTGTTCATTCCGACAGATTGGGTTGCCTGTGTAACCGCTGTGGTTACAAGTCGCATATGTCGTGCCGCTTATGACATGGCTGTACAAAAAATCAAACTCATCAATGACGCGAGCTGATCATGTCTGACTATCTTGTCTATGGAAAAAAGGGTAATGGCAAAAGTCTTGTTGTTGTGGGGCGTATTCGTGACGCGTTGTTGGCCGGGAAGAAGGTCGCTACCAATTTGAATCTTCAGTTGGATAAGATGCTTCCGATAGGTACGCGCGAAGTGACTTGTTATCGGCTTCCAGATCGGCCCTCTATAGATGATATGCAGGCAATTGGCATCGGTTCGGATAAGCTTGATGAGGCCACATACGGCCTCGTGGTGCTTGACGAAATGGCTACGTGGATGAATGCCCGTTCGTGGGCAGATAAATCTCGCCAGGCGCTTCTTGATTGGTTTGTGCATTCTCGTAAAAAGCGTTGGGATACGTATTTTATTTGCCAGTCGCCCAATCAGATCGATAAGCAGGTTCGTGAATCGCTAGTTGAGTTGACTGTGTCGTGTCGGCGGCTTGACAAAATCAGATTGCCATTCTTGGGCGCGATCACAAAACACGTATTTGGTTTCGAGCTCAGGGCACCGAAGATTCACGTTGCGACCGTTAAGTACGGCATGGGGAATGATGCCATTCTCAATGACCGATGGACGTATCGTGGTGTCAATTTGTATGCAGCGTATGACACTGAGCAGGTATTCAAGGCTGATTATTCTGATGGGCTTTTTTCGTATTTGTCTCCATGGCATGTCGAGGGTCGTCATGGCAAGTTGCGTAAGCGGTTGCGTGATTACATCAAGTGCTTTTTTACGCCGAGGATGGCTAAGTTGCCGTTGAAGCCTATGCATCCAGTCGCTCAGCTGGTGGCGCAGTTGCCTGCTGCTGAACGTGTGCGCCATTTTCAACGCTTGGATCAATTGGGGGCATTCAAATGAAGCGTTTTGACCTACTTGAATTTTTTATTAATTTCATCATCAACGCTATTTGTGGCGTCACCTTATACTTTCTTTTGTCACCCTACTTATTTGCTCAAGATCTGCCCGCAGATTCTCCAGAAGTGCCTGCTAAGGTCGTTGCAAAGGCAAGGCCTAAAGAGGACACGCTACGCGTTGAAAAGGTATCGAGGCCGTTGAGTGACCAGGCTGTAAAGCGTGACCAGCTGCTTGCTTACCTGTCGTCTAAACAGTCGTTTGCCGCCGGTCGCGGCTGCGTTGTAGACGGTTTCCTGACATGCCAAGGGCAGGGCGCTCGTATCGAAGGTTCTCCTGCAGCTATGGATGAGGGGCGGTATCGCCCTCGGCCAGGTACGATTCGTGGATATCACGAATAACCGTGACATGTCACAAATAATGCTTGAATAAACGTGACATGTCACATATAATATAGGCATACAAAGGAGGAAGTATGCGCCAGCCTGAAGATACAAAAACCATCGAAATTTTCACCGAAGAAAAGCGTGGTCGTGGCCGTCCCCGTGTAGCTAGTCCGATGTCGGCGGCAGAGCGGCAGCGTCGTTCACGCGCAGCTCGTCGCGCCGGTAGTGACGGCGAAGTTTCGTTGTCGATGATGGTTGCCTCAGGTCCTTTTTTTGCGCTTGACCGTTTGGCATGCCATTTTGGTGTAACGCGTCAGCAGATGCTTGAGAGTTTGATTGTTGATGCTGACGATAAATTACTTAAATCGATGGAGCTTGATTCGCCTGCATGGAAGCAATACTTTAATCGTGACAAGTCACGAAAATAAACATTTCTTTCCGTTAACGTTAAAATGCCTGCCAAACAGGGGGCATTATGGAAATTTCATCAACTGAAATAGTAGTTCTGCTGGTGGGTGCGTCGATGTGGCTTATTGGCCGTCGCGCCGCTCAAAAGCAGAAAAAATCAACAGGGCGAGCTCGTGTTACTCCTGCAGGAAAATCACCTCGCGATCGCCAGGCGGCAAATTCCGAGCTGACGCGCCGCTTAAAGCAAGCATGCTTCGGCGATCGTCTGAAGGCTGATCGTCTCATTCAGTACGAAAAGAAAAGAGCGCCAGGCATTACTCATGCTGAGGCCATTCAACGTGCGCTTGAGCGACTTGAAATTGATCGTGGTCGACATAACTGAGTAGAGGCGGCGGCGTAGCCGTGAAATATCCCTGCGTGTTAATTGCCCGTCTATCCAGACCAAGGGGATTCGGAGCGCTCCCGGTGGTCGCTTCCAGCGTGGCAGGGGGATTTTCAGCCGTGCAGTCCGCAGGCTGCGGAGCAAGGCGGCAAGCGTTTCACGTCCTGCACCCTCGCTCCTGAAAGCCCGCTTTTGACGTTATCCACTCTCTGCAGGGCGATTCCTGTGGAATCGCGTGGAGTAGACGGAACTGTCGGAGGAATAGCTTCAGCTATTCCGTAGAGAGTGTAGTCGGACTATCGCGCTGCAGACCTGCGCATGTTCATCCAGCGTCGTTTTTGAGCGGTTGACCGGCTTTCAGCCGTCAGCAGCTTTTTGCCTCTGGCAGAGTATCGTGCCAGCGACCGAATGCTTGTCCCGGATGCGTACATGCTGTCGTTCGCGGCCATCATTGACCAGCCGAGCTGTGCGGCACGGCCAGTGCGGCTACGGTCGCGCTTGAGGCCGTACAGGGCTTCCATGTAGCGGCTCTCGAGAACAATCAACCGCAAGGCCCATTGAGGGCAAAACGTTTTCCCGGCTTCCCAATCTCTAATTGTGCGAACGTGGCGCCCGGTGATTCGTGCGGCAGCTTCGACAGAAAAGCCGTTCATGAGCCTTGCGGCAGAAAATTCTGATGGAAAACAATATTTATTTTTTGATGCGATACGCTGCTTTTTCATTGACATTAACCCCTGAGTGTGAATTACCAAAAGAAAAGGCCGGGATACGTTGTCCCGGCCATGTTTTCCATCCTCTCTATATGCTTAGTTTACGGCTATTTTTACGCGTTGCTTTAAAGCTATCTTCCGGTACTGGATATTCGCATAATTTGTATTATGTAAAACTAGATCCAATGTAGTTGATGTTCATTAAGCGCTCTAACTCAGTGCTCTAACGTAAATCTATGGTGAGAAGTTACGCAAATGTATGCGGCCAATCGAAATTGGAGTGTGAGTGGATTCAACACTTACCTTTGCGTCATGGGAATATTTTTTTACGCTGAATCAGACCCCGTATCCCCATTGTTGCTTGTAGTTCAAAATGCACCGAGGACATGAAAGTGCCATAGATATCCCCTTTAGCTCGAACAGCTTAACGTCACTCTGCAGGGCATCGGCAATGCCATTGAAAATCTCTGACATGAACTCAGTTGGCGCCGGACTTCCCCCAAAACACAGTGGATCAAGATTTAGGGTACCGGCTACGGGAAACGATAAAACCAAGTCCGAGAGATCGATTTTGGTACTGAGGTATTCGTATAGGGAATGCTTACAATGCCCGCTTGCCTGTGTTCCTAGTAGCAGACTGCCCTACATTTCGGACGGAATCGACTAGTCAAGTAGGAATACCGATTACAACTTCTTCTGGCTCGAACCATTTTTCCCTCAAAACAAACTGGCGAACCAAATCTGGCTGTGTGGAATAAGCCACCAGCGCCAAGCTATGCTCTGCCCGACTGCAAGTAACGTAGAACAGCCGCCGTGTGGATTCAACCGAAGCGTCGCCTGCTTCCTTTCCGCCAAAAAGCTTCGCGTAACTGAAGAGGAAACCCCGAGCCTCGGCATCATCCATGATGACCATGACCCTCGGAAACTCAAGCCCCTTGACGCCTTGGTGCGTATCGAAATGCGCCTTTCCGGAAACATAAGCGGTGTAGGGGGCTATCTGTGAAAAAGGCGCCGCGAGAAACTCGTCTATCGCGGTCGCCTTCTGCGTCTGACGATCGACCTCATCATCGCCGTCCTCTTCCGCGGCATCTAGCGAGAGATCGCGGTCGATATTTATTCTAAGGAAGTCAGGCACGGCGAAGAGCCCACTGCCTGCAACGTTGCGCAGGATATCCCCGAAAGTCGGTTCAGCGTCAGCCTGCCAAAGCGACATCAAGCTGTCGATCGCCTCTCTAGCATGACGCAATTGCGTCTGCTGGTCTTCGGTCGCACGGAGTTTGTCCCCACTGAGTAGTGGTGATAATGTGCGAACGATGCGTGCGACGGCGAAACGATCGCTGCGTCGCTGCGCGCTCACGAGTGGGAGGACCTGATCGGAGAAAAAGCGCACGGACGACAGGCTACCGTCGAGAAGACCAGTTCGGAAACTTTCCACCTCGTGAAGGGCAACGAACATCTCCAAGAAGCCCATCCTTCTCGCAGCCATCCTGTGTTCGAGGATCAGGCTCTTGTAAGTCTCGGCGCCACCCCACCCCTCATCCGCAGTCAGTCGCTCCATTTGCTGCGCCACAGCCCATTCGGCAGCCGGCTTGTCAGCTGTATCGCTTGGGAGAATAAAGAGGCGGACCCAGCCTTCGGCACTGTCTGTGCGGGGAACTTGTTCCTGGTCGTCAATTGTCTTGCGAACTTTGTTGATCAATCTGATCACCCGCTTCGGACAACGATGATTCAAGCGCTTCCCTGGTGTGGCCCAATCGATCGGCAGGTTCTGACCCAAGCCCTCCTTTCCGTCGCTATAGATCCGCTGCATCATGTCCCCAAGCAGGCCAAGCGCGAAACGCTCGCGGTGGTGGGACTGGACAGCAAACAGGGCATCGATCAGAAGTTTGTTGGTGTCCTGACTTTCATCAATGAGTAGAATCGGATAACGCCCGACCAGAATGCTCTGCATTGCTGGCTTGGTCTGCAAGAAGGCCGCTGATATCTTGATGACCTCGCTGTGGTTGAGTGCATCGCGCCCGCGGTTGTCACCAGAGGGGCTGTAGACGAAACGACGAACGGCGTTCAAGTTGGCCAACCGCTTGCTCTTGGAAGCGATTTTGCTGATGCGCTCCGCCGACGCCTTGGTTCCAATGCGACCCTTGGCTTCGAGTACTTGGATATCTGCAATCTCCATAGCGAGATTCTTTCGCAGCCACTCCCGGATGTCATGGTTCAAACCGTTGATAAGAGACCAGGCGAAGCTGTGGATCGTCGAAACCTCCACCGTACGATCAAATTCCAGGCGACGGTTGATTTCATCGCATGCCGCATTGGTGAACGTAATGACGCCAACTCGCTGGCCGCGAAATCGAAGCGTCTCGCCATGCAATTGCCGCACATGATCGAGCGCCTTGATCAGTGATCGTGTTTTGCCGGAACCTGCACCGGCAAACAGGAAGAAACTTCGAGGAGCAGCCAGATCGAGACACGTTGCGATCTCCTCATCGGCGGGGTTGTCCAGGTCGTTGTCTGGTACGCTGCCGACGGCCGCCGCCATCATACTGCCACCTTCGTCTTGCCGATGGCATCTTGCTCCTTGCGCTTCAATTGCACGGCAAGCCAGGCGAGACCGTCGTGGATGTACGCCGGCACTTTCAGCGTCGTGATCTTGTCGCTGTAGAGTAGATCGAGCGCAAACTCCGCTTTGTTCCCAGACTTCAGGGCCACATGCACGGCTGTTGCGAGCCCATCGAGGTCTGCGCTGTCCGCAAGGGCATCGCGAAATTTGGCAATAAGTCCGTAACCAGGCAAGTCGGCGAACAGATCAGGATTCTCATAGAGGAGCGCATCCTCGAAGGTATTTGCGAGCGCCTCGGCCGGAGGCTTCGATTTGAAGCTGACATTGATTGGCTGCTGATAGGCTATTCGTATCGAGTAGCCGCTGGGGTCTTCCTTGACAAGGTCGGGCCCGATTTTTTCGAGCAGGGCATCCAATGAATCTTCGGCTGGAACCCACGACTTCAATGTTTCGTTTCGCGCCTTCTGCCCACTATTGCGCTTCGGCGGCAAGGCCGCGCCCGATATGCCATCCTTGGCATCGATGTCGGTAATGATCAAGGTGGTGAGCCCAAGGTGTTCAAGCAATTGTTTGAGACGATGCGCGTGGCTACCACCGATTTCGAGCCAAGTTATGTAGCACCGGCGCAAATACTCAAACTCAGGACGCTCGCGAACAAGATGTGGCACGAGAATTCTCTCTGCAGGCCCTTCAATCAACACCGCGCCGTCTGCGAAAAACAGGTCGCAGTGGGTAGCTTTGAGATAGCGCGTGACAAACTTCTCAGTCAGATCGGCGTCGCCGAACACCTCAGAAAGATTCACCACCGATGCAATTGGCACTGCACCCGGGTGGGTAGGCGCAGGCAGGCGGCGGAAATATCGCAGAGACGAAAAATCGCATTCGTGAGCAAGATGACTAGAATGCGTGCTGACGACCAATTGGGTTTTAAGGGCGGTGGCGTCTCCCAGTTTTGGATGTTTGCGAAGCACCGCATACGCCTGCTTGATAAATACCTGCTGCACTTGGGCATGCAGATGGGCCTCCGGTTCCTCAACCAGTACGAGATGAAGCGGCGGTACGAAGCTGTCTTCATCGGCGACTGAGCTACCAGCCTTTCCGACACGCATCCATCTGTCGCGGAAGCTCATAAGACCGAACACCATTGAAACCAGATTTTGGTATCCAAGGCCGTTCGAGTCCTCCGGCAAGCGGTGCCCCTTTGTCGCCTCGGCCAGATGCGTTGGCACTTCGTATTGGACGGCCGAACCGTGGTTCAGTCCGTCTGTCGGCTTGATCCGCGTGGTAATCGTCAGTTTCGGATCTGTGACGCCTGGATAGCCGATGTGCTCCAGTTCCTTCAGCGCTGCGGCGAAGCCCTCTGTCAGGCGCGCCTCAAAAGCCGTTTCCGCGTCGTGGAGGGCCTGCAGTGCTGTCAAGTCCTTGGGTTCAGGCTTGTCGTACGGGTCCAGATGCTGCGTATAGTACGACCGCAGTTGGGCGGACAATTTCTTGCCGCCGCGTGCCTCCTGCGGGTCGTATTTGGGATCGTCTTCGCTGAGGACTCGTGTGCTGCCGGCGTGACCGAACCCGCGTTGTGCACTGATTTCATCGATGCAGATCAATCCCTTGAAGGGATCGCCGTCGATCGGATCGTTGTCGGGGGACAGCACCTGCGGCATCGCCAGGCCGCCCTCCGGTTTCTTGATTGCCGCCGGATCCAGTAGGTACGCGCGTACCGTAAACAGGCCGCGCAATCGACGACCGAGGAAGTCCATCATGGATTGTGGCCACAGAGTGAACGTATAGGCTGCCGATGGCACCGCGGCCGTTTCGATGACCAAGTCGCCCCCTCCTTCCGCCGCCGTGACCACAGACGCGGCGGAGGACGACGGGGCAAGTAGTTCAGTGATAACCGCCCTAGCTTTCAAGTACTCCCGCTGAAGGCCTTCGGTGTCCTTTGGCTCCAAGCGAAGTCGAACACCAAGATATCCGCCTTTCCAATCCAGGGTCGGCAACAGTTTCTGAACATAGTGCAGCTCGTTGTTGGAGACATTGAGCCAGACATCGAGGAACGGGAGAACGTCGCTCCAATCAAACACAATTGGCGCCTCGCCGCTGCTAACCGCCACCTCCCACCCTGCGGCCGCTGCGTTGATCTCTGTCCAGTGAGAGAGTGTCAAGTCATTGACGGTGAACTCGGATGGTTCGACCAAGAATCGCCGAAGTGCCACCATCGCAGAAGTTTTCCCGCTGTTGTTGGCACCAACAAAGACCGTCTTCTGCTCCGAAAAATCTATGCGTACAGCTTTGAGTTTCCGGAAATTGCCAATCTCCACGTGCTCAATGTGCATTGTGTAATCTCCCTAGTTGCTAGCAACCCTACTGCGGTGCCTGTTTTATGCGGTATGGGAACGAGATCGCCAATATCCATCTCATCGCTTATTTCCGGTCTCTATAGTGTCGAATTTTCTGAATCAAAATATCCCTTCCGTAGCTTCTCCGTTACCAGCTTCTCCATCTCGCGCTGCGCCCGTTCCGGCGAATCGAACTGTTTCAATATCGTCTGGCCATTGGTGCCAGAGCGACCGTAACTGATGCTTACGTCAATGCCCGTCTGCGTGGCCCGCCAGAATTTGCTCGAGCCGCCTTGTTCGAACGACAGTGAGCGAGTGCGCTGAACCTCGGCTGTCTCTTCATGATGACCGGCAGCGGTCCCATCTCTCGTGGTTGTCTTTACCGTGTTAGTAGCCGGTACCAACGCTTCATAGGCGGTTTCCACATCCAGCGCTCGGTCCTTACCGTCGACAAGCATGGCCTCGATGCGCGCCAGTACTGCGTCATGATCATCTATCCAATCCTTGCCTGGAATATCCAGCACCTTCCAGCCAAAGCTGCCCAAGATGGCGGGCCGGAACACATAGCGCTCAGTCGTGTCTGCGACAGCTTGCAAGGGGTTATCGAGCAATATGGCCAGTTCATAGACACCTGTTTTGGCATCTGCAATCGCAAGATCACAGCGGAACTGAGATCGTCCGACATTGGTGTGTACCAGGTGACCGCGTGCACGCAGTGCATCGGCAAGCGCATGGCGAATACTGTCCGGCGATGCCTGCTGCGCGAAAGCGCTGCGCGCTCCCTGGTTGAGCGCGCCCAGTATCGACTGCGCGTGCTCAAAACGACCCGCAGCACTGGACTGTGCAAATTGCAGGAAAGCACGCAATGCAGCCGCCCCATCGTTGTGAATGTTGGTGATGGCTTCCGCCTGAATCGATGACACCACCGCCATACGGTGACGCGCTCGACTGAAAATGACGTTCAGACGTTTTTCGCCGCCGCGTTGGTTGATTGGACCGAAGTTCATCAGCATTTTGCCGTTGTGGCCAGGTCCGTAGCAGATACTCAAAATGATGACGTCGCGTTCATCACCCTGGACGTTTTCCAGGTTTTTAACAAATAGCCCGTTGAATTGATCATCGTCTTCGCGCACGTATTCACGCTCCAGCCGAGCGGCAAAATCGATATCCTCGGCAGCCAATGCATCCAGAGCTGCCTCGATGGTGTTTTGTTGTGCTTCAGAAAACGCCACAATGCCCAGACTGAGTCCTGTCTCACGGCGTAGCATTTCGCGTACCGACAAGGCAATGTAACGAGCTTCCGCCAGGTTGGAGCGGTCGGAGTAAACACCATCCGACAGCTTGTGGAAGCTGATCGGGCTGGCCATCAGAATATCGGCGCCTAGCGTGCCGGCGTCACTCTGATCGGAACGCAAGGCAGGGATTGCCTCAGTTTGATTTTCCAGCAGACGGTCCGGAATGGTAACTAGCCTGCCGTCATAGAACGCTGCATTCGAGAAGCTGATCAGTGCTTCGTGTCGACTCCGGTAATGCCATGCGAGTAAGGTTGCTGGTAGGTTGCGTGCGGCTTGATTCAGTAGGCTATCAGAGTCGAGATTGATCGCAATGCGTTCTCCGCCCTCTTCCACCAGGATTTCATCTTCATCGCCATCGCTTGCCGCAGTGAAGAAGCTGGTCGGCGGTAACTGCATTTCATCCCCGACCACAATCACTTGTCGAGCCCTGCTTAATGCCGGCACTGCTTCTTCAGTCGGTATCTGGCTGGCCTCGTCAAAGATGACGACATCGAACAGATCCAGCGACAGCGGCAATGTGTCAGAAACCGATAACGGACTCATCAGCCATATTGGTTTGAGATCGTTGATGACGGCACCTGTCTCACCATCTGCGAGGTCGCGGATGGAACGGTAGCGCATACTCTTTCCAAACTCATGTTCCAGTTCGCGGCGGCCTGTTGCGTATCGTTTTTTGAACGATTTACCTTCGGCATCGAGTTGCGTTGCCGAAAGGCTAGCCTTGCGGACGTGATCGATGAAAAGTCGGTGCAGATTAGATTTGATCGCCTGAGCATTGATCGCCAGCAGTTCACGCTGACCATTGGCCACCGCACGTGCGGCTTGCGCCAAAGCGGCGCCACCGGAGCGCGCCAGTACCGGATGTTTTCTCTCCAGTTGGCACAGCGCCTCGTCAGCCACTAGCGCTTCCAGAAACTGCGGCGGCGCGTCTACGCCAAACAGAGCTGCCGCATAGCTGGGATCGGCTGCATGCACTGCCCGCAATGACGGCAACAAGTCCGGTAAATCGTCTAGGGATTCGCGTAGATCCCGCAGCAATTCAGCGATGCTTTCCAGACTTTCCGCGCCATTAGGCGCTAGTCCTTGGGCGAAGATCGCAGCCAGCTTTGTCAATGCATCATAAGCGCCGGCTTGGGCGCGAGCGATCATCATTGGATCGTCCGCTGAACGCAAGCGGTCGATCAACAGGCGTGGCCCGTCGGAGGCTTGCAAGCGAGACTCCAGTTCTGCCAATGCTTGCACGAACGTCTGCATTTTGCTGACACCATATCGACGGCATCCATTTTCATCGACCTTAGATAGCGCGACATCGGCCGAATGCTCTGCCTGCAGTTGCTGCAGCACTTTACTGTAGCTGGGATGCACCGCATGCTTGGAAAAATCGTATCGTCGCTTCAGCTCGCCGCGCAATCGCCACCATGCCGGCTTGAACCATTTGGTAACGGATTGTTCCATTTGCATTACCAGAGTCAACGCTGTTTCAGTATCGTCGGGCCGCAATTTGTCGCGCCAGTTAGCCGTCGCGGATTGCGCCGTCGTCAAGACCTCGGCACATCGTTCCAGCTCGTTGCGTATTTCACTCAAAGCGAGCTGAGCCGGTGAGCCGACATCGAGTAAATCCAGATGTCCTGCCAGTCCATGGTCGACCAGGCGACGACTGTCGGCAGCAATGGCACAGGCATCCTTTAGTCGCGTAGCGTGCGTGATGACGCTTTCCGGACTTTCCAATAAGGGGTCAAGTGTCGCCAGTAAGGCTTCCGCATCCGAGCATAAGCCTTCTATCTTTGCGAACGCCGCCTGCTCATTGACAATAGCGGCGGACAAGCTCGCAAAAGGATGCCGCGCCGGGGAATCCAGGCCGAAACGTTCACGCATGCTGCGATGCAGGCGCTGGGTCAATTCTTGATGCTGATCCCACAGCGAAAGCGTTGGCAATCGCTCTCTTATGGCGGCTCCAGCCTCAGGTGCTGCCGGCAACTGCGCCAGCCGACGCAGCACGCTGCGTACGCTCTCGCCAAGGCTGGCGGGAATATCCGCCATGGCCATTTCGAAGGCATCGATGCGGTGCTGCTGCTCCGCCAGGGCGGTCGCCACGATCGCACGCTGTGTCGACAGGCTGTCGTTCTCGTCCGGGCTTGCAATCCATTGTTCATAGCATGACTTGAGATCGGCGATAAACGCCTTTTTGTCTGCCTGTGAATCGTGGATCAGACTGCAAAGTTGCTCCAGTCCGCTCTGCTTCAGGCGATGGAACACCACATCAAGTGCAGCACGCTTTTCGCAAACGAACAGCACTCGCTTTCCACGGCCCGCGTAGTCTGCGATCAAATTGGTGATTGTCTGGGATTTTCCGGTGCCTGGCGGACCTTGAATGATGAAGCTGCGCTGGGTGCGCGCCAGCCCGACCGCCGCGTTCTGGGTGGCATCGGACGCCACCACATTCCACTGCTCCTGCGGCTTGAGCTTGTCCGGAGTACTGGTGTCCAGATCGCGTGGCTCGATCGAGAATACGCGGTCGAAAGCTGGATTGGCCCCGGATTCATCGAGAAGTTGCGCATAGTCTCGCACCAGCGACATCTTCTTGTAGTTGAAATTGGCCAGCGTAACTTGCGTGAGGTCAAGATCCCAGGCATAACGGTGCCCTTCGGACTCCTCCAGCATGAACCCGACGCGTTCGCCCTGCTCTTCCGCCGGCGCCACATCGGCTAACTCCGCCATATGCGGCTGGCGCAAACCGGCTCCGGCTTCGAACCGCTGCGGTAGCTCGCTCGGTCGCACCCAATGTTCAAACAAAGCCCGGCCGAGTGGCCTGTAATCTTCACGGGAATAACTATAGGGAGGCAGCCAGCCTTTGGCCGTACTACGCGCTCGCCCTGCTGTCGGTCGTCGTCGTTGATATTGCTGCATACGCTGCATGGCCTTTTGTCTGACCATACGAATCGATGCTTTTTCTATCAACCGCAACTCAACCGCGGGTTCGGAACGATGAATCTTGGCCAGCAAATCGCCATGGATTTGCGTCAACGAAGTCTTGCCCAGATCGACCGTCTCGGGCAAGTCTATGTCATAGAGTTGCGCCAGATAATGTCGCAGTACCGGATTAAATTCAGCTTCTCCTGACGAACACTGGATGACGTACTGGTCACGCACACCCTTGCGTTTGACCAGCTCCACCGGCAACCATAGCAATGGCGTGACAATACGCTCATCTGGCGCTTCCTTGAGGTTATGCCAACGCAGAAACGCAAGCACCAGTCGCAGATTGCTGAATCCGAACTCGGCCCGGTCGTGGCGGGTTTCCGAAATCAGTTTGTCCAGGGTCGCAGGTAAATAAGGCTGATCGTCGAACCGCAGCCAGTTCTGCAAAGAGACCGTCTTACCAGCAACCAGCTGCTCTGCGAACGGACCACCCCAAGTACAGATATGTTCAGCCTTTACACTTTCGATCTGTAGCATCAGCGGCACGCTGGCAACGGTCAGATTGACATTGGCGCTGGTTGGCCGGAAATACAGCAGACGATTGCGACGCGATAAATCGAACAGACGGTCGCGCAGATGCGTCAGCACGGCAACCCGGCGCGACGTGGCTCCCGACGCACCGGCCAGCGCACGATCAACATCCAATAGCGCAGGCTGATCACGCCAGGTGCGCAGGCGCGTTGCCAGTGCCGAGACGTCGGTAGCTCGCTCGTGGCGATTGATCTCAGTCATTTCGACAATAACGCTGGCGATAATGGGCGACAGTCGCTCGTGCAGGCGGAACAGATTATGGCGGTGGGTAACAAACTCACGCAGATCATCCGGGTCTGAAAAATCCAGCCCACATGCCAAGCCTGCCAATACCATGCCAAGCAGAAAAATATCGCCGATCTCGTCGTGATGCCCGACGCGTAGTTCCCAACTGGCGGGACCACTGAGATAGACCGGCCGCTCTACCGGAACGCTTTCGTCCTCCAACAACACAAGGTCGCTCTGTGAGCGCATGCCATCGGCGCCGTGTTCGCGTTGCAAGACACCGACAATGTTCAGACCAGATGAGGAATGCGGTTGCAAACGATGAATAGTCTCGATGTCCATCGCAGGCGCCTGTCCATCCGGCTGCCGCAAACAAAGCGTGCCGTCCTTGCTCACCAAAATGCTGTCGCAGTCCAGCGAAGCGACTTTACCTTGCGCATGGACAGCAGCCACTTGTTGAAAAAGCGGCAATACCAGCACCAGCAAGTCATCATTCGAAAGCAAGTCACCCGCTTGGGCCTTGATTAGCTCGCGCAACGTGTGAGGTGCCGTACTTGTATTAAGAATCTCGCTCATGCCGAGATCTCCTTGTCCAATTGGCGCTTATAGCGATCCAACTCGCGCTTGCCAAAACCGACGTCACGGCGCAGATTCTGCAGCAGCCGCTCAAGGCTTCCCAACTCTTGAGCGATGCGACCGGCGCGCAGCAGAGCGACGTCTTGCTGGTCTGCGTCAGCCAGTGCAAGATCGAGCATGAGAGCATTGAGATAGTCCCTGATGCTGTTATCAGCATGCTCGGCAGAAAATGCCTGCGGTCCGACTGTGGGCTCGTCCGTGCTCCAGTCAGGGAACATCATTCGAATTTGGGCAAGCACGGCGTCACTGGCCAGCCCCGAGTCTGTCAGATAGTGGGACAAGAAACCACGCGTCAGTTGCTGCAGGCGAATCTGTCCAGGCAAGTCCAGACTTTCCAGCATCAATGGCCCATGCAAACGAAGATCAAGCCAGCGTCCCAAGTCTGCACTTCCGTTCCACCATAAGTCCAACGCACGAGCGCGGATGAAGGCTTCCGGATGACTGCGCGCATCGCTGGCTGCCGTCTCATTGGATTCGATTTCTTCGACTTGGCGGAGATAAGCTGCGGAATCGACTGTACTGATGCCAGTTGTCACTTTCACCAACGATGAAATTGCAGGTGCAACGGCGCCGCATGCAACGGCCCCACCCCGATCAGCGAAGAGCTCGGTATACAACCTGTAGCGTCGGTAAGTCTCCGAGAGACTGGCCGCTGAGCCGGGAACCGCCACTGCGTCTGCCAGAATGCGTTCGGCCACAAGAAAACTGCCGTCATCGTGCGACCAAAGAAGATAGTGCGCCAACTCATGACCGAACACCGCCAGTAATTCATCGTTGGACAGACGCTCCAGCAATGCCCCTTGCGCGATGATGTGTACCTCACCGGGCACGTAATACAGTGTGGCGTTCATCTCTTGCCCGGATGCCTGGTAGAGGGTGGCCGGAACATTAATGCCCAGTCGATCCATCGCTGTATTCAATATGGCATGCACATCCCCATGGGCCTGCGGATCGATGCGATAAGTGTCGCGCAGCAGCACGGCGCGCAATGAATCCAGTTGCTCTGACCGGCTGGTGCGTGAGGACGCCCATTGCCAGACTTCCGGTTCATTGTGGCGAAGGTAGTTTGCAACAGTTACGTGATAATCGAGCGGCGTCAGCGCGCTGCGATCCTGCTGAGACGGATTCATGCAACCCCAATATTTTGTATTTTGCCGACGATTCTACAAGGAAAAACCGAAAATAGCGGGACGCTGTTAATTTGCATCGAAAACTGACCCACTGGGGGTGCGGACAATAACTTGGACTACTTGGAGGTAGTTCATGTACTCATACGAAGACCGCATTCGAGCAGTCAAGCTTTATATCAAGCTCGGGAAGCGCATTCGCCCGACCATTCGGCAGTTGGGCTATCCAACAAAGAATGCACTCAAGAGCTGGTATCGAGAATACGAACAAAGTCGCGATTTACAGGTGGTCTATGTGCGCTCAAGGCAGAAGTATTCTGACGAACAAAAACAGGCGGCGGTTCAACATTACTTAGACCACGATCGCTGTATTGCTTCAACTATGAAGGCACTGGGATATCCCGGCCGTGCAACGCTCACTGCGTGGATTGATGAACTGCACCCCGAAATACGTCATCGCGTTGTCGGCAGAGCTGCAAACGTGCAGCACTCCTCTGAGTTCAAGAATGCGGCAGTCATTGATCTGTGCACTAGGAGGACAAGTGCGCAAGAAATTGCTCAAAAACTAGCAGTGTGCAGGCCGACGTTGTATAACTGGAAGAATCAATTACTCGGTCGTGAGGCACCCCCATCCATGACACACCAAAACGATTCAAAGCCAGTTCCTGAGCAGACGGAGCTGCAGCGGCAAGTTGAATCGCTTCAACGGGACATTCGGCGATTACAGCTTGAACACGACCTATTGAAGAAAGCCAATGAACTGTTAAAAAAAGCCTGGGCGTCGGCCTGCAGATCCTGAGCAACCGGGAGAAGACGCTGCTGGTTGACGCCCTGAAGCAAACCTATTCGCTGTCAGAACTCTTTGTCGAACTTGACCTCGCCCGCAGCTCCTACTTTTATCATCGGGCCCAAGTCCGGGGCGTTGACAAGTATGCTCATGCGCGTCTTGCCATCACCGAAGTCTTCGAGTGCAATCACCGTTGCTACGGTTATCGGCGAATGCGTGCGGCACTTGGCAGGCGCCAGGTGTTTATCTCGGAGAAAGTCGTACAACATTTGATGAAGCAGGAATGTTTGGTCGTCACCGCTAACAGAAGGCGTCGGTATGGATCCTATCTGGGCGAAATCAGCCCAGCGCCAGAGAATCTCATCAACCGGGACTTCCAGGCTGCCACCCCGAATGAAAAATGGCTTACCGACATCACGGAGTTCCAGATCCCGGCTGGGAAGGTGTATTTATCGCCCATGATCGATTGCTTCGATGGCCTAGTTATCAGTTGGTCCATCGGCACGCGTCCAGATGCCGATCTGGTGAACACGATGTTGGATGCAGCCATCGAGACGGTAGCCAACGGCGGAGATCGGCCTGTCGTTCACTCTGATCGTGGCGCCCACTATCGCTGGCCTGGGTGGCTCTCAAGGATACACAACGCAAAGCTGATTCGTTCGATGTCGCGCAAAGGATGCTCACCCGACAATGCCGCCTGTGAAGGCTTCTTCGGGCGGCTGAAGACGGAGTTGTTCTACCCTCGTGACTGGCAGGCTACAACCATTGAGCAATTCATTCAGGTAGTTGATTCTTACATTCGCTGGTATAACGAAAAACGCATCAAGATATCTCTTGGCTCACGCAGTCCCCTCGAATATCGAGAAAGCCTCGGATTTACCGCATAAACCAGTCCAAGTTTTACGCCGCCCCCCCCCGGGTCAGCATTCAATGCAATTCAACAACCAATCGTTATGTGACAGTGAAATTTCAATTTCCTTTGTAATTCGAGTGGTCTCGATAAGCTGATTTTTAATTTCAACGAAGTCTTCCTGAGTAGCAAATGTCTCTGCCTTCTTTTTCAAATACGCGCCAAAGTAAATTGCCACTCCCCAAAGTAGCAATTGAGAAAAAATTAACGCCAGAAAGAATTTCCAATTAAAGTCCGCCTGCTGATCAGAAATTTGCCTCGCAATTTCAAGCACAAAGGCTTTGTCCATTTAATCTCCAAATTCCGAAGAACATTTGCTTGCCCCATTTACTCACCGCGCCGACCAAGGCCGACAATCGATTGCCAGATCGACCGCACAAGATTGTAATCCTGCCGGCCATTGGCCATTGACGGCGATATGGAAATGGATTGCGCCGCGCTCCTGCTGCTCGATGACCGCAGCATTGAAAATCCTTAACTTTTCCGACACGGCTTGCGAACGCCTTTAGATGTTTCAGCGCCAGCTCCCGGTCCGTCATGTTTTCTCGATACTCGAGCGTGACCAGACGATCGGCGTTAAATTGCCATGGTCTTAACTCCCGCTTCGATGTCGGTGCGCCGACGCGTACGAAAATCGACTAGATTTTTAGTGTAAATACCGCATCGCCTACCCTCTTTCTTAGTGAGGACCGGCCGCTGTATTTAGCTTCCCTGATCGGTGGTTTGCTTTTTCTTCCACAGTTGTGAAGGCGTTGCGCGTAGGCGTGGTTGGCTGCGGCAGTACCGGCAGTGCCGTGGTTTCATTGCTGGCACGGCTAAGTTCATATCCGATCAATGTGATTGTGATTGTAATTGTTTGTTTTGTGATGATCTCGCAAATCAAGGATAATTGAGCACCTGTTCCTCGATTGAATGAGGCTTTTTCTGTATACGGCACCGTTTTTGATTGAGGGTGCCTATCAATATTACTTACGACGAAAATTTTCCATGAGTCAAGCAAATAACAAGAATACAGTAGCAAACACCAAACGCAAGCGCTTCTCCCGACGTAAATTTCTTGGCGCTGCCGTTGGCGCCGCAGCCGTATGGGGCGGCTACTCGGTCCTGTTCGGTGGACAATTCCGCGCCGCCAAGGCGGATCGTACGGTGGACGTGCTGCTGATCGGCGGCGGTATCATGAGTGCGACGCTCGGTGTCTATCTGTCCGAGCTGGAGCCTGGCTGGACCTATGAAGTGTTCGAACGCCTGGACAAAGTGGCGGAAGAAAGTTCGAATGGCTGGAACAACGCAGGCACCGGCCACTCGGCTCTCTGCGAACTGAACTACACCCCGATGGACGACAAGGGTCAAGTGCATATTACCCAGGCGATCGGCATCAACGAGAACTTTCAGATCTCGCGCCAATTCTGGTCGCATCAGGTGCGCAAGGGCGTTCTGGGCAATCCGCGCGAATTCATCAATTCGACACCGCACATGAATTTGGTCTTTGGCCCGGAGAACCGTGAATTCATTCGCAAACGCGTCGCGGCCTTGAAGGCATCGCCGCTGTTCGCTGGCATGGAAATGACGACGGATCCGACCAAGATTGCTGAATGGATTCCGATCATGATGGAAGGCCGCAAGCCGGACGAGATGGTCACCGCTACCCGTTCGCCGCTCGGCACCGATGTCAACCTAGGCTCGATTACCCGCCAGTTCTACAAGCATCTCAGCAGCAACGTGGGCAGCAAGATCACCACCGGATATGAGGTACGCTCGATCACCCGCAATGAGGATGGCTCCTGGCGTGTATCGGCTTTCGACATCAAGGATAGTTCCAAGATTCAGACCGTTGATGCACGCCACATCTTCATCGGCGCCGGTGGCGCGGCATTGCCGCTGCTGCAGTTGTCGGGCATTCCTGAAGCGAAGCAGTATGGTGGTTTCCCGGTAGGCGGCGAATTCCTGGTCACGGATAATCCTGCCATTACCTCGCGCCATCTGGCCAAGGTCTACGGCCTGGCGGATACGGGTTCGCCACCGATGTCGGTGCCGCATCTGGATACCCGAGTGCTGGATGGCAAAACCGTGCTGCTGTTCGGGCCGTTCGCCACCTGGTCCACCAAATTCCTCAAGAACGGATCGTATTTCGATATCGCGAAGGCAACCACGCCCTCCAATATCATTCCCCAACTTCAAGTCGGCGCCCATGAGTTTGCACTCGTCAAATATCTCGCGCAGCAATTGGAGCTGTCCAGGGAAGACAAGATGGCGGCGCTGCGTCACTACATGCCTGAGGCAAAGGACGAAGACTGGCGTTTGTGGCAAGCCGGCCAGCGCGTGCAGATCATCAAGAACATCCCCGACAAGGGCGGCGTATTGAAGCTGGGTACCGAAGTCGTGGTTTCCGAAGATCGCTCCGTGTCTGCATTGCTGGGCGCGTCACCTGGTGGCTCTACCTCGCCAGCGATCATGCTGTCACTCCTGGAGAAAGTTTTCCCCGATCAGATGAAGACACCTGCCTGGCAGAAAAAAATTCGCGAGATCGTTCCCACTTATGGACAAAAGCTCAATGAGAACCCGCAGCTGCTTGCGACGACATGGGCAAGCACCGCTGAAACTTTGCAATTGACTATCGCATCGCCAAGTTTGGAGGGCTTCGTTCAAGGGGGCGCCCCCATCGAGCAGCCTGGACAAGTCAAAAAAGTGCCAGATATCGCGCTGTAGTGCTGCGAAGCTCAGTGTAAAGGACCCAATGGAGATGGGCGCGCACGAAGGCGCCCATCTTCGACAAATACTTTGAAAATCATGCTCTCCCCTACTCCCAACAAGAATACGGTGGTTGATTCTCATACCATCCATCGCCGAGCTTATCGGAGGTATGAGAAGGCAATGACAGCGAGTATCCCTCGCTCATGAAAAGGTACATCATCTTGGGCACCCTCTTGGATTGCTAGTGCGCTGCCGTACAGACATGAGTGCCTGAATGTTTCATCCTGACTTGAGATGAGATCGACTAGAACTAATTTTTGTCGGATTCGTCGGAAAAATAAATTTTCATTCACCGTAGTCCAACAAGGAATAAATCATGTCTAACGTAAATACCACTGCAAGTGCAGCACATCAAAAAGCCGCTGCGGAGCATACTGCTTGCGCCCAACAGCATATGAAGGCAGCAGAATGTCATGACAGTGACAAACATGACGATGCACAAGCCAGCTCCAAGAGCGCGATGAAATGCTGCACATCGGCAAGCAAGCAGTCGGCAAATGCTTGTGCGTGCTCCGAAAAATAAGTCAATACTGAACGGATATTGGCGATTATCTAGGCCGTCGCGATGAGTCGAGTCATTGACCTGTCGCGATTAGCTTCATAAGCCATTTGATGAATTCACCTGGTTGTAATCGCAAGTGGGATTTTTGGCTTGCGCCAAAAGTAGATGGCAATCAACAGTGCGAACCACGCTGCGGCTGCATATAGGGCTATGCGCATTTCAGGTTGAAAGGCCATCAGCACTACGATAAAAGCGATAAATCCAAGCGCAATCCACGTCGTCACCGGTGCGCCTGGGAGTTGGAACGCGACTGCTTTTTTTGAGCCATTACGCACAGCGCGGCGATAGCCAAGGTGAGAAACAAGGATAGCCCCCCAGGTCCATAGCAGGAAGGCCAAGACCGCTGCTATCGCATAGCCGAATATCTTTCCGGGTACCAGATAGTTCAGAAGTACGCCTACCAGCATCATCAAAACCGATAAATTGAGGCATCGAATTGGAACCTGGCGCTTATTAAGGTGCCCGAGAAATTTAGGCGCCTCGCCCTCCGAGATCATGGAATACAGCATTCGGCTACTACCGAACATGCCACTATTGCATGAAGATGCCGCTGCAGTAATCACAACGAAATTGATTATTGTGGCGGCTGCAGGAAGGCCAATTTGCGCGAAGACTAAAACAAATGGACTGGAATTCGGATCCAATTTATTCCAGGGATACAAACTCATGATCACCGCTAAGGCACCGATATAGAAAATAAGTATCCGGTACACGATGCCATTGAACGCTTTGGGAAGTGACTCATCAGGATCTTTTACCTCACCTGCGGTTAAGCCAAGAACTTCCATCCCGCCAAAGGAAAAAACAGCGATCGGCAGCGCCAGTAGCAATCCGTTCAAGCCGTTTGGAAAGAAACCACCGTGACTCCAAAGGTTAGAATGTTGACGATCGTCCAGAATTGACCCACTTGAGGCATTAAATATCGTTGAAATTTGACCCACGTGCTTGAATGACCTGCTCAAACATTGAGCAGG
>NZ_JBIUZX010000010.1:0-228066 GCF_044745265.1 Collimonas sp. NPDC087041
ACGATGCACTTCGATGGATCGTAGGTGAAGTAAGGATTCGATTCATCCTTCTTCAGCTTCAAGTGGTTCTCGCCTTCGTAGCCGTAGCGCACTTCACGCAAACCGGTGACGCCGGCCATGTCTTGCAGCTCGCAGTTGCCGTTGGTCGGGCAAGTCAGGCAATCAAGCGGGTGGTCGGAGATGTACAGTTCCATCACACCACGGCGGATATCGGCCAGTTTCGGCGTCTGTGTCTTGACCTTCATGCCAGGTTCGCATGGTGTAGTGCAAGAAGCCGGATAACCTTTCCTGCCGTCGATCTCCACCAGGCACAAGCGGCAAGAGCCGAATGGTTCGAGACTATCAGTGGCGCACAGTTTGGGGACATTGATCCCGGCTTCCACCGCGGCGCGCATGACCGAGGTGCCGGCGGCGACTTCAACCTGGACGCCATCGATGTCGAGCGTGATCAATTTTTCGGACTGCTTGGCGGGGGTGCCATAATCGAGTTCATTAAGCTGGTTCATCACATACTCCTGGTTCCGACAAACTTCGTTTATCCATCGCTGCCGTAGGGTGGGCACCTGTGCCCACGCGTGACTTGTGCTCATCTACAGTCATATTCATATCGAGCATCACGCGTGGGCAAAAAAACTTGCCCACCCTACGCATCCCTCAGGCGGCCTAGTTGAGTTTTACCTCGCCAAAATCTTCCGGAAAATGATCGAGCGCCGACAACACCGGCAACGGCGTCATGCTGCCCATCGCGCATAGCGAGCCGTTGATCATGGTGTCGCACAGGTCGCGCAACAAATGGATCTGCTGCACCTGGCCGGCAACAATCTTGTCGATCACTTCGACGCCGCGTGTCGAGCCGATGCGGCAAGGCGTGCACTTGCCGCACGATTCGACCGCGCAGAAATGCATCGCATAGCGGGCCTGGCTGGCCATATTGACGCTATCGTCGAACACCACGATGCCGCCGTGGCCAAGCATGCCGCCGACAGCGGCCATGGCTTCGTAATCGAGTTTGGTGTCGAACAACGATTCGGGCAGATACGGTCCCAACGGCCCACCGACCTGTACCGCGCGTATCGGCCTGCCGCTGGCGGTACCACCGCCGAAGTCCAACAGCAGGTCGCGCAAGGTCACCCCAAACGCTTTCTCGACCAAACCGCCGTATTTGATATTGCCGGCCAGTTGCATCGGCAAGGTGCCCAGCGAACGGCCCATGCCATAGTTCTTGTAGAACGCAGCGCCGCGCGCCAGGATGATCGGCACCGAGGCCAGCGAGATCACGTTATTGATCACGGTCGGCTTGCCGAACAATCCCTCAATCGCCGGCAACGGCGGCTTGGCGCGCACCACACCGCGCTTGCCTTCCAGGCTTTCGAGCAGCGCAGTTTCCTCACCGCAGATGTAAGCACCCGCACCTTTGCGCACTTCCAGATGGAAGCTGCGACCGGAGCCGAGGATGTTCTCACCCAGATACTGGCGGCGGTTTGCCGTGCTGATCGCCTGGTCTAACGCGGCAATCGCATGTGGATACTCAGAACGAACGTAGATATAACCTTGGGTAGCGCCAACCGCCAGTGCCGCAATCGTCATGCCTTCGATCAGCATGAAGGGATCGTCTTCCATCACCATGCGATCGGAGAAGGTGCCGGAATCGCCTTCGTCGGCATTGCAGACGATGTATTTTTGCGCGGCGCTGGTGGCAGCTACTGTCTTCCATTTGATGCCGGTCGGGAAAGCCGCACCGCCGCGGCCGCGCAGGCCGGAATCGAGCACTTCCTGCACGATCTCAGCGCCAGCCATGGTCAACGCACGCTGCAAGCCGGCGTAGCCTTCGTGCGCGAGATAATCATCGAGCGACAACGGGTCAGTAATGCCGACACGCGCGAAGGTCAGACGCTCCTGCTTTTTAAGATACGGAATTTCTTCGACCAGGCCCAACGCCAGCCGATGTGCGCCGCCGGCCAGGAAACCAGCATCGAACAGCTTGCCGACATCCTCCGGCTCGACCGGACCGTAACCGATGCGCCCAGCGGCCGTGGCAACTTCGACCAGCGGCTCCAGCCAGAACATGCCGCGCGAACCGTTGCGCACCAGCTTGATCGGCTGGCCACGTTTTTCCGCTTCGGCGACAATGGCGGCAACCACCTCATCGGCGCCAAGCGCCAATGCAGTCGAGTCGCGCGGGACATAGATCGTGATGGCGGCGTTCATCGCACACCTCGCTTGGCTTGCACCAGTCGATTGAATTTTTCGCTGCTGACGCGCGCATGCAAGTCATCGTCAATCTGCATGTTGGGACCGCAGGCGCATTGTCCCAGGCAATACACCGGCTCCAAGGTGAACTGGCCATCGCTGCTGGTGCAGTGGAAATCGCATCCCAGCGCCGCTTTGGCATGCGCAGCCAATGCTTCCGAGCCAACTGCCTGGCAAGCTTCGGCGCGGCAAATCTGCACGATGTGCCGTCCTGCGGGTTGTTGGCGAAAATGATGATAGAAGCTGATCACGCCATGCACTTCGGCACGCGACAAATTCAGTTCGTCGGCAATCAGAGGCACCGCGGAGGATGGCACATATCCGATGGCGTCCTGGATCGCATGTAGCACCGGCAGCATGGCGCCCGGCAGTGCTTTGTATTGTTGGATGATCGATCTGAGCAGATCGAGGTCGACAGCTTGCTCCGGCGTTACTTTTGGAACTTGCGGATATTGCACGGCTTGGATCTTCACGACAGTCTCCTACTAGTATTCTTTGATACTGCAAAAAGTGTCTAGTGCCTGCTTTTTATTATTATTTTCTTTGAATTTTTTATTACTTCATCATGACAACCGTAGGGTGGGCACCTGTACCCACCCTACCACCTGAATACTATCTGCATCGACGATTCAGGCAACGCGTGGGCAAGAATTCTTGCCCACCCTAGCTTCTCTTCTGCCCTGCTATTACTTGAACAACACTGCCGACTTTTGCAGGGTAATCGCAATTCCCCAAATCAACGGAATAATCACTGCCGCCCACGATGCCCACAACACCAGTGGATTACCGCCGCTGCCGATACGCGCCATGTCTTCTGCCGATACCGTGACATCCGGATTGGCGGAAGCCTGCTCGTGCGCCAATTTCTTTTCACGCGCCAGTTCTTCCGGCGTCATGAAATGCTTTTCAGCGATCGGCTTGATCATCAGGTTGCACAGCAGGCCAACCACCAGCATGCCTGCCAGGATGTACATCGTGGTGTTGTAAACCGACTCACGCGGCATGCCGAGCGAGATCTGGTATTCGCGCATGTAGTTCACCACTACCGGCCCGAGGATACCTGCCGTCGCCCACGCGGTCAGCAAACGACCGTGGATCGCGCCAACCATCTGGGTGCCGAACAGATCTGCCAGATATGCCGGAACAGTGGCGAAGCCACCGCCATACATCGACAGGATCAGGCAAACCGCCGCCACGAACAAGGCCACGTTGCCGGAAGCGCCGGACCAAGGCAGGCTGACATACAACACGAAGCCGAGTACGAAGAACACCACGTAAGTCATCTTACGGCCGATGTAGTCGGAGCAGGAAGCCCAGACAAAGCGGCCACCGATATTGAACAAGCTGATCAGACCAGTGAAGCCGGCGGCAATCGCTGCAATAGCGCCCTTTTGTTCCAGCGACAATTCGGTAAATTTGGTGCTGACGCCCAGCAGATGGCCGCCAAATACTTCCTGCAACATCGGCGAAGCCATACCGATCACGCCGATACCGGCCGAGACGTTCAAGCACAGCACCAGCCACACCAGCCAGAACTGCGGAATGCCCCAGACCTTGCTGACGTGCACATGGTGTTGAGTGATCATCGCGTTGCCGTTGGTGGCAGGCGGAGTCCAGCCAGCTGGCTTCCAGCCGCTTGGCGGAATCCGGTAACCGAAGGCGCCGGCCATCATGAACACGAAATAGATCAGGGCCATGACGACAAATGTCTGCCACACGCCAACCGATACGTCAGATGCGAAATGCTTCATCAGCTTGTCCGCCAGCGGGCTACCGATCAGCGCACCGCCGCCGAAACCCATGATCGCCATACCGGTCGCCATGCCGCGCCGATCAGGAAACCATTTGATCAGGGTCGATACCGGCGAGATGTAGCCCAAGCCCAGACCGATGCCACCGATCAGGCCGGAACCTATCCACATCAGCCAGATCTGGTGGTGATACACGCCCAATGCGGAAATCAACAAGCCGCCGCACCAGCACAACGCCGCCACGAAGCCGGCTTTACGCGGGCCAACGTGTTCCAGCCAACCGCCCCAGATCGCGGCGGATGTACCCAGCAGCACGAAGAACATCGTATAGATCCAGCCAAGCATCGAAATCTTCCAGTCGCAAGTGCTTGCGAAAATTTCGGCAAAGAAACTCAAATCTTTGGAACAGGCCAGCGATTCCTTGATCCCGATCGCTTTCGACAACGGCAGCCAGAACACCGAAAAGCCGTACGCCATGCCGATACACAGGTGAATTGCCAACGCCGCCGGCGGCACCAGCCAGCGGTTAAAACCTGGACCTGCAATGGTCCGTTCTTTATCTAAAAACCCCATCTTCCCCCCCGGAAATTAAAAAGTCTTATATGTACCATATGTAATAGCTTACATATAGTTTTATGTGAGAAATATTCTTAATTTCCTATAATACTTAGAAAAATATCACTAGCACCTATCTGGCTCAATAGGCTATATTTTGCATATATGTATAAAGTGAAGATCAAGCCGCATTGGGAAATCTCGCGCGATAGCGACTCGCCGCTGGATACCGCTGTGCTGTTGACTCTACTGACCTCGATCCAGGAAACCGGCTCGATCGCCAATGCCGCCAAACTGATCGGCAGCTCTTACCGACATACCTGGGGCCTCCTGCGCGATGCCGAGAAGATGTTCGGCCACCCTTTGATCCAGACCGGGCGCGGCCGTGGCAGCAGCCTGATGCCGCTGGCGGAGAAACTGATCTGGGCCGATCGGCGGGTTGCGGCGCGCTTGTCGCCGATCCTGGAAAGCCTGTCCTCTGAACTGGAATGGGAATTGAGCAAGGCGGTAGCCGGACAACCGCAGGTGATCCGCCTGAACGCCAGCCACGGTTTTGCCGTCGCGGCACTACTGAATCAACTGAATGAACGCCATCTGCCGGTCGAACTGCGGTATCGCAACAGTGCCGACGCGGTGGCGGCGCTGGCGCACCAGGAGTGCGACCTGGCCGGTTTCCATGTGCCACTGGGAGAGTTCGAAGATGCCGCGATGGCGGTCTATAGTCAGTGGCTCGACCAAGACAAGCATTGCCTGATCCACCTGGCGGTGCGCAACCAGGGCTTGATGGTGGCGCCTGGCAATCCGAAACAGATCGCCGGCCTGCGTGATTTGAGCCGCGACGGCGTACAGTTCGTCAACCGCCAGACCGGTTCAGGCACTCGCATGCTGCTGGAACTGATGCTGGATAAGGAAGAATTGTCAGCGAGCGCCATCGATGGCTTCGAGACCGCCGAATTCACCCACTCCGCGATCGCCGCCTTTATCGCCAGCGGCATGGCCGATGTCGGCTTCGGCGTGCAAACTGCTGCCGAACGCTTTGGCCTGGACTTCATCCCGCTGATCCGCGAGCGTTACTTCTTCGCGGTGTCGACCGAGGCCATGAAGGATCCGCTGATGCAACAAGTGCTCGGCATTCTGCAGTCCGACGCTTTTCGCGAGATCGTCAATCAGTTGGCCGGCTACGACGGCAGCGACACCGGCAGCATCCTGCCGTTGTCGACAGCGTTCAAAGGTCTGTAATCCCCCTCCCTTTCGTCAACTTGACGGCCGCTAGCCTGATCCAGCCTCCATTACTCACAGCAGCGTTCCAGCTCACGTTATTTATCGTCTAACTATATAAATCGTTGTTATTTGCATAGATGAATCTAAAATAGCGGCTTATCCCACATATAATTATCAAAAAGATAATGTCATATGTGCAAGCGTTCATATTCTCCGATGCGAATATGCGCCGGAACACCTTACCGACCTGATGCTGATTTTTTAGGAGATACTCAATGAAGCGAATTTTCAATCTTGGCCTGTGCGCACTCTCCGCTGCATTGTTGCTGACAGCGTGCGGCAAGCAAGAGCCGAAAACGGCGGCAGCGCCGGAACAGACCGTCTACCTGGTCGGCGCCGAAGCCACTTTTGCACCGTTCGAGTATCAGAATGAACAGAAGGAAATCGTCGGCTTCGATGTCGATGTCATGAATGCGATCGCCGACAAGGGCGGCTTCAAGATCAAGTTCGTCAACACGCCGTTTGAAGGCATCTTCAATTTCCTGGCCCAGGGCGACCGCGATCTGCTGGCATCGGCCATCACGATTACCGACGAGCGCAAGCAAACCGTCGACTTCTCTGAACCCTACTTCGAAGCCAACCAGTTGATCGTCGTGCCGAAGGATTCCAAGGTCACCAAATTCACCGACCTCAAGAACTTGAAGGTCGGCGTGCAAAGCGCCACCACCGGCGACGAAATCGTGCAGAAGGAACTGGGCAAGAGCAACCCTAACATCAAGCGCCTGGAATCGGCGACGCTGGTGATGAAGGAACTGGAAGGCGGCGGCGTCGAGGCAGTAGTGTCCGACAACGGCGTCATCAAGAACTACATCAAGAACAATCCATCCGAAGGATTCCGCTTCATCTCCGACCCGGCCTTCCCGAAAGAGTACTACGGCATCGCCGTGAAGAAGGGCAACGCCGAACTGCTGGCCAAGGTGAATAAAGGGCTAGAGGCCATCAAGGCTGACGGCACTTACGACAAGATCTACGCCAAGTATTTTGCCGACACTGCCAAATAAGCCGGGAGCGAACATGACATCACGATACCTGCCGGCGCTGATGCTGGCCTGTTCACTGCTCGCACTGACTGCGTGCGGCAAGAAGGAAGACGGCGCGACAGCGGCCAATGCCGGCCGTACCGAATACGTGGTCGGCGCCGATGGCGCGTATGCCCCATTCGCCTCCGAAAACGAGCAAAAGGAATTGGTCGGCTTCGATATCGACACCATGAAAGCTGTCGCCGACAAGGCCGGCATCAAGATCAAGATCGTCAATACCCCCTTCGATGGCCTGTTCAACGCCTTGGCCCAGGGCGACCGCGACATCCTGATTTCCACCATCACGATCAACGACCAGCGCAAGCAAAGCATGGATTTTTCCGAGCCTTACTTCGTAGCCAAACAATTGATCGTGCTGCCGGCCAACTCCAAGGTCACCAAGTTCGAGGATTTGAAATCGCAGAAGATCGGCGTCCAGAGCGGCACGACCGGCGATGACGCGGCACAGGTCCTGAACGGCAAGAACAGCGCCAGCGTCAAGCGTTTCGAATCGATGCCGCTGGCATTCCAGGAACTCGAAGGCGGCGGCGTCGATGCCGTGGTCGGCGACAATGGCGTCGTCACCAATTTCGTCAAGAACAATCCAGGCAAGAACTTCCGCATCGTCGACGACCCGAGCTTCCCCAAGGAGTACTACGGCATCGCGGTCAAGAAGGGCAACACGGAATTGCTGGCGAAACTCAACCACGCACTGGAGCAGATCAAGGCCGACGGCACCCAGGACCGTATCTATAAAAAATACTTCGCGGACAGTCAGCAGTAACCCACAGTAAACCGCCATCAACCTGACCGGGACCGTATGCTGGCAGCATGTTCAACGGCCCTTTTTGTGAGAGCACCATGAAGAAAATCTTAACCCGCTACCTGCCGCTGTGCGCGCTGACCGTGAGCCTGATCGCTGTCGGCGCTTGCAGCAAGAAAGAAGAAACGCCGGCTGCGGCAGCCAAGCAAAGCCTGTATGTGGTCGGCGTCGAGTCGGCCTATGCGCCGTTTTCCGCTGAAAACGAAAAGAAGGAAGTGGTCGGCTTCGACATCGACGTGATGAAGGCGATCGCTGCCAAGACCGGCATCGAAGTCAAATTCATCCCGACGCCGTTCGAAGGCTTCTTCAACTTCCTGGCGCAAGGCGACCGCGACTTGCTGATTTCCGCCATCACCATTACCGATGAACGCAAACAGACGGTCGACTTCTCAGAGCCTTATTTCGAAGCCAGCCAGTTGATTGCTGTCCCGCAGAGCAACACCACGGTGAAGCAATTCAACGACCTGAAGAACCTGAAGATCGGCGTGCAAAGCGCGACTACCGGCGATGAAGTGGTGCAGAACCTGGTCGGCAAGAACAATCCAAGCATCAAACGCTTCGATTCAACGCCGCTGGCGCTGAAGGAACTGGAAAGCGGCGGCGTCGATGCCGTGGTGGCCGACGATGCGGTGGTCAAGAACTACATCACCAATAACCCCTCCGCCAGTTTCCGCGTGGTCTCCGACGCCGGCTTTCCGAAAGAGTATTACGGCATCGCAGTACGTAAAGGCAACACCGAACTGCTGGCGAAAATCAACCAGGGCCTGGCCGACATCAAGGCCGACGGCAGCTTCGCCAAGATCAATGAAAAGTACTTCGGCAACGGCAAATAATCCCTCGCAGACCCGCTGTTTTTGGCGGTCTGCAGCGACTACGGTATAATTTTTCGCTAATTTTCATTATCTTCAGGCGCAACCCGCAGCAGCAATACAGCCAACATCGTGGGTTGCGCATCCCTTCAGCCAGTCACACAGTTTCTTCTCAATAATATTTATGGATTTTCGCTGGAGCATCATACAAGGCTACGCGCCGCTATTCGTCAAGGGCTTCTTCATGACGCTCCAGGTCGCCGTGATCAGTATCATCATCGGCACCATCATCGGCTTATTGCTTGGCATGCTGCGCCTGGCAGACATCAAGCACGGCCCGTGGAAATGGCCGCTTCGCCTGGTCAAGGGCCTGGCCAGTTTTTACGTGGCGTTCTTCCGCGGCACACCATTGTTCGTGCAAATCCTGCTGATCCACTTTGCGGTGATGCCGGTATTGATCCATCAGGATAACGGTTTGCTGATCTCCGGCGAGCTGGCGCGCACCATCAAGCAAGACTACGGCGCCTTCATCTCCGGCATCGTCGCGCTGTCGTTGAACGCAGGCGCCTATATCTCCGAAATTTTCCGCGCCGGCATCCAATCCATCGATCGCGGCCAGACTTACGCCGCCTCCAGCCTGGGCATGGGCTACAAATTGACGATGCGCTATGTGGTGCTGCCGCAGGCGTTCCGTCGCATGTTGCCGCCGCTGGGCAACGAAGCGATCACCCTGCTCAAGGATTCATCGCTGGTTTCGGCCATCGGCCTGGCCGAACTGGCGTATGCTGCCAGGACCGTGGCCGGCGCCTATTCGCGCTACTGGGAGCCGTACATCACGATCTCGGTCGTCTACTTTTCCATGACCATGGTGTTGGCGATGCTGGTTGGCCGTCTCGAAAAGAAGTACGCAGCACCGCACCACCGCTGATCAAATAACGCTTTAATCCGCAAGCCATTTGCGCCCGCCCTGGCTTATCCGCTGATTTATTTTCAAGCAGGATAAATCAGGGCCTGGCAAGCTCTCTCAGTCGATTTCCCACAAACGCCCATCCACCGTCAGCAGCGCCGTGCGCAGCCGTTTGCCGGCGAACACCGCTTCGGCCGCGGAACGATAGCCAAGCAATTGCGCGGTGTAGGCCGCGCGCTCGTTATCGAGCAGATTGCGTTTGTAATCCAGTATCCACACCTCTTCTTCAAAAATCACCACGCGGTCGAAGCGCAATACGGCGCCGTCGGCGATGATTTCCATTTCGTTACGCGCATGCAGATGCAGCGCCGGATTGAAGAAATGCGTTAGTTGCGGCTGATCAAGGATGATCTGCGCCTGGCGGCCGACCAATTTCGCCAACGGCAGCGGGCATGGCAGCCAACGCGCAATCACATCGGCTGGCGGCAGCACTACCGGCCAGCGGCCATGTTGCGTAACCCTTTCCAGCAAGCCGTGCAGGGCGATACCTTCCTCAATCTCCTGGTTGCTGAAAATCGGTGCGCTGGCGATAACGGCCGGCGGCATTTGCGGCGGATCGAAGATTTCCTGCTCGAAGCGCTGTGCAATACCAGCATCCGCATCCGCGGCTTGCCCTGTTACGGCTTGCAGTTCAACTTCATCCACATGCTGCAGGCGCGCGTACCAGCTATCCTCGGTCACACCGCCGCTTCTGCCGGCGACGCCGCTGACGATCAGCAACTGCTTGGCGCGGGTGGTCGCCACATACAGCAAATTCCAGTCTTCCTGCGTCTTGAAGCCTTCTTCCGCGTCGAACAGGCGATCACGGGCGGCGCCACGTTCAGCGCTGCTACCGAAGGCTGAGAAGTGCAGCGGCGCTTCGGCGTCCTGCGGCCAATCGCAGAGGATGCCGTAGTCGTCGCGCGCCGGCTTGCTGTGATTGGCGTCCAGCAGCACCACGACCGGCGCCTCCAAACCCTTGGCGCTATGCACGGTCAGGATGCGCACAGCGTCGGTGGCGGCATCGATGCTGGCCTCGTCGGGAGCATCGCCGCCAGCAGCGTTTTGCAACCCGCGCAAGGCGTCGATGAATTTCGGCAGGCTGGGATAACGGCCGGCATCCATGTTCAAGGCAAGTTCGACGAAAGCCTCGATATTGCCGATGGCCTGGCTGCGCACCAGTGGCGCTGCGGCTTGTGCATAGCGCGCCAACAATTGTCCCTGATGCAGAATCAGGTCGAGCAGATCGTGCACCGGCAATCGCGGCGCGGCTTGCAGCCATTCCGCGAGCAATGCCGAGGCGCGCTGCAGCGGCGCCGATGCTTCAGCAGCAGCGCTGGCGGCACGCAAGCGCGCCCACCAGCCGCGTTCGCCGCGCTGCGCCAGGGTAATCAGGTCATCGTCGCTAGCGCCGAAGATCGGCGATTTCAACACATGGCCGAGTGCACGCGCGTCGTCCGGCGTGATCAGGAAAGTCAGCAAGGCGATCAGGTCGGAAATTTCCAACGACTCCAACAGGCCGCCGCGCTTGTCCGACATGAATGGAATGCCGGCTGCGCGCAACGCACTTTCGTAAGCGCCCAGATGGCTGCGCTTTTTCACCAACAGCATCACGTCCGACCACTCCAGCGTACGACTACCGCCTTCCTGGCGAATCTTCAGTTCCGCCCTGGCGCGCCAAAGTGCTTGCGCAATCTGCTTTCCCTCATCGCGCCGACGGGCATCTTCCGACTCTTCGCGCGGCGTGGTCAGCGGGTTGCGCAAACCCTGTGGCGCTGCTTCGGCATCGCCATCTTCATCCGGCTGGCGGATCAACGGCAAGCGCCAGACCGCGCCACCGACTTCGCCCAGCGTGGTTTGCGCGGAAAACAGCGGGTTGGCGACGAAACTGTCGTTCAATACGGCGACGATGGCGCTGGCATTGCGGCGCGTCTGGTTCGCCTGCAGCACCGTTGCCCCCTGTTCCTGCAACAAGGTACGTGCAGCTTCGAACACGCGCGGTTCGGCGCGCCGGAAACGGTAGATCGATTGCTTGGGATCGCCGACCACAAACACGCTGGGCTGGCCGGCATCCTCGCCATAGGCGCTCAACCAGGCGCGCACGATGCTCCATTGCAGCGGGTTGGTGTCCTGGAACTCGTCCAGCAAAATATGTTTGTAGCGTGTATCGAGTCGGCTTTGCAGATAGGCAGCGCTCTCGGGATTGGTCAGCAGGCGATAGGCTTGCCATTCCAGATCGGCGAAATCGAACACGCGCTGTTCCGCTTTCAGGCCTTGATAGCATTCGAGATAGGCATTGCCGACACTGAACAGGTGCTGATTCAAGCTCAACACGGTACGCTCATGGCTACGTTTGCGCAGCAGCTTGAGAGCGTCGCCGGTGACGATGAATTGCGCATCGAAGGCGTCCAATGCATTACCACCCAGGCTATTTTCCAAGGCCTTCACCAAATCTTTGGTCTTGGCATTACTGCGCGGCTTGCCGGCGTCATCGAAGAACTGATGGCACAGGGCGTCGAAGTTTTCCGTCGCCGGGCCTGCGGTCAGCGCCATTTCGATGGCGGTCGCGCGCTTCTGATTGGTGGCCGAACCCTGCCCCAGCAGCCAGGCGATCTGCTTAATCTGCGACAGCAATGTCTCGTCGTTCCACAGCGACAGACGGGCATCGACCTCGGCGTCTTCCCCGCACAGCTCGCGCAGCCACTCCAGCGGCACATCGACGCCCTGCTGGATCACGGCCCACCATTCAGCGCGTTTGTCGATGAAGGCTGTCAGCAATTTACGGGTACTGAAATCACCCACCAGCTGATACAGCGCCAGCAAGTCCTGCTTGACCTGGCCATTGTCTTCATCGTTCAGCGATTGCATGAAACGCAGATAGGCATCAGCCAGCAGCTCGCCGGTTTTCTCGGTAAGCGCATAGCCGTGCGGCACGCCGGAAGCCAGTGGCGCAATTTGCAGCAACCTGGCAAACCAGCTATGGAAAGTATCGATCGACAAGCTCTGCGGACTAGCCAGCACACGCTCATACAGATTGCGCGCCGCCGGCAGCACCTGCGCCAGCTGCTGCGGCGGAATGCCACGCTCCAGCAGCAAGGTGCGGACTTTTTCTTCGGGCTGCAGTGCCAGGTCATGCAATAGTTCCAGCAGGCGTTCGCGCATTTCCTGCGCCGCCTTGCGGGTAAAGGTAATCGCCAGCAATTCGGACGGCGCTGCGCCCGCCAGCAGCAGCCGCAACATGCGCGCCACCAACAGCCAGGTCTTGCCGCTTCCGGCGCACGCTTCCACCACCACCGAGTGTTGCGGATCGCAGGCGGCGTTGGTGAAATCCTGCGCTTCGACCACATTGCCGTTCATCCGGTAAGCGCTCGGCAAGGGCGTTTGCATCAATTCGCTCATCACCACGCTCCCTTGCGGCACAAGCCGCGTACATCGCAATACTGGCAAACCGATTCGATGCCGTTGGCTGGGAGCCCGACGCCGCTGGCGATGGCTTGCACGTTGATCGTGATTTGCGCGGCCAGCGCGCGCTGCGCTTCGTCATAGTCGGGCGCACTCACATCGCCGACCTTGTCCTTGGTGGTTTCCAGCGCGACGTAATGGGCGGCGGCTACCGGACGGTCGGACAGCAAGCCGTAGAACGCCAGTTGATGATCTTCGTGGTCCTTCAGTTTTTTGTTAAGTACGATCAGGTTATTGGTCTTGTAATCCAGCACTGCGCGTTCGCCTTCATCATTTTCATCGATGCGATCGATACGGCCGTGCAGCGTCAATTCGCGGTCTGGCAACGGCAACGGCTTTTCATACGCCTGCTCGCCAAATACAAAGCGCCAACCCAATGCCTCATGTTCATTCGCCCACACCACGTAAGCAGCGATCACCTTTTGCCAGCGTGCGTAGTAACCCAATGCGGCAGGATTCCTGGCGATGACGCTGTCGAACAGTTTTTTTGAAATATCCACCAACAATGCTTCGCGACGTTCAGGCGGGCACGGCTGATCGCGCAAGGTCTCGTGATAGGTCTCAAGAATTTCGTGCAGCCAGCCGCCGTAGTCGCGCTTTTCGGGCAGGTCGGACAATTCATCCAGCGACGCCAGGCCCAGCATGCGCCGCGCAAAAAATTGATACGGACAGGCGATGAAACTGTTGTATGCACTGGCTGTCAGGCGCGTCGGCGTCAGTTGCGCGGCGGCCGGGGCCGGCATGGTGGACGGCGTCGGCTGCAGGCTTTGCGCAGCAATCGTCGCTCGCCGTTCAGGCAGTGCCGGTGCAGCATGGCGCGCCAAGGTCAATTGCAACCGCTGGATCCAGGGGCTGACCGGGTTCGGTTCGCCATCCTTGTGCGCCTGCCAGGACAGCACCACTTGCGGATTCATTGCCAGCAGTTCGACCACATCGCGCAATTGCTGGCGCTGCCGGCTTTCGCGGGTTGCCAGGCCCAGCTCACGCCGCACCGTGTTGGCAAAGAATAGCGTCTCCTGCGGCTGCGACGGCAAGTGGTCGGCATCGGCGCCCACCACCAGCACCGCATCGAAGGTGCGCAGGCGCGCGCCGTTCAGCGGCAGCATCACCACGCGCCGGTCGTTGATGGCGCTGATGAAACTGGTGTCGTCGAGTTGCAGGTTGACCAGCGCACGCCATTCCGGGAACGAAAATAGCCCCGCATAATCCTGGGTCACATCGTTGCCCGGCGGTGCGATGCTCTGCAGCAGCTGCAGGATTTGCTGCCCTGCCGGATCGGCTCCCAGCGCCGAGCTGATGCCGAGCGCATCCAGGGTGCCGCTGGTGACGGCAATCCAGTCGCGCAAGGTCTTGCGACCGCTGAACTGCGCCGCTTGCTGCGCCAGCAGGCTGACCGCCTTTTGTTCCGCCGGCGCTGCACTCAAGGCATTGATCACCGTGCGCCACTCGCCAAGCACGTTGGCGCGGCGCAGCAGCAATTCGATCTTCATCACCAGCGCCGATTTATTGGCGACACTGTCCTGCGCATCGTGCAGCAAGTCGCTGGGTGCTTCGTTCAAGACGAACGGCGATTTCAGCAGATCGAGCAAGGCCGTGGTTTCACCGCGCGCAGTGACGACGTCGAACCAGGCTGAGATCGCCGAAGCCGCACGCGTGGTCGAGAGTTTCCAGCCGGTTTCGTCGGCCACATGGATCTGCGCCCGCTCCAGCAAGGCGCGAATGCGGCGCGCCACCACACGATCCTGGGCCACGATCGCCAGGTTGGTCTTGCCGGCCTGCAGCCAGTCGATCACCATTTGCGCGCCCTGCACTGCTTCGTCCTCGACGCTCTGTGCAGCGCACAAGGTCAGTTCAGTCGACAGCGCCCAATCATCGATCTGCCTGTCGCCGGGTGCGCCAGCGTAACCACCGTCGTCGACAGCAGTTTCCACCATTTCTGGCCACGCTACGGTGTAGGTCGGCAACAACGCCGGCGCACGCCAATCAAGCGTAATCGTCAGCACTGGCTGGCGCGCGGCATAGGCATCGAGAAAAGCCTGCTCCAGCGGTTCCGGCGCCACCGAGCTGATCCAGGCCATCGGCTGGCTCGCCTGTTCGGCCACCTGCAAGGTCTGCGCAAAACGCGCAGCAATCGCGTCATCGGCATCCAGCTGGCTTTTCCAGATCGACCAAACCAACTGGGTTTCATCCGACAATATTTTGCGCGCATCCGGCGATAGTTGTTCCAGTGCATGCTGCCAGCGCTGATCCAGATCGGCGGCATCACCACCGGCGGCGTGTAGCGCAGGCAGCATAGCTTGCGTCAATTCATCCGATAGCGCTAACAGTGTCTGTGCCAGCGGCAGCAAATCGGTATTGCGGCGCGCCGTGAATAATTTTTTCAGCCAGCCATGCTGACGCAGTTCGGCATACAGACGCATCAAGCGCTCACTGCCGTGCAGCACATTCGGCAGCGGCGGCAAGGTCATCAGCCAGCCGGACAATGTGAAGAATTGCGGCGGCACGAAAGTCCCGCCCAATTCGGCATTGAGTGCGGCTTTCAACTGCTGGGCGTGGGCAAAGGTTGGCAGCACGACGCGCCAATCGGCGAAATCGCGCTGGCCGGCGTCGCCGCTACGCTCGCGGCAGGCCGCCAGCAACGCGCGCGCCGCACTGCGCCAGAAGCTGGCGGATGGGGCGATTAATACGGATTTGAGGGATTTTGGGGACATGTAGCTCACTGTAACGCCGGTGCGGGGAAAACTGGTTCAGAAATCGACGCCCGGGCGGGAGGCTCTTTTTTGCAACAAACCACCTGTCATTTTATGCGACCCCCTAAAAAAACATGCGAAAACAAGCGAAAATATGCGCGTGCCTCACACTTTTTATTAAAATCGGTTATGATTTAGTGAATATCCCGCCGCAACACCTCTTACCGCACCCACAGAAACTTGAATTCGCGCACGGCATCCCCACATTTTCAATAGAATAAGGGGCCGCCGATGGCAACCACCAAGCAGGAATGGTAAGTCGTCCTTGGCATACATTGATTCTTTTTCCCTCACACTGAGGAAACCATGAGCGAACATATTAAACACACATCCGACGCAGCTTTTGAAGCAGACGTACTCAAATCCGACAAACCAGTCCTGGTTGATTTCTGGGCTGAGTGGTGCGGTCCTTGCAAAATGATCGCCCCGATCCTGGAAGAAGTGGCCAAGGAATACGGCGACAAGCTGCAGATCGTCAAGCTGGACGTGGACTCCAACCAGGCAGTGCCTGCCAAGCACGGCATCCGCGGCATTCCGACACTGATCCTGTTCAAGAACGGCGTTCCTGCTGCGCAAAAAGTCGGCGCATTGGCCAAGGGCCAGCTGACGGCATTCATTGATTCGAATATATAATAAGAACCGCGGCGGTGCGCCCGCATCGCCGCTTGTGATTTACTGACTACACCACGCAGTTCCCTCCCCCACCCAATATTTCCCATCCCGGGACACTCATACCTATGCATTTATCTGAATTGAAGGCGTTACACGTCTCCGCCCTGCTAGAAATGGCAATCGGCCTGGACATCGATAACGCAGCGCGTTTGCGCAAACAAGAACTGATGTTCGCGATCCTGAAAAAACGCGCGAAATCAGGAGAACAAATTTTTGGCGATGGCGCCCTCGAAGTCCTGCCTGACGGCTTTGGCTTCCTGCGCTCGCCCGACGCCAGCTACATGGCGTCCACCGACGACATTTATATTTCGCCTTCGCAAATCCGCCGCTTCAATCTGCACACCGGCGATTCGATCGAAGGTGAAGTGCGTACGCCGAAAGACGGCGAGCGCTATTTCGCATTGGTCAAGGTCGACAAGGTCAACGGCGAATCGCCGGAAGCGTCGAAGCACCGCATCCTGTTTGAAAACCTGACGCCACTGCATCCGAACAAACCGCTGCCGCTGGAACGCGACATGCGCGGCGAAGAAAACATCACCGGCCGCATCATCGACATGATCGCGCCGATCGGCAAGGGCCAACGCGGCCTGCTGGTGGCGTCGCCGAAGTCCGGTAAATCGGTCATGCTGCAACATATTGCGCATGCGATCACCACCAACCATCCCGACACCGTGATGATCGTCCTGCTGATCGACGAACGTCCGGAAGAAGTGACCGAAATGCAGCGCTCGGTGCGCGGCGAAGTGGTGGCATCGACTTTCGATGAACCAGCTACACGCCACGTGCAGGTTGCTGAAATGGTGCTGGAAAAAGCCAAGCGCCTGGTCGAAATGAAAAAAGACGTGGTGATCCTGCTGGACTCGATCACCCGCCTGGCGCGCGCCTACAACACCGTGATCCCTGCCTCCGGCAAGGTGCTGACCGGTGGTGTCGACGCCAACGCGCTGCAACGTCCGAAGCGTTTCTTCGGCGCTGCCCGTAACATCGAAGAAGGCGGTTCGCTGACCATCATCGCTACCGCATTGATCGAAACCGGCAGCCGCATGGATGACGTGATCTACGAAGAATTCAAGGGTACCGGCAACATGGAAGTCCACCTGGAACGTCGCCTCGCCGAGAAGCGCGTTTATCCAGCGATTAACCTCAACAAGTCCGGCACCCGCCGCGAAGAATTGCTGATCAAGCCTGACCAGCTGCAAAAGATCTGGGTACTGCGCAAGCTGCTGTACAGCATGGATGAAATCGAAGCGATGGAGTTCATCCTCGACAAGATGAAGTCGACCAAGAACAACGCCGAGTTCTTCGACATGATGCGTCGCGGCGGCTAAAACCTGCTGCGCGACTCAATCTCCGGCATGCGATGCTCGCTGTACCTCCGTACAGCTGCGCTTCTCAACCAGACCTTGAGCCGCTCGTTACGGTTTTCGCAAGGATGCTATTGCGGCTAAAGAACATCACGGCCGCAAGCAACGAAACAATGAAAAGTCTGACCTGTGCAAACAGGCCAGACTTTTTTTTGCACGCCGCGATTATCCGGCAGTACACTTGCTGCAATATTGCGCAACCCCAATTGCGCAACAGGCCCTAGACAACCAATAAAACAAAATCGCCGAGGCGCCAGCGCGCTTCAGGCAGGAGACAAACGTGTCGGACATACCCGAAAAGCGCGCCAACATTCCGTTGGTCGATGCCATGATGCGTCGTTTGAAATTGAAGCCGCTGCTGATTTTCGAGCGCGTTCTGGAATCCTCTTCAATCGCTCGCGCCGCCCGTGAATTGAATCTGACCCAACCCGCCGTCACCAAGGCAATCCAGGAACTGGAAGCCGATCTTGATGTGCCGTTGTTCGAACGCACCAACCGCGGCGTAGTGCCGACTTGCTACGGCACCCTGCTGGGCGCGCGCGTCAAGACCGTCATCGCCGAACTGCGCTACCTGACTGACGAACTGAATGCCTTCCGCTCCGGCGACACCGGCCACGTGATCGTCGGCACCCTGATTTCGGCATCCGCGCGCTTGCTGCCGCAAACCATCGCCAGGCTCAAGCAGCAGCGCCCCGGCGTGCTGATCACAGTACGCGAAGGACCGACCGACCAGTTATTCCCGGCATTGGCCAGCGGCGAACTAGACGTGGTGGTCGGACGCCTGCCGGAGCGCGACCTGCCGCTGGCGCGCATGTTCTCCTTTGAACACACGATGTTGTACCGGGAAGCCATGTGTGCGGTCGCCGGCTGCCAGCATCCGCTGGCGCAACGCAGCGATATCCACTTACCCGATCTGCTGGAGTGGCCGTGGATCCTGCCGCTGCCGGAATCGCCGGCGCGCCTGACTGCCGAGCATCTGTTCCTGGACGCGGGCCTCAACATGCCGGCCAACATTGTCGAATCGTTATCATTGCTGACCAATATCGGCCTGTTGCAGGATTCTCCCTCCCTGTCGTTGATGCCGCGCGCTGTCGCCGAGCATTTTTCCCGGCTCGGCCTGCTGGCCGTGCTGGACCTCGGCGATCTCGGCAAATTCGGTGACATCGGTTATTCGGTACGCGCCGACCGGGCACCGACGCCGGCCGCACATCTGTTCATCGAATGCCTGAAACAGACTGCAGCCGAGCGTTAAACCGTGGCCATTCAGCCAACTTCCCAGCACTTCGGTGAGAGTGGAAAAAACTTTGCAACCAGGCGTGAAAGCGACTTCTATCGCTATAGATTTATGGAATATCAGACTCACTTTATTTCATTATGATTGATATCTAGCTCTCCCTATACTAGTCCGACCAGAACGACCAAGACGTGCGCACAGCGCGCAGCAGACTGCACGGTCCGATAACACATCGGCCAGGTCGCAAGCCATAGGGAGACATTGTTGTGAGCATCAAGACAGCCAGGCAATTGCAGCATTTCATCGGTGGCGAGTTCGTCGCTACCGCCAAGACCTTCAATAACATTTCGCCGGTCGACGGTAGCCTGATCGGCGCGGTTTGCGAAGCCGATGCAAGCACCGTAGACGCGGCAGTCAAGGCCGCCAAGGCAGCCCTTGATGGCCCATGGGGCAAGCTCGGCGTACAGCAGCGCGCTGCATTGCTGCACAAGGTTGCCGACGGTATCCAGGCGCGCTTTGATGAATTTGTGGCAGCAGAAGTCGCCGATACCGGACGCCCACTGGAGCAGGCGCGCACCCTCGACATTGCACGCGGCATCGCCAATTTCCGCACTTTCGCCGATCTCGCAAAAACCGCCAACACCGATCTGTTCCAAAGCGATACTGCGGATGGTGCAGGCGCCTTGAACTACACGCTGCGCAAACCGCTGGGTGTGGTCGGCATCATTTCGCCGTGGAACCTGCCATTGTTGCTGTTCACCTGGAAAGTCGCGCCAGCGCTGGCTTGCGGCAATACCGTCGTGGCCAAGCCATCGGAAGAATCGCCATCGTCGGCAACGCTGCTGGCTGAAGTGATGCGCGACGCCGGCATTCCCCCCGGCGTATTCAACCTGATCCACGGCTTCGGCGCCAACTCCGCCGGTGAATTCCTGACCAGACATGAAGGCATCGACGCCATCACTTTCACCGGCGAATCGAAAACCGGCAGCACCATCATGAAGGCAGTCGCCGATGGCATGAAGGAAGTGTCGTTTGAACTCGGTGGCAAGAATGCTGCAGTGGTGTTTGCCGATGCTGACTTCGATGCAGCTGTCGCAGGCGTGATGCGCTCCTCATTCACCAACTCGGGCCAGGTCTGCCTGTGTTCCGAGAGAGTCTATGTCGAGCGTTCGATCTTTCCGCGCTTCGTCGCCGCACTCAAGGAAAAAGCCGAAGTGCTCAAGGTCGGTTATCCGGATGAGCCAAACGTTGACATGGGGCCGCTGATTTCACATGGTCACCGCGACAAGGTGCTGTCTTACTACAAGCTGGCCGAACAGGAAGGCGCAACCGTGGTCTGTGGCGGCGGCGTGCCGCAATTCGGCGATGCCCGCGATGCCGGCGCTTATGTGCAACCAACCATCTGGACCGGTTTGCCGGACGACGCACGCTGCGTCACCGAAGAAATTTTCGGCCCGGTATGCCACATCGCGCCATTCGACGATGAAGTCGAAGTCATCGCCCGCGTCAACCATAGCGACTATGGCCTGGCCTGCGCCTTGTGGACTACCAACCTGGCGCGCGCGCATCGCGTGGCGCCGCAGATAGACGCCGGCCTGGTATGGGTCAATACCTGGTATCTGCGCGATTTGCGGACGCCGTTCGGCGGCGTCAAGCAATCCGGATTGGGACGCGAAGGCGGCCGTTACTCGCTCGATTTCTATTCGGAAGTCGTGAATATCTGCATCAAACTGTAAAAGCAGAACAACCATGAACAGCAATCACCGCGTTTGCATCCAGTCTGCCGCTATACCGGCGCCGCGCTTTCGTTACAGTCCTTGCGTGAAGATCGGCCCGATCGTGCAGGTGTCCGGCATGATCGCCCTTGACCCTATCAGCGGTCAATTGGTCGATGGTGGGCCGGGCGCAGAAACCGCCTGCATCCTGGCCAATCTGCAGCGCGCTTTAAGCGACTACGGCGTCGCCCTCGACGATCTGTTGATCGCACGGATTTTTACCACGCGCTTTGAATCTTTCGCGGAAATCAATGCGGCATGGGAAGCCTTCTTCGGCGGCGACATGACACCGCCGGCACGCACCAGCGTCGGTGTCAGCGCTTTGCCGCTCGGCGCGAGCGTCGAAATCGAATTCTCCTTCGTCCAATCCTAGAGGAAGCATGAACAACCATATTGAACAAGCTGCCGACCGTCTCTGGCAAGCGCACATCGACCGCCAACCCTGTGCGCCGGTGCGTGACCTGATTGGTCAAAGCGATATCGGAGCAGCCTATGCGGTACAGCAGAAAAACACTGAACGCTGGGTGCAACAGGGACGCCGGCTGGTAGGCAGAAAAATCGGTTTGACATCCAAGGCCGTACAAAAACAGCTGGGTGTCGACCAGCCGGATTTCGGCATGTTGTTCGCCGACATGTGCGTTGCCGACGGCGAGTCGATCCCGGTCGATCGTATCCTGCAACCGAAGATCGAAGCTGAAATCGCATTGATCATCGAACGTCCGCTGACACATGAAAAACATACGATAGCCGACATCATCAACGCCACCGCCTACGCGCTACCGGCATTGGAAATCGTCGGCAGCCGAATTGCCGGCTGGGATATCAAGCTGGCAGACACAATCGCCGACAACGCCTCCAGCGGCATGTTCGTACTCGGTTCGCGTCCGGTCAAACTGGCCGATTTCGACATCGTCAAATGCGGCATGCTGATGGAGCGACGCGGCGACCAAGTCTCAATCGGCGCCGGCGCCGCCTGCCTAGGCAATCCACTACACGCCGCGGTCTGGCTGGCCGATGTAATGCAACGCTACGGCCGACCGCTGCAACCAGGCGACATCATCATGACCGGCGCACTGGGACCGATGGTGGCAGTCAATGCCGGGGACGTATTCGACGCACAAATCGAAGGACTAGGACGCGTCAGTGCCGCTTTTGAGGCATTGCGATCCTGAGAACGTATTAATAGCGAGGCTGTTGTTTTTGACGTTGTTGTTGCCGTTGCTTTTGAAGTTGCCGTTGCTTTTGAAGTTGCCGTTGTTTTTGAAGTTGCCGTTGTTTTTGAAGTTGCCGTTGCTTTTGACTTTTCGCATGCTGACGTTGCCAAATGGGGCGGGTGACAGTCGGGAATTATGGGACACATGTTTGAGCGAAGCGAGTTTGTGTCCCATCCGACTGGCGCGCGGCGCATTTGGGGACCCGCCGCAGGCGGGCAACGGCTGTGCGATCGCCTTTCTTTGCTTACTTTCTTTGGCGAAGCAAAGAAAGTAAGTAGCTGCCGGGCTACCCCCGGCTAGTCTCCACGGAGTAGCAACCGTTTTAAGTAGTACCGAATGAACACGACTGATGCACCACCGCACTTACTCCGTGGCCCGTTAAAAGGGGTCAGAGTAATTTTCGGCAAGACCCCCGCCGAAAAAAAACTCTGACCCCATTTAACTGCGAGGTGGTTCGCTAACTGCGAGATGGTTCGCTAACTGCGAGGTGGTTCGCTAACTACGAGGTGGTTCGCTAACTACGAGGTGGTTCGCTAACTGCGAGATGGTTCGCTAACTACGAGGTGGTTCGCTAATTGCGAGGTGATTCGCTCACTGCGAAGCAACTCGCTAACCACGGAGTGGCTCGCGACGGAACGCGAGGGCAGCATGCGTATTGATTGACGGCGACGAAAATGGCCGCGACTACAGAAACACCGATCAAAGATTTCGAAAAGGTTCTAAGGAAAATTATGGAAGTCACACAACCAGGCGGTCATCCCCGCCACAAAGTCGCCATCATCGGCTCCGGCAATATCGGCACCGACCTGATGATCAAGGTGCTGCGCAACGCCAAGCACCTGGCAATGGGCGCGATGGTCGGCATCGATCCGCGATCCGACGGCCTCGCCCGGGCCGCGCGCATGGGCATCGCCACCACGCATGAGGGAATCGACGGGCTAACCCGCCTGCCCGGCTTCCATGAAATCAGGATCGCCTTCGACGCCACCTCCGCCGGCGCCCATGCCGAACACAACCGGGTACTGCAACAACACGGCATCCAGGTAATCGACCTGACGCCCGCCGCCATCGGTCCGTATGTGGTGCCAGTAGTCAACCTGAGCGAACATCTCGGCAGCGCCAACATCAACATGGTCACCTGTGGCGGCCAAGCGACGATTCCGATGGTACGTGCGGTGTCGCGTGTGGCCAAAGTGCATTACGCGGAAATCGTCGCGTCGATCGCCAGCAAATCGGCTGGTCCTGGCACCCGCGCCAATATCGACGAATTTACCGAAACCACTGCCAACGCGATCGTCAGTGTCGGTGGCGCAGAAAAAGGCAAGGCGATCATTGTCATGAATCCGGCAGAACCGCCGCTGATGATGCGCGATACGGTGTTCTGCCTGGCCGAAGCCGGTGCCGACGAAACGGCCATCCGCGCGTCGGTGGAACAGATGGTGCGCGACGTAGCGGCATACGTCCCGGGTTATCGCCTGAAACAGCAAGTCCAGTTCGACCGGATTAGCCCGGAGCAGGCAGTGAACATTCCCGGCCTCGGAAAAATTTCCGGGCTCAAAGTATCGATATTCCTCGAAGTCGAAGGCGCCGCCCACTACCTGCCCGCCTATGCCGGCAACCTCGACATCATGACCTCGGCAGCCCTGGCTGCCGCGGAACAGATCGCAGCCGGCCTTGCACATCCGCACAGCGTCAAATAAGGACCCTATCCATGAGTCAGCACACACAACCGAACAAGAAAATCTATATCTCCGACGTCACGCTGCGCGACGGCATGCACGCGATACGCCATCAATATTCGATCGAGCAGGCGGTCGCCATCGCCAAAGCACTCGACGCCGCCAAGGTGGATAGCATTGAAGTCGCGCATGGCGATGGATTGAGCGGCTCCAGTTTCAACTACGGATTCGGCGCCCACACCGATCTGGAATGGATGGAAGCCGTCGCCGACGTACTACAACATGCGCGCGTCGCTACCTTGCTATTGCCAGGCATCGGCACCCTGCATGACTTGAATGCAGCGCATTCCGTCGGCGCCCGTACCGTGCGCGTGGCCACCCACTGCACCGAAGCAGACATTTCGAAGCAGCATATCGAACACGCGCGCAAGCTGGGCATGGATACGGTCGGCTTCCTGATGATGTCGCACATGACGACGCCAACTGCATTGGCGCAACAGGCCAAGTTGATGGAATCCTACGGCGCCGAATGCATCTATGTGGTCGACTCCGGCGGTGCGCTGTCGATGCGCGATGTCGCCGAACGCTTCCAGGCTTTCAAGGATGTTCTCAAGCCGGAAACCCAGACCGGCATGCACGCCCATCACAACCTGGCACTCGGTGTCGCCAACTCGATCGTTGCGGTAGAACACGGCTGCGATCGCGTCGACGCATCGCTGGCAGGAATGGGCGCCGGCGCCGGCAACGCGCCACTGGAAGTATTCATCGCCGCCATCGACCGCATGGGCTGGCAGCATGGCACCGACCTGTTCACGCTGATGGATGCCGCCGACGATCTGGTGCGGCCACTGCAGGATCGCCCGGTACGGGTTGACCGGGAGACCCTGGCGCTCGGCTATGCCGGTGTCTACTCCAGCTTCCTGCGGCATGCCGAAGCGGCGTCACGGCGCTATGGCATTGCTGCGGTAGACATCCTGGTCGAACTGGGTAAACGGCGTATGGTTGGCGGCCAGGAGGACATGATCGTCGACGTCGCACTGGACCTGATCAAGCAACGCGGATTGGCGGTGCCGGCATGAGTACAACCATCACTGCCGCCAGCCTGCAAGCGCTGGCAGCCACACTGGATAATGCAGCCAAGGATCGCATTGAAATCGATCCACTGACGCCACAGCATGCATTCAACCTGGATCAGGCATATCAGATCCAGCGCGCCTCAATTGCGCAACGACACCGCCGTGGCGAGCAGCCGATCGGCATCAAGCTTGGCTTCACCAGCCGCGCAAAGATGGTGCAGATGGGTGTCGATAGCCTGATCTGGGGATTGCTGACTGACGCCATGCTACGCGATGACGGCGGCACAGTAGACCTGGCCGATTTCATCCATCCTCGGGTAGAGCCGGAGGTGTGCTTCCTGACCAGCCGCGTGATCGATCGTCCGCTGACCATGCTGGAAGCGGTCGGCTATCTGGCGGCAGCGGCGCCGGCCATGGAAATCATCGATTCCCGTTATCGCAATTTCAAGTTCACGCTGGAAGATGTGGTGGCAGACAATTGCTCATCGGCTGCACTGGTAGTCGGCGCCTTCTCCGACAACCTGCGCGAGCTGGTCAACTGCGGCGTCGCCATGCGCTTCAATGGCCACGCGGTGCAACTCGGCAGCACCGGCGCCATCCTCGGCAATCCGCTGCGCAGTGTGGTGCAAGCGTCGCAGTTGCTCAGCAAGGCCGAAATGTCGCTGCCGGCCGGCTCCCTGATCATGGCCGGCGCAGCTACCGCAGCTGAGGCATTGACACCAGGACTGCATGTGGCGACCGAGATTGGCGGCCTGGGCCAGGTCGAATTCTTTACCGCAGCAGGAGAACCGCAATGAGCGCCATTTCCAATGCTACCCAGGCCACTGTAGTCACCGGCAAAGCGAAACCACGCGGCAAGTTCCCGCACATCAAGCGCGCCGGTGATTTCCTGTTCGTCTCCGGCACCAGTTCGCGTCGCCCAGACAACACGTTGGTCGGCGTCGAGGTTGATGCGATGGGCACCACCCGCCTGGATATCCAGGCACAGACTCGCGCCGTGATCGACAACATGCGCGATATCTTGCGCAGTGCCGGCGCGGATCTGGCGGACATCGTCGAGATATCCACCTTCCTGGTCAACATGAACGATTTCGGTGGCTACAACCAGGTCTATGGCGAATACTTTGATTACGACGGCCCGACCCGCACTACAGTCGCCGTGCATCAACTGCCGCATCCGCATTTGCTGATAGAAATCAAGGCGATCGCATATAAGCCGTTAAGTAAGGATCCTCAATCGACTTGAAGATCAAGCAGCGCCAATAAAATAAAACAAAATAAAAATCGACAGACAAGCAAGGAGACTTTCATGCTGACCTACGGCAAACCATTCAACTTCCAGCACTGGCTGGAGCAACACGCCGACCTGCTCAAGCCGCCGGTTGGCAACCAGCAAATCTGGCAGGACGCCGATTTCATGGTCACGGTAGTCGGTGGCCCGAATCAGCGCACCGATTTCCATGATGATCCGCTGGAAGAGTTTTTCTATCAGATCAAAGGCAACGCCTATCTCAACATCATGGATAACGGCAAGCTGGAACGCATCGATCTCAAGGAAGGCGATATTTTCCTGTTGCCGCCGCATGTACGCCATTCCCCGCAAAGGCCTGAGGCCGATAGCCGCTGCCTGGTGATCGAGCGCCAGCGACCGCTCGGCGTGATCGACGCCTTCGAGTGGTACTGCCTCAACTGCAACCACCTGGTGCACCGGATTGAAATCCAGCTGAAAAATATCGTCACCAACCTGCCACCGCTGTTCGAGCAGTTCTACAGCAATCCCGCCATTCGCGTCTGCAGCCACTGCAACACGGTCCACCCTGGCAAGCATGCGCATGCCGCATCGAACCAGCAATCAGTTACTCAAAAAGGGGCTACACCTTGAAGCAAAACGCATCCTCCGTGATCGATATCCATTCCCATTTTTTCCCTCCGATCACCCAGGCGGAAGCCGCCTCGCTTGACCCGGAACGGGCGCCGTGGCTGCAAGTCAGCGGTGACGAACAGGGCATGATCATGACCGGCAACAAGCCGTTCCGGCCGGTATATTCGGCGCTGTGGGATCCTGCACGGCGCATTGCTGAAATGGACGCCGCCGAGGTCGACCTGCAGATCATGTGCGCAACGCCCGTGATGTTCGGCTACAGCTATCCGATCGCGCAGGCACTGCCGTGGTCACAACGCATGAACGATTACGCCATCGAACTGTGCGCGCACAATCCACAACGCCTGAAAACCCTGGCGCAGGTGCCGTTGCAGGACATCGACGCCGCCTGCCGGGAAGCCTCACGAGCGAAGGACATCGGCCACATCGGCGTTCAGATCGGCAATCATTTCGGCAACAAGGACATGGACGACGCCGACATGCTGGCCTTCCTCACGCATTGCGCGAATGAAGAGATTCCTTTGCTGGTGCATCCGTGGGACATGATGGGCGGCGAACAGCGCATGAAAAAATGGATGCTGCCGTGGCTGGTGGCCATGCCGGCGGAAACCCAGCTCGGCATCCTGTCCCTGATCCTGTCGGGCGCTTTCGAAAAGCTGCCGCGTTCGCTGAAGATCTGTTTCGCCCACGGCGGCGGCAGCTTCGCCTTCCTGCTGGGCCGGGTCGACAATGCCTGGCGCGAGCGCGACATCATTCGCGAAGATTGCCCGCAACTGCCCTCGTCCTATGTCGACCGCTTCCATGTCGACTCCGCCGTGTTCGATACCCGAGCGCTGGAATTGCTGGTGGATGTAATGGGAGAAGAGCGCGTAATGCTTGGCTCTGATTACCCCTACCCGCTTGGCGAGCAACAGGTCGGCAAGCTGATCCACGATAGCCGCTTCAGCAGCCAGACTCGGGAAAGGCTGTTGAGCGGCAATGCACGCCGCTTCTTCGGCATCTAAGCGCCCAATTACCGGTGTCTGACACAACCGGGCGCCGGTGCAACGGCACATCGATGTCCACGATCCCGGAATCCCGGGACGCAACAAATAAAACAATCATCAGGAGATAGTCATGACGCACAGCAGCGATCATTTTCAAAAGATAGTCGATCAGGAAAAAGGACTGCAGCGCAGCCTCAGCAGCTCCCAGATGTCGATGATAGCCATCGGTGGCGCCATCGGCACCGGCCTGTTCCTGGGCAGCGGCTTTGCCATCGGCTTTGCCGGCCCCAGCGTCCTCATCAGCTACGCCATCGGCGCAGTCATCGCCCTGTTGCTGATGGGCTGCCTGGCCGAGATGACCGTAGCACATCCGACCTCCGGTTCATTCGGCGCCTACGCCGGCTACTACGTTAGCCCATGGGCCGGTTTCATGGTGCGCTATGCCTACTGGGCCTCGATCGTCCTGGCCATCGGCGCCGAAGTAACTGCGGTGGCGCTGTACATGCAATACTGGTTTCCCAGTTCACCGTCCTGGGTCTGGATCGTGCTTTTCTCAGCCTGCCTGATCGGCGTCAATGCGCTCAGCGTGAATATCTTCGGCATGGTGGAATACTGGTTTTCGGCGATCAAGATCGTTGCGATTGTCGGTTTCATCCTGCTTGGCGCCTATATCGTTTACGGCGCTCCTGCTTCCGGCCCGATCGGCTTCAAGAACTACTTCGATCACGGCGGCTTTTTCCCAAAAGGTTTCTGGGGCACCTGGGTTGCGGTCATCGTCTCCATCTTCAGCTACCTCAGCATTGAAATGATCGCCGTCGCAGCAGGCGAAGCCAAAGAACCGGAAAAGGCAATTACCCATGCGTTCCGTGCTGCGATGGTGCGATTGGTCGTGTTCTACATGCTGACACTGGCGCTGATGCTGGCGATTGTGCCGTGGTCCGCAGCCGGCACCGACAAAAGCCCGTTCGTTAAAGTGATGGAAGCAATCCATATTGCCGGCGCTCCTGCCTTGATCAACTTCGTGGTGCTGATCGCTGCGCTGTCGGCCATGAACAGCCAGTTGTACATCACCACCCGCATGATGTTCAGCCTGTCGCGCGCCGGCTACGCATCGCCACGCTTTGGCCGAGTCAACCGACGCGGCGTGCCGCTGCAGGCACTGGCGCTGTCCTGCATCGGCATCGCTCTGGCGGCCGGGCTCAGCATTCTTTATCCACACGCATCATTCGGCCTGATGATGGCAATCTCGATGTTCGGCGCAATGTTTACCTGGCTGATGATTTTTGTTACCCACTATTGCTTCCGCCGCCGCTGGAACAAGGAAGGTGGCCGGCCGCTGGCGTTCCGCATGTGGGGCTTTCCGGTGCTGACCTTGCTGGGTGCAGGGCTGATGCTGGCGATCATGGGGACTACCCTCTTCACCGACGAATTCAAGGCAACGCTGTTGACGGGAATTCCGTTTGTCGCAGTACTGAGCGTCGTGTATTTCGTCTGGTATCGGAATCCGCAGCATCATGAGCTTGAAGTGCAGGCGCCGGAAGTTGCAGCAGCTGGCAAGCCAATTACAGAAATTTAAATACAGTCCCCTGCTCCAACTCCCGCAATTCGCCGTAACAATGCGCCACCGAATCGGTGGCGCATTACCTCAAACTCCTTCCGCATCTTCCCCTAAATACCACTCGACATTAGCTGTCGCCTGATGCGCGCCGACGCGGCGAGCATTACGGTGCAGCCACATTCAAACTCATCACCCAGTGCGCAAAGCGCTCCGCTTCCTGCGGCGTCAAGCCGGCGTTGGGCGGCATCGCCACATCGCCCCATTTCCCGCTGCTGCCTTCCAGCATGCTCTTTTTCAGCTTTTCGATAGCCTGGCGATCGTCTTTGTAACGGGCCGCAACCTCACGGAACGGCGGCCCCACAACCTTGTTGTCGATTGCATGGCAGGCACGGCAAGTGTCTTCGCTGGCTGCATTTACATGGCCGCAGAAAGTCGCCAGGAACAGCGTGGCAGCCAGGGTGGTTCGAATCGTCATATCTGCTCTCTTGTTGTTGGTTGTCGTTTAAAGGGATATCGCGGCAAGCTGTTGCCGCGATAAAAAAAGCCGCTCAGCTTTCAAGACTGAGCGGCAAATGCATGAAACATAAACACAGGGGGACAAACTTCTTCACACTGGCATGAGTGCCAAATCGCGGCGCTCATGCAGATTCTGAAAGCGCTCTATTTGGCGGCTTCCGGCATGCCGAATACCGGCTTGCCCAACAACGGCACCGACAAAGTGTAGATGCCGTGGTTTGAAAATACCCAAACCAGATGGCGATCCCATTCCACAAATATGCTGTGCACCGGGTTAGGCAACGCCCGGATCGACAGTGTTTGGGCATCGACCGTTTTCATGCCGGCATCGATCATCTTCGGTACAAAATACGCGGCGATGGTCGGGTGCAGCGGATCTTTCACATCAAACATCTGCATGCCGGCGTTGTAGTACGAATACGGCATGTAGCGCTGGCTTGGCGTGCCCGGCTGGATCTGCGCATAACCGCTGCGTTTCGGGCCGAAGCTGCCGCGCCGTTGGCAGAAATCGGTGAACGGCGCGCTCTTTGGCGGGGTCGGCGTCGGCAAGGTGTTGACAATCTTCGGATGCAGCGGATCGCGCACATCGATCGAGTAGATCGCTTTCAGCGGTTCGTAGCAGTCCTCGGTCATCGGGTAGCCGCTGTAGTAGACCATGCCGGTGGAATCGACCTTGGAGACATCGATATTGTCGCCCTCGGTGCCGGTCACGCTGACCGGCATATCGATGTGCGACACCGCCTTCATGTTCTTCGGGTCGGAAATGTCGATCACCCAGAAGCCAAAGCCGCCCATCGCTGCATAGCCATACTTGCCGCCCTGCTCGACCGGCTTCGGAATGAACAGCGGCATGCGCGATCCCATCCACGAGGTCTTGTTGCCCGCGCGCGGATTCTTCTTGTATTCCTCTTCTTCGCCAGCACGCGATCCTGGCGCCCACCAGGTTGACAGGCGCTTCGGCTTGGTTGGATCGGATACGTCATAGGCCAGCTGCGCGCCCGAATACAAGTAGGTCTTGTATTCGGTATTGCTGAAGCTGTTGTCCGGTGCTCCCGCTACGAACAAGTATTGATCGCCGTTATAGACCGGCACGTCCTGGCAGCCGGATCCTTCCTGCGGCTGGTCCTGCGCGGTTTGCTTGTCGTTCAGTGGCGTTTCCGACAGGATTTTCCAATCGGTCCATTTCGGGCTGGTGACTTCATAGATACGGAAGCCGCGCAACATCTTGCGGTCACGGATCTTGGAAATTTCTTCCGGATGCAGATATTTGTTATGCAGCGTGCCGTAGCGCGGCACTTCATAGCATTGCACCGCCAGCATCTTGTTCAGCTTCTTGTTGAACTTGACGTTGAATGGGCCGAACTGATGTTCGCCGGCCTTGGTGTTGATCTGTTTCTGCTGGATCACCTTGACGTCGTGCGGATCGGTGATATCGAACAGATTGTACATCCAGGTTTCATAGTCGTACAGATAGCGGCGTCCCTCGAAATCAAAGGATGCCTGCCAGCTGTGGCCGGCGCCGGCAACGTAAGGTACAAAGCCTTCAATTTTGACATTCTTCAGGTACTGGTTCTGATCCAGATATGTCAAGCTGCCGTCGACCGGGTGCGCACCAAAAGCATCGGGCGCCATGTCCGGGCTTTTGAATTTTCCGGTTTTCTTGTTGTAACCCCAGGTACCCGGTGCCGGGAACGCCGGCTCGCCCGGCAGCAGCGGGTCGCTATTGGTGGCTGCCGGCGGGGCATCCGGTGCGTGCAGATTGGCGCCGCTGCGAGCAGCCTGGGCAAAGGCGGACGTTGTCAGCAACGCCGACAACACGATCGCCACGGTGCTACAGGAAAATAGTTTGATTGTTCTGCCTGTCTCGTTCATTTTCTGACTCTCCTAAGATTTTTTCCCGACGTCGCCGCCGAGCTTGAAACAAAATTTATTGTCTTTACTGTCGATCAAAATCCGTGTCGCAAGCCAAGCTGCACGCCGCTGGTTGGCGCGGGATTGCTCGAGAACGTCACCGGGTACTGGATTGCCGTATTGTTTTTGGCGATGATGCGCGCGTAGTTCAGATACAAGTCAGTGCGTTTGGAGAAGTGATAGCCGTAACCAACCACGGCGCCGTTCGCATCCGACAGGTTGACATTGTTGGCATCCTTGCGACGCACATAGCTGCCGAAGAAACTGTTGCGCTCGTTCAGGTTGTAGCGCGCACCGATTTGCATGTCCCATCCCTTGCTCTGGAAAGCCACATACGGCGGATAGGCGTAATAGCCGTTATAGGTGTGATAGATGAAAGTCGGTTCGAGATCGCCAAAGCGATAGGTCAATGCGAAATAATTATCGCGCGATGTCGGTATCGCGTTGGAGCCGGCGACGATGCTCTTGGTGTTGGTCAAGTCGCTGACAAATCCGGCGTACAAGGGGCCATTGCGATAATCGACGCCGGTGCTGAGATAACGGCCATTCCTGGTGCCGTCTTCGGCGCCGGTGGAATACATGAAGCGCCCTTGGACACCGCCGATGCGTGGCGTGTTGTAATTGATCGAGTTACTTTCGCGATATGGCGCATAGAAAAACTCCATATTGCTGACCATGCTGTAGTCCGCCGACCAGCTTGGATCCGCATAACCGGCAACCCAGTACGAAGGCGTATTCTGACGCCCCAGTGACAAGGTGCCATAGGGGCCGGTCATGCCGACGAACGATTGCCGCGGCGTTGGACCAGCGCCGGTGCTGGCATCGAACTGCATCTCATGGGTGAAGAAAGCCTTCCAGCCGCCGCCCAGGTTTTCCGAATCGCTGAACACCAACCGCGAGGAATTCAAGCCGCCGCTGGAAATCCGCTCGGTAGCACCCTTCGGCGAAGAAATCCTTTCCATGTTGAGATCGATCCAGCCCGATATGGTCAGGCCCTCGTCGGCATGCACCTGCGCGCCAGCCAACAGTATGCCGGCTGCTACAACTCCCTTGATTTTCATTTCGTCTCCTCTTTTTTGGATTTTATTTACCTGTTCGCTTGTGCTGCCGAATCAGGTTTGTTTTCAAAACACGCTTCTCATCAATGATTGCCTTTACCCCTTTTTTTGCGATCCATGGCATGCGGCAGCGCACGACGTTGCATATCCATCGCGCGTCGGCACATGCAAAAACGAGCAAGGCCTTTCGGCATTGCTCGCATCGTTTTCTGTTTTATGTCACCGCTTTTTTGGCCAGGAAATGCGCCTGGTTCCATTCATCGCCGATCATGATTTCGGCTATCGCCTGGACCGTGTCGTAGACATCGACATAGCGCACGTAAAGCGGAGTGAAGCCGAATCGCAAGATATTCGGCATGCGGAAATCGCCGGTAATGCCACGGGCGATCAATGCCTGCACAATCGCGTAGCCTTGTGCGTGGGTCAGCGAGACCTGGCTGCCGCGTACAGCGCTGTCGCGCGGCGAGGCCAATCCGAAATCGTACTCCGACAATTTTTCATCGACCAGCTTGATGAATAAATCGCCCAGAGCCATGCTCTTGACGCGCAACGCGTGCATGTCGACGCCACCGAAAACGTCCAGAGCAGCGTCCAGACCCAGCATCGAAATCAGCGGTGGCGTGCCGCATTGCATGCGGTCCATGCCGGCAGCCGGCTGATAATCCAGCACGAACTCGAAAGGCCGCGCATGGCCGTGCCAGCCCGACAGTGGCTGCCGCATCTGCTGGTGATGGCGTTGGGCGACATAGATGAACGAAGGAGCGCCTGGGCCGCCATTCAGATATTTATAGCCGCAACCGACCGCCATGTCGGCATTGGCGCCATTCAAATCGACTTCCACCGCGCCCGCGCTGTGCGCCAGATCCCACACCATCAAGGCGCCAACCTGATGCGCCTTCGCGGTGATTTCCTGCATCGGATAAATGGCGCCGGTCCGGTAATTGACGTGCGTCAGCATGGTCAGGCAGATGCTGTCGTCCAAGGCGGCCAGCACAGCCTCAGGATTCGATTCGACGTAACGGATTTCGAGGCCGAACAATTCCGCGACGCCCTGCGCAATATACAAATCGGTAGGAAAATTATCCAGCTCGGTAAGAATTACCTTGCGTCCGGGATTGAGACGCACCGCCGCCGCCAGCGCCTTGTACAAGTTGACCGAGGTCGAGTCAGCCACCATCACTTCATCAGCATTGGCGCCGATCAGGCGCGCCACTTTGGCCGCGACGCGTTTCGGCACATGGATCCAGCCCGCATCATTCCAGGAACGGATCAATCCGCGTCCCCACTCGTTGGCGACCACCTCCTGGATGCGCGCCGGCAGATGGCTTGGCATGGCGCCCAGCGAATTGCCGTCGAGGTAAATCTCACCTTCCGGCAAAGTGAATTTCTGACGATACGCGGCGAGTCCGTCGCGCTGGTCCAACGTAATGCAATCTTGTCTCGTTACCATCTTCTTGTTCCCTGTCCTATCAATTGCTATTCTTATTACACAAACCGTGTGTACGATCCTTCTATCAACTCAGGCAAGCCGGGCATGCGTCCCGGCGTCATCTCAAACCGCTTGGCGGAGTGAACATGCGAGTCAGTATGCAACCCTCCTGGAATAAGCGAAAATGAAAAATTCTGCCTTTGCTATGCCATTAATTTATAGACGCAGCCTGCCGACCTGCTGCCAGCGGGGGCAAGTGCTGCCACGAAAAAATGATGATTTTCGGCAATGCCGGGCGGCGAAATGATAAGCCATCACCAGAACAATTCGACTGGTTAAATGCTATCCTTGCGAACCTCCATTTTTCGCACAGCTCATCATGGCTACCACTCAAACTAGGCAATCGAAATTCGGCACCGTTCTGCGGGTTACCAGCGGTAACTTCATGGAGATGTTCGATTTCTTCCTGTTCGGCTTCTACGCGACCTACATTTCCAAGACATTCTTCCCCGCGGCCGATGAATTTGCCTCGCTGATGCTGACCTTCATGACCTTCGGCGCCGGCTTCCTGATGCGGCCGCTGGGCGCCATCATCCTCGGCGCCTATATCGACCGGGTTGGCCGCCGCAAGGGACTGATCACAACGCTGGCGCTGATGGCGGCTGGCACCATGCTGATCGCCTTCGTGCCGGGTTACGCCACCATCGGCTATGCGGCGCCGCTGCTGGTGCTGATCGGCCGGCTGCTGCAAGGCTTCTCGGCCGGCGTGGAACTGGGTGGCGTTTCGGTGTACTTGTCCGAAATGGCGACACCGGGCCACAAGGGCTTCTACGTCAGCTGGCAATCCGCCAGCCAGCAAGTGGCCATCATCGTCGCCGCCGCTCTGGGATTCGGTTTGCAGGTGTGGCTGCAGCCGGCGCAAATCGCCGACTGGGGCTGGCGCATTCCATTCTTCATCGGCTGCATGATCGTGCCGGTGCTGTTCGTGATCCGCCGTTCGCTGCAGGAAACCGAAGAATTCATGGCGCGCAAGCACAAGCCGCCAGTACGCGAAATCCTGCGCTCGATGGTCGACAACTGGGGCCTGGTAATTGCCGGCATGATGCTGGTGTCGATGACCACAGTCTCGTTCTACCTGATCACCGTCTACACCCCGACATTCGGCAAGAGCGTCCTGAAGCTGAGCACTATCGATGCGCTGGTTGTCACCTTCTGCGTCGGCATCTCGAACTTCATCTGGCTGCCAGTGATGGGCGCCCTGTCTGACCGCATCGGCCGCAAGCCGCTGCTGCTGGCATTCACGATCCTGACCATCCTGACCGCTTATCCGGCACTGTCGTGGCTGGTAGCCGATCCGAGCTTCCAGAAGATGCTGGTGGTCGAACTGTGGCTTTCTTTCCTGTATGCAAGTTACAACGGCGCAATGGTGGTGGCGCTGACCGAAGTCATGCCGGTTGAAGTGCGGACCGCCGGTTTTTCATTGGCCTATAGCCTGGCGACTGCGATTTTCGGTGGCTTCACGCCGGCGATTGCCACCGGCCTGATCGAATACACCGGCGACAAAGGCGCGCCAGGCATGTGGATGACTGCGGCAGCTATTTGTGGCTTGTTTGCAACATTGTATTTGTACCGCAAGAACGGCAATCAGAATCCCGTCCCGGTAAAAGGCTGACACCAGGCCTGGCTGAAGCACAGATTCAGCCAGGATTGCAGACGTAGCGGGAAAATGAAAATCAGTGCCCAATTGTCGCCAAGGCACTGATTTCATTCATTTTTTCCAATCCATTGCGGGATTTATTGTATAATCTGCGGTTTTCCACCCCCGGCAAGTGATCGACAATCGGGTCAAGAAGCAGGACGACCGACGAAGTGATTGATTGGCTACCACTCAATTGAGGCAATTATGAAAGACGGCATTCACCCAAATTACCGCGAAGTTCTGTTCCACGACGTATCGAACGATTTCAAGTTCGTCACACGTTCGACTATCCAGACTCGCGAAAACATCACCCACGAAGGTAAAGAATACCCTCTGGTGAAGATTGAAGTTTCGTCGGAATCGCATCCGTTCTACACCGGCCAACACAAGATCGTCGACACCGCCGGTCGCGTTGACAAGTTCCGCAAGAAATTCGGTACTGTCGGTTCCAAGACTTCGATCGCCAATACTTAATTCGATCGTCGTTTCAAAAAGGCAGCTGCGGCTGCCTTTTTTGTTTTATCGGCATGATCGAGAACTGCCGGCCGGGCTTGCGCTCCAAAGCGTTCGCGTAGGCTGATTCAGCGGGTGAACCAATCCGGGAGGCATCGCAAAAAAAAACGATGCCCGAAAAAGATATCCAGAATAAAGGGGACTTCGAAAAACCATAGCCAACGTTGATTCGAGGTCACCAAAAAGCAAAGCCGGCCGTAGCGCAGTACACGGCTATCCGGCACAATATCCAGCAATCCAAATAATCGGTCAAACAATATTGTGATGAAGCCCGTCCGCCTTCCTGCTTCCGCCACCAGCGCACTGCCACGCTGGGCTCTATGGGCGCTTGGATTACTCTATATCCTGCCCGGCCTGATCGGACGCGATCCCTGGAAGAATGAAGACGCATCGAGTTTCGGCATCGCCTGGACCATGGCCCACGGCGGCATCCACGACTGGCTGATGCCCAACATCGTAGGCTTGCCGATGCCAGGCGAAAGCCCGTTGACCTACTGGATCGGCGCCATCTTCATCAAGCTGTTCGGCTGGCTGCTCGGTGATCCGTTTGCCGCGCGCCTGTCGACTATCGTTTTTTTCCTGATCGGCTCGCTCTCAGTTTGGTATGCCACTTACTTGCTTGGACGACGCAACGAAGCCCAGCCGCTGCGGCTGGCGTTCGGCGGCCAGCCCGAGCCAAGGGATTTCGGCCGCACACTGGCCGATGGCGCTTTCCTGATCTATCTTGGCTGTCTCGGACTGATATCGCACAGCCATGAACCGACCGCCAAGAGCCTGCAAATTTCACTGGTGGCTTTTTCGATCTATGTTGCCGTGCGCATGTTCGATACTCCCAACGCGACGCGCAATATTCGCACTGCCGCCTTGCTCGGCCTTACCCTGGGCCTGATGATCCTGGCGCGCGGCTGGACCATCCCGCTGGGCTTGCTGCTCGGTTTGCTGGTACTGGCATTCATGCGCGAAAAAAAGATCGCACGCAACCTGCTGTTGGTCAGCCTGCCATTGGCTGCGATTGTGGCCGGCATCTGGTTCGTTGCTACCTACCTGCTGCTGCCGCGCGATATCGATTACTTCGCTGTTTGGGAGAATATCAACCGGGCGCAATTGAGCTGGCCGAGCTGGGCAGCGCTCTCGTACTACTTCAAATACGGCATCTGGTTTGCGTGGCCGGCATGGCCTTTCGCCGGTTGGGCCGTGTATGCATGGCGCCAGCAACGATCGACATTGCACATCGCCTTGCCGCTGGCATTTTTCATCAGCCTGACGGCCGTGATATTGCTCAATCCACATCCGGAAGAAGGCATCCTGCTGCCGCTGCTGCCGGCATTGGTGATCCTTGCTGCATTTGGCCTGCCGACCATGAAGCGCGGCGCGATCAACGCGGTCGACTGGTTCTCGGTCATGACCCTGACCGCTTGCGCTGCATTCATCTGGCTGGCCTGGATAGCCAAGGAAAGCGGCTGGCCGGCGCAAATCGCCAAGAATGTCTACAAGCTGGCGCCGGGGTTCAAGCCTGAATTCAACCTGGTGGCGCTGATCATTGCCTTGCTCGCTTCGGTATTCTGGATCCTGTTGGTGAACTGGCGCCTGTCGCGCCGTCCGTCGGTGCTGTGGCGCGCCGTGGTGCTGTCTTCAGGCGGCGTGATCCTGTGCTGGCTGCTTCTGACCACGCTGTGGATGCCCTGGATCAACTACAGCAAGAGCTACGCCGGCGTCGCCGCCCAAATCGACGAACACCTGCCGGCCGTCAAACAATGCGTCGACACCAACGTCGGCCCGGCCCAGCGCGCCTCGTTCGCCTATTTTGGCGACATCCCATTTGGCGAATTCGGCCAGCAGCATTGCGATTACCTGCTGTATCAGGACAACGCCTCGGTCAAAACGGACGACGCGCTGTGGCGCCAGTTCAAAGGTAACTGGAAGCTGCTGTGGACCGGCCGCCGGCCGTCCGACCGTGATGAACGTTTCCGCCTGTACCAGCGCGTCGGTAACTGACAAACTGAGGTCCTCGAAAAATCGTAGCGAGCATCGCAGTGCCGAGATTGGGCCGTGCAGCAGGTTTTTCGAGGTCCCTATTGATCGTGGGCTGGAAATCAGTCATAATAGCGGACGCGTTGCAGAGCAAGGCTGTATAGCAAAGCATGCGAGACAAATACACGGCAATCTGAGCGCGCCGATGTAGTTGTTAATGTATTTCACTCTGCCCGGGTGATGAAATTGGTAGACGTAGGGGACTCAAAATCCCCCGCCGCAAGGCGTGCCGGTTCGAGTCCGGCCCCGGGCACCAGATTTTGCAAAAAAGCACTGACTTGCTCAGTGCTTTTTTCGTTTCCGCTGTATTTTTTCAAACTCCCACCCCAGGCATTACAACGACAATCATCTACAAGATGATCTTGTTGCCAATCTCGTTCGCCACCATTCCGGCGGGAACCATGGACAAAAAAAGACCAGTATATTTTGGCAAATATACTGGTCTTTAGAGTCCGGCAAACTGTCTATACAGTTATCGAATTATTTCGCCACAGCCGCCTTGCCGTTGGTCAGGTTGATATTTTCCAAGGTAGTCTGCTGCGCTTCCAGCGTGCGGATGCGATTCTGCAGCGCCGTCAACTGACTACGCGCAGCTTGCTGCTTGTTGCCCAACAACTGCGTTTGCTGACGTGCCTGGTCCTGCTGAACGGCGACGCTCTGCTCCTGCTGCTGCTGTACCGCCAGATCGTTTTGCAAAGCGCTCAGGCGCGCTTCCTGGGTCGATATCAGCTGTTCGGTGTATTCCTTTTCCGCTTCCAGCTTGATGCGGCGTATATCCACCTCGGCCAGCTTTTCGGTCTGACCGACGAAGTTCTTGTAGGTTTGCTCGGCTTGCGTATCCGATGTGGTTTTGACGACGCGCCAGAAATTCTTTTGCTGGAACAGGGCGACGTAATAAGTACGGTTGTCCGGCTTGAACAGCAGACTGGAACCATAGTTGCCGTTATACGTGGTGCGCAACTCGCTGATGCCTTGGCCTTGTTGCATCAATTGCTGCAATTCGCCGATGGTGCTGTTGGCGTTGCTGGCGGCCGGCTTGGCGCTGGCTGCCGCGGCAGGAGAAACTGTGGCGCTTGGCGATGTACCGGCAGTCGCTGCTCCGCTCGAGGTGGACTGCGCCATTGCGTTGATCGACAAACCTGCCAGGAACAATCCCAGCCCGAATCCATTGATCACATTGCGTACATTCACATTCATCCCCTGATTCCTTCGCTAACAATGATTTTTGTAGGTACAAGCCACGATATTGTAGTCAATTCTAGCTGCAATCCTGTTGTTATTGAGCATTGTTTTTTATAAAAATGACATTTTTATCATTCTTTTTTACTGTTACCGATATCACCCGAGCGGCAGCGTGCATAATCCATCATCGCCCGTCAGCAAACGGTTACTCCGCCTCACCAATCGCTTCGGTATCGGCGATCTGGAATTTGCGCATTTTTTCCCACAACACCTTGCGGCTGATGCCGAGCGCATGGGCAGTATCCTGGCGCCGCCAGCCATTGGCATCCAGCACCGACAGGATGCGATTACGTTCTGTCATGTCCCATTTTTTACGGACCGCTGTCAGGTCATTGCCTTCCGCCGCCCGCTCCATCGTTCCCAGCGTTTCAAATACGCGGTCGATACGCGTACGATCCCAGCTTCCTAACTGCCGGTAGATGATGCCGACCCGCTCCGCCACATTGCGCAACTCGCGCACATTGCCGGCGAATTTAGCCGTTGCCACTTGCTCCAGCAGCCACTCGGGCGGCGCCGGCAGGTCGCTGTAGGTCTGTGTCAGCAAAGTATTGAAAATCGCAATCTTGTCGACGCTACCGCGCTCTTCCAGATTCGGCACTCGTAACTCGATCACCGCCAAGCGGTAATACAAATCGGCGCGGAACATGTCCTGCTGCACCTGCTCGCGCAGGTTGCGGTTAGTCGCTGCCACCAGCCGGAAATCCAGCTTGACCTCAGTTTGCGAGCCGAGGCGGGTCACGCTGCTTTGCTCCAGCACGCGCAGCAGCTTGACCTGCTGGTACAGCGGCAGATCGCCGATCTCGTCGAGGAAAAGAGTGCCGCCATCAGCCTGCTCGAAATAGCCTTTATGCGCCACCAAGGCGCCGGTAAAAGCGCCCTTGGCATGACCGAAGAACAGCGACTCGAACAAGCCGTCCGGAATCGCTCCGCAATTGACTGCAACAAATGGACCATGCCGATAACGACCGTGGCGCTGGTGCAGCAACTGCGCAATGCGCTCCTTGCCGACACCAGTTTCACCGACGATCAATACGCTGGATTCGCAATCGGCAAAGGCTTCCGCTTCTGAGACCAGCGTCTGCATGCATTCGGATTGCGCGATCAATGGCTGCGGCATGCGATCTGTGCTGGCGCTGGCATGCAACTCCGAGGCCAGCCGGAACACCAGCTTGCGCAGTTCGGCGCAGGTGAAATCGAGCATCAGGATGTGCGAATACTCGACCGGATACACGCGCGGATTGGCAGCGCGCCCCACCTCCGCCACCCAGATCACCGGCATACCGTGCGACTTTTGCCAGGCGTCGGCGGAGAACTGGGCCTGCTCGATCACGGTGACCGAGATCACTGCTATCGATGGCCGCGACGATACCTGATCGCGCGTGACCGGCATTTCGTCGGCACGGATCACCTCGATATCGAAACTCGCCAGACACAGAGAAATCCGGTCTGCGATATCCGATTTGCCTTCCCATACGTATATGTCGAGACTTTCTTGCAAAGGCTTGTTCTGCATGGTTATCTCTTCTCAGTCGCCGTCGCGCAAAACCGGCTGGATCACAGCCGACGCCTGGCCATGGCGCGACAGCAAATCACGAATTTCAACCAACCGTTGGTAAATATTAAAAGCCAGAATCCACAACTCGCTGACCAGGCGCCAGATCAACAAGGACAACAACAATGCGACCAGCGTCAACAACATGCGCCCCACTCCGCCGCCAGTGTTAAAAAAACTGGCGACACCGGCTACCAGGATCACCACAATACCGATCCAGTAGATCAACTTGATCAGCACTGGGGCGATCAGTTTTTCAAATCCAAAAAAATAAAACAGCTTACCGAATCTGGTTTGATTGTTCGTCATGTTGAAATTATTGTGCATGTCCATTTGATTAATAAACCAGCTTGACGCTGGTGCCGCCGCAATTCAAATCCATCAGGTTGACGTCAACCAGCCCCAGCTGAATACCGAGCAGGCCGTTCAATATTGTCGACAGTGCGCCACCCAGCACATTCAAGATCGGCTGCAACAGATTGATCAAAAGACCCACTGCCGTGAGCAGTGCGTTTGAAATCGTCGTGCCGCCGCTAGTCTGGCTACCGCTCAGTTGATTTGACAAGATGCATTGACTGTTTCCCAAACACACAAGGCCACTGACGATCTGACCGATGGTGTTGAGCAGGTTATTGACCAGTCCACCGACATTCGTCAGTATTCCCAACACATTCACAGTCAACAGGTTACCCAAGATGCTGGTAACGCTAGTACCCAATCCGTTGACAAAATTGCTCAGGCTGCTCAGTGCATTGGTGACCATCGACTGGGCATTGGCCAAATTCTGTCCGTTAAGTAAGCCGGTAGCTAAATTATTGCTATTCACTCCGCTGCCACCCAATAAGCTGCCGGCCAGAGCGCCAGTCAAGGCGCTGAACAGATTCGATAGAGTTGTGCCGATTTGCAGGTTGTTATTTCCAGTCGTAACCGTCTGCCCCTTGCTCAGTGTCACGTTGTTGGTATTCTGCAGGCCGTCAACCGCGATTGCCTTGTTGATCGTCAACACTCCGTTGAGCACATTGACCATCGGCCAGTTTGTCAAATTCGTCTTGCACGCGCCGTTAGTCGAAAAAACCGTGCTGCCGTCCACGGCATTATTAATGCTGCCTGCGCACAAGCTCAGAACCGGCGCCTGCACCTGGATCGTCGCCAAGTCGTTGCCACTGCTATCTTTTGCCGTGCACATGTCAGTCAACGTTCCAAGTCCGTTAACAACGTCGATAATCAACGGCAGATCGACATTCAACAAGTTCAGATTCAACAGGTTGCTCTGAATCCGCGCATACAACCGGACCTGCGAGGTGAAAGCGGTCGTACCGATCCCGCCAATGCCAATCGAAGGTGGCTCCACAATACCGGCCAGGGTCGTTACGGTAGCGACACCAGGCAGGCTAACGCCAAGACTAACGCTGCCGAAACGGTGGCTATTGGCTATCCCGATCGCCGTGTTTAAGACGTTCAGCGCATTCACGTTCGCGTTCAATGCGGATTGGCCATCAGCCACATTAATCAAGGTAAACAACCCCCCTTGTCCGCTGGCATCGGACAACAGCGGAATCATCACATTGAGCTGACCGACGGTCAGGCCACCTAGCGCGCTTATCAGATTCTGCTGACCGCCAACGGTGGTAATGGCGCCTAATAAGGCCTGCAAGGTACACATGCCGTTGCTGCAGCCGGCGGTGTTTGCTTGCAGTATCTGCTGAATGGTTCCGACATCCGCATGCAATGGAATTTCAAAGCCCAATGCCTGCAGCAAGCCATTTGGAGTAATTGATACGTTAGCCAGTCCATTGTAGGAAACCAGCGACGTACCGTTCAGATTGAGTCCGATTGCCGACAGCAGACCCGGCACCACGCCGCCGTTGATTGCCAACAATTGAGAGCCAACTGAAAAAGCAGCATAAGGATCGCTGACAGCTGCAATCGCCTGCCCATTGATAATGTGTGTTCCCCAGCCAAAAAAAGTGGGAATGGACTGCGACAAGACTACCTTGACCGCATTCAATCTTGTACCTGACGCGGCTGGCGTTGAAAAATAGTTCGGCGCCATCGCCGCATTGGCGACCGGGTCCCAGCGGCCGCACGTCACTGTCAGTGTATTTGCGGCAGTGCCGGGTGTACCTGTGACAAAGCCGTTGACCTGAGCGTTGGCGCTGGCGGCCTGCGCCGGCAGATCACCCGATGCGCATGTAGTAGCGGTGCTGGTAAATGTCTGTGAACTAACCAACATTTGAGCACCGGCCAAGGCCGCCAGATCAGCCGTCTTCTGCAAATCCCGCCGCATATAAAACATGTAGCCAATATCGATCGATGACAGCAGGATCACGATCACTGAAAGGAAAATAGCTGCCATCACTGCAATCGACCCATGCTGCCGCAGCCGGTCACGCCGCATGCGGCGAACAGGAAGGTGGCATGGCGACTGGATGCGCGATGAGGTCATGGAAGGCATTCGACTCGGCTCAAGGTTGCTTGAAGAAATTTCGGATTGCTAATTGTTGCTTGTCACCTTCTTTTCAAAATTTTCCGGCAACGGGTGCTTAAAGCTATCGAGATAACGTTGCCAACTAGCTGTTGCGGTGACTCCCAACATCGGCAATCGCGGGCCTGCCACCCTGCCATCGGCTTGTGCCTGCAACAGCGTGCGGGTTACGTCGCCGATCTGTACGCTGCGATAACGTTCGCGCGGAGCAGGTGTTTCCGTCTGTGCGGCCGATGCGGCCTGGCTTACCGCCTGCTCCACCGGTGCGCTTTGCGCAACCTGCGCGACGGCCGGTACAGGCGCATTTGTCGTTGCGCTGACAGCCGGCTGTATCAAGCGGCCGTTACGCGACGCCGCATCCTGTGCGAACGCTGGCTGGATCGCCACTGCCACCAGCAATGCACAGCCAGTCAAATGGAAATAATGGCGAAGCAGTATTTGCGTTTTCATTTGCCACCTCTTGAACAAAAATTAGACAGCGTCATTTGGTCTCAGCCGCCATTGCCGAAACGATCGAGCATCGATTGGAACGGCGTCGCGGTCTGCTGCACCGGTGCGGAATTGGTGGCTTTGGCGGCAGCTGCGCTTGGTATCGCCATCACCACCGGTTGCGGCGCCTGGCCGATTTCGGCTGCCAGCCGATATACCGTGGCGCGGCTGTCTGCCGACAACGCCGCCTTGTCCATGACCGCGCGCGCTTTTTCGCCATCTCCCGACACCAGCAGCAACAGCGCCAGATTACCGATCATTTTTCGATTGTCCGGCGCCAGTTCAGCAGCTTGCGCCAATGGCACCCGGGCGCCGGCGACATCGCCGCTGCGCAACAAGGCGAAACCCAGGTCACTCAACATCACAGGATTGGTCGGCTCGCGCTTGACTGCTTCACGCAATGCAGTCGCTGCTCCTTTGTAATCGCTGTTCTGCGCCGCCAGCAGGCCTAGGCCATGCCAGGCTGCACCGGCTTCGGTGGAATTCAACAACTTGCGATAGGCTGCCTCCGCTGCCGCGCCCTGCTTGGTTTCACGCAAGGCATCGGCGCGCAAGCGCTGTACTTCCGGGGTGCTACCGTTTTGCTGTTCATAGGCATCGATATGCGCCAGCGAGGCGTAGTACATGCCTTGCTCCTGCATCTGCCGTATCAATCCCAGGTACATGCCCTTGTTGTCCGGTGTCGGCGCCTTCTCTTCCGCCTGCTGACGCAGCTGGGCCGCTTCGTTCTGCTGCGCATACACGCGAGCCGAGTTACTGGCGCAGCCACCGAGCGCCAGCGCTGCTATCACGATGGCCGGCGCCAGGAACAATCCCGAACGTCCACCAGGCTGCGCGGAGCACAACGATTTCCTGTCATTCATATATTTGCTCCCATTTTCGACAAGGCCCGGATCACGGCCAGAAAGCCGACCCCTCCGGTAATCACCAACAAGCCAGGCAACAGGGTCAACACCATCACCCCTGTCATCTTCACGGTCAGTTTGCCTATCTTTTCTTTCATGTCCAGTTTGCGTTGTTCGCGAATGCGCTCGCTGAATTGCTTCAGTGGTTCCTGCACCGCGCCGCCATGATGCTCGACCTGCACCAGCAAACGCGATACGGCATGTAGATCTTCGTTGTCGAATATGGTCGAGAAGCGCCGCATCGATTGCTCGCGGCTGCGTCCGGTGCTGTACTGACGCCCGGCGATGGCCAGCTCCTGACCCAGCACCTTGAGTACGTTGCTGAATTCGTTTTCAATCACGTGCAGGCTCTGATCGACCGACAAACCCACGCCTTGCAGCAAACGCAGCAAGTCGATCAGCAAAGGTAGTTCTTCCGCAGCCAGCCTCTGACGTTTCTTGGCAACCCGCTGCATCACCCATTTCGGCAGCATGTAGCCAAGCGCCATACCGAAAAACAGGATCAACAGTAATTTGATTCCACCACCCGAGCCAAACAGGAACAGGCCGATCAACGGCAAAAAGATTGCCAGCACCACCCGCGCAAAAAAGAACCATGCCTTGCCGTGCCTGTCATTAACCCCGCACTGATCCAACAAATGACGATCCTCTTCGGCCACCAATTGCCGACCCAGCGGCGTGTCCAGCCAATCGGCGCTGAGCGCCACCAGCCGGTCCCGCCAGTGCAACTGCGTCGGCGCCGTTGCCACGCCGCTCGGATGGTCATGCGCGGCAATCTTCTGCTCAACGGTGTCGAGGTTGCGCTTGAGACGCCAAGCCCGCGCCAGCAGCGCACCGCCAACCAGCAACAGGGCCGAAGCCAGCAGCAGGATTGCCAGTACGATCAGCGTGTGTTGTGTTGTGTTCACCGTAGTTCCACCCTATCTATGTCCACGCCGGCTATAGCGTTTTCGCCAGTCGGTACAAGCCATAACCGCCGATCACTTCCAGCAGACCCGCACCGATCATCATCTTGCGGCCGATCGGGTCCAGCCACATGTTGGCAAACATGCTATTGTTGAAAATGATCAGGAACATGCCGATGGCAATCGGCAGCACGCCCATGACCCAGGCCGACAGCCGGATTTCCGCCGACAACGACACCATTTCGTTCTGCGCGTGCTCGAGATCGCGCATGAATGCCGCCATACGCTCCAGCACCAGATCCGAGCGGCCGCCGAAACGCGATGAGACGCCGATCACCGCTGCGACCAGATCCAGTTCCTTGAAATGAAATATCGCAGCCTGCTGACGCAATGCCTGCTCCAGTTCCACACCCGCCTGCACCTGGCGATTGGCGCGATCCAGCACTACTCGCAATGGCCCTTCGGTGCCGACAATGCCGGTCTGGAACGCCGAGCCGATGCTGTTGCCGATGGTGACCAGGCGCACCAGCGTATCCAGGAAGCCGGGCAACTGCCGCACCATGGTGCGCTGCAAGCGGGATGTCCTCAACCAGAAATAGAAGGCCACCAACATCACATACAAGACCAGGGTCCCTAGCGCAGATAGCCAGCCGCCGAACACGAGCGCCGACAGGATCAGCACCGCTCCAGGCACCAGCAAATTGGCATACAGGCGGCCATCTGGTTGCTGGATGCCGGCGCGCAGGAAGAAATGACGCACCGCTTCGATCTGCACATGCAACTGTGGTTGCTGGCCGATTGCTTCTGGCGCTTGCTGCTGCATCGGCTGCATGCCCTGCAACTGGCGGTCGACGAACGCTGCGCTAACGTCCTGCCGCGAGCGTCGTTGCGCGCGCTGCCAAAGCCATAACGCGACGCCACCCAACAGCAGGGCCGCTGCCAATAGCCATAACGCAATCCGCATGGCTAGCGTCTCCCTGTCTGGCCACCGGTGCTGGGACCAAAGCCGCCGGTGTTCGGACTGCCGGTGCTCTGCTGCCCAAGCTGACGCTGGCGTTGCAGTTTCGGCGCATGCGGGAATATCCCGAGCGACACCCAACGGTCTGCTTCTTCGCCATCCGGCGCGATATAACTTTCGTGCTTGTACAGCTCCTGCAGGGTGATGATGTTGTCGCCCATGCCGGTCACCTCGGTAATCGAGACGATCCGCCGACGGCCATTGGACAGCCGCCCAATTTGTACGATGAAATCCAGCGCACCGGCGATTTGCCGGCGCAGGCTGCTTTCGCTGCCCTGGAAACCGGCGAAACCCGCCAGCATTTCAATCCGGTACAGGCATTCGCGCGGCGTGTTGGCGTGGATCGTGCCCATCGATCCATCATGCCCGGTGTTCATCGCTTGCAGCATTTCCAGCACCTCGGCGCCGCGCACTTCGCCGACGATGATGCGATCCGGCCGCATGCGCAAGCTGTTGCGGATCAGGTCACGGATACTGACCGCGCCGCTGCCCTCGAAGCCGCCCAGCCGCGATTCCAGCCGCACCACGTGCGGGTGGTTGAGCGACAGTTCGGCAGTATCCTCGACTGTCACCACGCGTTCGTTTTCCGGTATGAAAAAGGCCAGCGCATTCAATAACGATGTCTTGCCGGAGCTGGTGCCGCCCGAGACCAGGATGTTGCAGCGCGCCTTGACCGCGTTATCCAGCAAGGAATAAATCTCCTGGTTCATGGTGCCGAGATTGAGCAGGTCGGTCGGCTTCAGCGGTTCCTTGCGGAACTTCCGGATCGACACCATCGGACCGTCCACCGACAACGGCTCGATCACCACATTGAGACGACCGCCGTCCGGAAGGCGGGCGTCGACCATCGGATTCGATTCGTCGAGGCGGCGTCCCAGCGGCGCCAGGATGCGACGCACGATGCGCAGCAAATGGGCGTTATCGGTAAACCGCAGCGTTTCACGCTGCAGCACACCGTGACGCGACACGAACACATCGTTATAGCCGTTGATCAGGATATCCTCGACCGTCACATCGGCCAGCAAGTCTTCCAGCGGTCCCAGGCCGGCCAGTTCCTTGGTCAGGGCATCGGCAATCTGCCGCACCTCAGCTTCATTCAGCGGGATGCGCTGCAGTCGCACGAAGCCGTCGACATCCAGATTGACGAATTGCTGGATCGCGCTGCGCGACCAGCGTCCGAATTCCGCGCCTAGCTCTTCGATCCGGGTCAGCAGATGATCGTAGGCTGCGGTCTTGATGTCCTGGAATTCCTGGGTATTCGAGAACGTTTGATCGTCGTCGGCAAACTCAATCTGGTTACTCACGTGGCTCTCCCGTCTTTCGTCAGACGCCGTTGCATGGTGATCTCATGGCCGCGGCGGAAATCGGCTTAATCGATCTTATTTTCGCAGCATGATTTTTGGCAGCCAGCGCCCTACTCCATGCTTGTGCGGCACCGCTTCATCGTGATCGAGCAAGCCATCTATCAAGCCGTCGATCGCTTGCACATAGGAATCGTGCGGCGCAACCTCATGCAGCAACTTGCCGCGATTGGCGCTGGAGGTCAGCTTGAGCGTACGTTCCGGCAAGGTCGCCAACAACGGCAACTTGAAGCGTTCGGCGATCTGTGTTGCCGCCATGCCGAAGCGGTCGTCATAACGATTCACCAGCAGGTGCCGCTTGCCGTCATCCGGATGACGTCCATTCAATTCCTGCAAGGTACCGGCCAGGGACACCAGGGCGCCGACGCTTTGATCGGTCACCAGCCATACCTGATCGGCGGCGCCAGCCAGGTTGGCGATGAATTCATGGTTGGAGAAACCGCCGAGGTCAGCGATCAGCACATCGAAATACAGGCGCAAGCGATCCAGCAGGGCCAGCGCGTCGTGATGCGACACAGTGCGCATCTCGCTCAGGCTGTGCGGCAAAGAAATCACGGTGACGCCGCCGGGGCTACGCGGCAATGCGGTGTGCACCAGTGTTTCATCGAAACGGCGCAGGTTGCGCACCGCTTCGGCAAAATCGAAATTTCCAGAGGCGCTCAGGTAGAGCTTGCCGTCGCCGGCGGGCAGTCCGAGATCCAGCAGTGCAACACGGCTGTCTGCAGGCAATCGCTTGTTGCCCGTCACGGTTGCGCCGCGTTGCTGGATCATGTCGGCGAGATGCACCGCCAAGGTACTGGTGCCGATGCCTGGACGTACGCCCAGCAAGGTCACCAGCTGGCCGCGCTTGACTGGCGCCGGCGCACGCGCCGCCGCCTTGGCCAAGACTCTCTGGACCACATCGCGCGCTTCCTCTTCAGAAGCGCTGACATCGATGAAATCACTGACGCCGGCACGCAACGCAGCAATCGCGCCTTCTGGAAACGCCATTGATCCGACCGCCACCAACGGCAACCCCGGCGCCTTCTTGGCCAGCGCCTGCGCCAGTTCAATGGCGTGCGCCGTGGTGCCAAGGAAATCGGCGGTGATGACGCTGGCACTGTCGTGTGCATGTTCGACGCCGGAAAAATCCAGCAGCACCAGCAAGGGATTGAGTTCAACTATGCGCGGTAGCAGTTCGGCCACCTCGGCCTTTTCCTGCAATAGCGTTCCCCACTTGCCGAGCGCAGCGCCCAGCCATTCCGCCTGCGTACTGTTGCGAGAACAGAAGACGAAGCGGCTGAGCGCCGTCAATTCATTCAGAGCCTTGTTGCGAGCATTCATCATGTGGTCCAAAAATGGTTTCGCCTACTTTGAAAATCCTGGCAACTCATCCCGGCCGGCCTTGCCGAGCAGGTAGCTCCCCCATGCGGTCGATGCGGTATTGCTGCGTTCCTGGGATTCTCCAGGCAATGGCAGCGGCACATTTTTGGCAATCGCCTGCACCACGTGCGGCGTAACCACAATCACCAGCTCCTTGTCGTCCTGGCTGTAGCTCAGGTTACGGAAGAAGGTGCCAATGATCGGCAGGTCGCCCAACAGTGGGATTTTGTTGACGTTTGATTGGGTAGTGCGCGAAACCAAACCGCCGATGATGAAGCTTTCACCATCGCCCAATTCAACCGTGGTGTCGGCGCGCCGCGTGGTGATCGCCGGCACCGATACGCCATCGGTGACGATGGCCTTGCTGTAATCGACATCGCTGGCTTCCGGCGCTACCTTCAAGGCGATCCGTCCCTTCGACAAGATGGTCGGTGAAACCGTCAGGCCGATACCGAATGGCTTATAAGTAATGGTGGTGGTGCCAAGTCCGCCCGATTGCGGGATCGGCAATTCGCCGCCGGCCAGGAAACTGGCGCTCTGGCCGGACAATGCAGTTAGTGACGGTTCGGCCAGCACGCGTGCCATGCCATTGCCCTCGATCAGGCGCAGGTTGTTGCTCAGGTTGTAGCTGCCACGGCTGAATTTGGTCAGCAGACTGAATGCCGACGAGGTAGTCGACAAGCCGCCATTGGACGCCAGATTGCTGGCCAGGTTGAAACTGAAATTTCCGCGGTTCAGGCCAAACCCAAAATCAAAGCCGATTTCCTTCAAGACCGATTTGCTGAACTCAACGATCTTGACGTCGATCTGCACCACACCGCTGCTGTCGATGGTCGACATGTCCGCGACCTTGTCTTTGCCCACCGCATCGACGGCAGCGGCAACGCTGTTCGCGTGAGCCATCAGGGAAGGCGATTGGCCGCTGACGACGCCCAGCGCACCATGCACATGCACCTCGGCGCCGCCCTTGCCGGACAAGGCCGCTTGCAGATCACCCTGTACCGTCACCCGCCATGTGGTGGGCGGCAGGCCTTTCGACCAGGCCGTCACAGTAGTCGACCCGGCTTTTTTACCGACCAGTATCACACTGCCGCTCTTGCCATCGGACCCGCGTACCATCAAAACATCGGCTACCTCCGGATCGGCAACGGCGATCCGTTCCAGCGTTCCCGCAACAGCCAGGCTTTGCTGCTCGCGCACGCCGATCGTGACATCTTTTCCGGCTGCCATCGACATGGCGGGAACGGCGGCTACACTCACTATCAGCGGCAAGAATAAGTCGTGTATTTTCATGAGTTGCGGTCAATCCTGTTATGAATACAAGCAATCAATCAAGCAATGTTGGCAAACCCGTTTTCGTCAAAACGGCACCGACTCCCGTTGCGTTCCGCGAATCACCTCAACCGTTGCGCCGGCATGCGGCGCCTTTGCTTGCGGCGTCGGGTTGCCTGGCTTGCGCACAGGTGACTTTGATTCGCCTGCCAAGCCAGTCAGCTCGATACCGGCGAAGGCCTGGTTATCGGGAATCTTGAGCGCTTCGATCTCGTTGCGAGTCAGGTCTTTTTTGCCGCTCAGCGCTGATGCCGGCTGCGGGAACAAGGCCATGTCCGGCACGGTTTCATCGGTTGGATTACGCAGCGCCAACGTCAACTTGCCATTCTGCGTTGCCAGCAGCAAGCGATTGACCTCAGCCACCGGCGTCGCCAGCACGGCGTTGCGAGGAACCTGCTGTCCCTGTTGCGTTTGCTGTTGCGATTGCATCTGCTGCGTCGAGGACTGTTGCGTTTGTGTTGCCGGAATCGCCCCGGCGCTGCCGCCGGCGGTTGCGGAACCGATCACGGCGGCGCCATAAGACAACACGCGCAAGCGCGACATCAGCAAACGCGACTGCGTACGATCGACATCCTGGCCTTGTTTGAGGGTGAAAAACACGTCGACAAAATCGCCTGGCTGGATGCGATTGCCGGCGCCGACGATTTCGTCGACGGGAATCGCGATGGCCCGTTCGCCGTCCGCAAGTTTGATCGCAAGGCCGCTGGCCAGGCCGCTTTCGGTGATTGGCGTACCGGTGCCGATTTCAATCAGCGGCACCTTGCCGACTACTGCGCTGGTTTGATTGTAGGCGCCGGCCGGATTGATCGGCAGGCTTACCAGACGGATATCGTCGGTAGTAATGGCCTTTCCGGCTTCAAGAATGCGCGCCGCCACGACGACGTCATATTGCCGGGAAGTGTCCGCGGTTGCGGCCGGCGCCGAGGAGATGGTCGGCGGCGGCCGGCTGCCCAGCCACCAGGCAACAAACGCCAGGCATAGGGCCGCCATTACCAGTAGCGCAGCAACAATTTTTGTCAGGTTATTCATAGCATGTACTCGATGTCTATCCGAACGCGGAAATTGTTCAAGGTGGCTTCCATGTCAAACGCAAATCATCACAGGGCTACAGTTCATTCGATCACCGGTTCGTGATCGGCCATTACAGCGCTACAGCTGGCAGGTATTTAGTCGCAATCGAAAACGAGTACCGCTTGAGTCGGCTCAATCAATTTGTACCGTGGCGGCACTCGCTAACGTCGTCGGCAATGCCACATTCATTACTGGCCCAAGCAACCGCGGTACCAATGGATTGCTGCTATATGGGTAGAAAACCTTGATCGTGATGCATTGCGATGTGACGCCTGCAGGAAACGCGCTACCACCGCCCGGAAGCGTGCAAGGACCCGGCGGAGGAAAGCTGCAAGTGGCAATTGAATTATTTTGGGAGTCTTTGCCGAGCCAGCTAACAAGGCCTTTCGCCACAGCGCAGCCGACCAAACCGCGCTGCTTGGGATCTGCGGCGGCAGCGGTCGAGTAACGCAATGCAGCGCGCGCCCCTTCTTCAGCTGCCAGCGCAAGGGATTGCTGCGCCAGGAAAATCAGTACATAGGTAATGATTCCATACAACAGCATGAAAAATACCGGGAAGATCAACGCGAATTCTATGGCCGCAACACCGCGTTGCTTTCTGCAGCCGGATGCCGCAGCAACGTCGGGATGAGCCATGCATTTATATTTTTTGTACATCCCTGCTCCCGATCCCGACGATGTGCGTTGCCAACCACACACGATTCAACCAACCGTCAAGTAAAGTACATCCAAACTCCCGCACCGCTTGTTCCGACCCAAGCGGCTGCCAAAGCCAGGTAAGCCGCGTAAGGAATGCCGACCCGGTTGCCACGCTTTTCCAACACCCACTGGTACAGCGGCCAGCGTGACATCCGCATGGCAACCAACTGCATACCTGGGACAAATCCCAACCGCAACGCATAAACAACAGCGGCATGCCCCCCCGCAATCAGCGAAGCAATCAGGAAAATCGGCAACAATGCAACTGGTCCCAGTAAAAAACCAAGGACTGCAAAAAATTTGACATCCCCCGCAGCCATAGCACGCAGTGCATACAGCGGCAAGAAAAACGCCATCCCAACGGCCAAACCGGACAACGCATTCGACCAACCGATTCCGTTCAATCCTTTACCAAGTACCAGGAGACAACCGAGTTGCACCGCTAACGCAATCAACAGCCAGTTATTGGGCACTCGGCGAAACAGGTAATCGGATAAAAATATCAGCGCGCAGAACACCACAAACAGGATCAGCAGGAAAACGGTCGCATCAAACATTTTTTCTCCGTCCAACTAGCAGTTGAAAAATGTCGAACGGAACAACATCGTTTTGATCAAGACCGTTTTCTTTAGGAACCCGAAGTGATTGAAGTGCCGAGGGTAGTTAATCTGGTGCCGATAGCGTTAAATATTCCGCTCAAACCTCCCGTACCGGCGCTGCCGGTCAGGTACCCAATAGCCGTAATCAAAGCCACGGCTACGAGTCCCCCGATCAATCCATATTCGATCGCGGTAATACCATCTTCGTCCCGAAGAAATTTGAGTAATTTGGCGTTCATAGCAAGCTCCCGAAGAAGAAACCAGTGCACAAAAAATCTAACATTGCGTAACAAACCACTGAGACATCGCGCGCCTTTTTTATCGCAAATAACGATCCGTTAATTTGCACTACGCGGTATCAGCATAGCCCCGATTAAAAATTACCTCAAGATAAATTTTCCATAAAAGCAACACGTTGTTAGAACATATGCTCTAACCACTTCCTCATAGGGAAAACCTACTTTAGATATGCAATAGCGTTTTATATTGTGAAAATATTTGCCCGCGTCAGCACACACCAAGATGAGCCGGCAGCGCCTTGTAGCCGCCATTTCTGCGCTTTTTTTGGGGCTTTGCGATGCGTAAATTTCAGAAATTTATTTACACTTTTTTACACGTCGCTTAACAAAAACCTGCGGTAGTGCAGTAGTAAATTCAGACAGTGAAACATCACATCGCGCAGATATTCCGGAATGCTCATGCAATGCGCAATCGATCACTGCGCGTTCGATTTAAAAATTCAATCGCGCAGCATCGATACTCAATCCATCTGATACGAATACATCGCATTTACACGTGGTGATCGTGACGTGGCGTTGGTAGGAATGTCCGCCACCGGTTTTGCCAGCGACAGATCGAGGGTGTAGTAGCGTCCATCCGAAAAGCGCACGCCAAACGCAACCGATCCCAAGGTATCGTGGATCAGCGGGCCGGCATTCGAATACACGCGTGAGTGATCGACCAGGAAGTATGGCTGGACGCTCTTGAGGTAGGTATAACTCATTGGGAACAGGCGATTGATTTCAGCCGAAATGCCCCAGCCTTTGTCGCCCGCCACCTCACCTGCAGGATAGGCAAGGCCAAACAATTTGCCGCCGAAGCCGATCTGCTCCGAGGTCGGCAGGATGTTGCTGCTGTACTGCGTGCTGGCCGCAACCGCAACGCCGAAGCCGCCCGGCAGCTGGTTCGATTGCGCCATCTGCAGCGTGACCCGGGTGAAGCCCAGATCGACATTGCTGTTCTCGCGCTTGGCGCCGAGCGCGTCGACCGCCTTATATATGCCGACGCTCAACTGGCGCGTCTGCTGCAGTTTGTCCGAATCCTGTTTGACGTCGGTCCAGGCCGCTTCGGCGCTCAATACGCGCACTTGCGAACTGAGCTTGATCGACATCGGCGTGGTCGGCACCGAACGCGTGTATTCCTGCGTGTTTTCAGCGGCATAGGCGCCGCCGGTCACCGTCAGGCTATGCGTATTGTCGAGGATCACCGGATAGCTGAGGGAGCCGCCGGCGCGCACTGTCTTGGTCTGGTAGCGAGCCTGGTATTGCACACTTTCCAGCGCATTATTCTGCGGCTCGGCACGATAGTCGGACCAATTCAACCTGGCCAGCATGCCGTCATTGCCGACCGGCTGGACATAATTGATCGCATAGTATTTCTCATCCTGCGGGCCGCTTGGCTGCAGCGTGCTGACGGTGATCTGTTCACCCAGCGGCGTCAGGCCATTGCTGCTGGCAGTCAGCAAACCGCGTATTCCCGGTTGCCGGTAATCGGCGCCAACGCCGACCGTAATCGGCTTGCGCTTCACCGTCAGCACCATTTCGGTAGCACCATCGGTGGTGGTCGGCGGCGCCACGTTGGCGACAATCTTGACCCCGGGCTGCAAACTGAGAATTCCGGCAACCCGTTCGAACGTTGCGCGGCGCAGCGGACGTTCCTGCTGCAATTGCTCGGCAATCTGCTTCAGGCGCTCTTCACTGCCGCCGGGATTGCCTTCGACCTTGACCGTCTTGACGTAACCTTCGACCACCGACACCACCACGACATTATTTTCAAATGTCTGCGCCGGAATGAAGGCAAAGGACAACGGATAACCGCGCTCCTGATACATCGCCGTGACCTTGTTGGCCGCCTGCAGTAATTCAGCCACGGTTGTGTCGCGGTTCGCCATCGGTGTAAACAATGCAGCGACTTCCTCGAACGGCAAAGCCTGCACACCGGCAATCTTGAAACTGGATGGCGTCAAATGGCTGGCCAGCAGTTTTTGCAGGGCCGGATCGACGGCCTGGGTCTGGATATTGATCGTCACCGGCGGACTGACCGGCGCTTCCGCCTTCGGCAAGGTATCAGCCGGATTACCTTGCAACGGGCTGCGCGCATCGGCATTGGCCGGCGCCGGGTGCAACGCAACGATCAGATATGCGCCGCTTGCCAGGCTCAAAACGACACGACGGTTTATTCTGGACGGCCACTGGATACGCCAACTCGATTTGAATAATTGCATGCGGCTACGGCTCTCTTTTGTTATCGGCGATACGCCCTGGGGGACCATAAGTCGCTATTAAATTACGGCAATAATTAACTTAATGCAACTATATTATTGTGCGTCATGTTGTCATTCCGCCTCTGTGCAATTCAGCTGAGTTCTGACAAATAAAAAAGCCTTGGCAAACGCCAAGGCTTTTCATCCCACCCTGCCAACAATTATTTTTTGGTCAGGCCACCCAGCAAGCCGGTAAGCAATCCACCCGCTTGCCCGGTCCCGGTGGCGCCAGCGCCTGACGTAACGGTGCTGGTCAAGCCGGCCACCAGATTGGTCACTGGAGCCAGCGGATTGCTGCCGCCAGCAGTGCCACCGCCGACTGCACCAGTCACGCTACCCAACAAGCCGGTTACCGGGGCCAAAGGACCGCTGCCGCCCGCTCCGCTAACGCCGCCGGTCAGGCCGCTCAGCAATCCGGTCACAGGAGCCAATGGGTTGCTACCGCCAGCCACACCGCCACTCAAACCGCTCAGCAGGCTAGTCACAGGAGCCAGTGGGCCACTGCCGCCTGCGCCGCCGACTGCACCTGTCAAACCGCCCAGCAAGCCGGTTACCGGAGCCAGCGCACCGCTACCGGCCGCTCCGCTCAAGCTGCCAGTCAAGCCGTTGACGACACCAACCACCGGCGCCAATGGGCCGGCAAGTGCGCCAACCAACGTGTTGTCGAGAGGCTGCAGCAAGCCGCCAGTCTTGTTGCCGAGCAGAGGCTGACCGGTGCCTGTCACGCCGTTGACTGCAAGGTCACCCACCAGCTTGCCGCCGTTATTCACTACCGGGCCGAGATTGCTGACGACCGGTACGCCGGAATTAGTCAGGCCATTGCCAACATTGGCAACCGTGCCACCGACTACGCCGAGCAGCAGATTGGCCGGTTGATTCAGCGCGGTAGCATTGCCAACTGTCTGCAACAAAGTTCCGGCCGTATTGGTCAACGGCACGATCGCAGTGCTCACAGTTTGCGTAAGTTGCTGTACTGGGCCGGTGGTCAGTGCGCCTGTGACGATCGGCGCCACTGTGCCGGAGACCGTGCCACCCAGCGTGCTGACCAAACCGCCGACAGGTGCCGTCACAGGAGCCAGGGCGCTGAGCGGGCCACTACTGCCCAGGCCGGTGACAGTCTGGCCGAGGCTTTGCACTGTGGCGCCAGTCTGAGCCACCACACCGCCGACGCTTCCGACTGTAATGCCGACCGGGTTCTGCGCAGTACCGAGTTGACCCAGGCCGTCGGTCAAGCCGCCGCCCAGTGTCGTGACGATACCGCTGGCGTTATTCACGACTCCGGTCAGGCCGGCTTTGGTTTCAGGATTCAACAGCGGCAGCTGGCTGATGACTGTGCTGCCAATGCCGTTTACTGCGGTGCCGACGCTGGTGACGGTTGTACCAACATTGCTGATCAGGTTGCTCGATGAAGCAGTAGGCGTGGTCGGCGTAGTTGGAGTGGTAGGCGTGGTTGGTGTCGTGCCAGGACCTGTACCGGTTGAAGTACCGCCGGTGCCGGTGTTGCCGACCAGGTCGCCACTGCTGCCGCAGCCGGCGAGCAAAGCCGTCAGCAACATGGATGCTGCAAAGATTCCGCTTTTCTTCGATGCTTTCATGATCTATCTCCCTTTTTGATGAATCGGATAACCGCTATGCCTACTGTCATTTCGCAAAGAGCGTGCCAGGCAAAAATGCCTCCGAAACGGCCTTTTTTCAGACCTCATGGGACTTGGGAAATATTGAGGAAAATCGTTAAAAATCAATGACTAACAAACGAAATCGAAAATCTGCGAAAACTAAATGGATGGCTGTCATACCCACCCGTGACACGTAACATGTAACGTAACGCGCGGAACAAACTGCCATCAAAACCCCATAGAAAATTATCAAAAATATATTCATTCAAAACTCTTCAACTTGCCCAGCGCAGACCGGGCAAGCGCCTATAATGAGCGCTCCCATCATTGACCTAAAGACCACAACCCATGCCCCAGTCCCTAGATAATTTGCTGGTAGTCGGCATATCGTCGCGCGCGCTGTTCGATCTGGAAGCCGAAGAGGCGATCTTTCGTGCGCAGGGGCTGGATGAGTATCGCCGTCATCAACTGATCAATGAAAACGAGATCCTCAAACCCGGCGCCGGTTTCGCGCTGGTAAGGGCCTTGTTGAAACTGAATCGCCTGACGCCAGGTCAGCGCTTTGTCGAAGTAGTCATCATGTCGCGCAATTCCAGCGAAACCTCGATGCGCATCTTCAATTCGATCAAGCACTACGATCTCGACATCACGCGTGCTGTGCTCTCCGGCGGCGCGCCGCTGGCGCCGTATCTGCAGGCATTCAACGTCAGCCTGTTCCTGTCGTTGCACGAAGATGACGTGCAGGCGGCCGTGAACGCCGGCGCGGCGGCGGCTTTGCTGTATCAGAAACCGGATAATGTGATGGAGGAACTGGATCAGATCCGCATCGCCTTCGACGGCGATGCAGTGATTTTTTCGGATGAATCGGAACGGATCTACCAGACTGAAGGCATTGAAGCCTTTGAAAAACACGAACGCGAAAACGCCATGCTGCCGTTGCCGCAAGGTCCGTTCGCCCATCTGCTGATTGCCCTGTCGTACATCCAGAACAATTTCAAGAATCCCGATGGCCGCGCTGCGCCGATCCGCACAGCGCTGGTCACGGCGCGTTCGTCGCCGGCCCACGAACGGGTGATCCGCACCTTGCGCGCCTGGAACGTCACCATCGACGAAACCTTCTTCATGGGCGGCGTCACCAAATCGGATGTACTTGCCGCCTTCAAGCCACACATGTTTTTCGACGACCAGCCCGGCCATTGCGACCGCGCCGCCAGCCGCGTGCAAACCGGCCGCGTACCGATCAAACAGCTGGACGAACCGGCATAGAACAATCGTGCCACTGCCTCAGGCGGTCGGCAAGGTGTAGCCCTTGAACTGTTCGCGCAACTTGTTCTTCAACAGCTTGCCGGTGGCGCCGATCGGCAATGCATCGACGAACGCAACGTCGTCCGGGGTCCACCATTTGGCGATCTTGCCTTCGAAAAATTTCAGCAGCTCAGCGGCACTCACCTCCACTCCTGGCTTCCTGACCACTACCAGCAACGGCCGTTCATCCCACTTCGGATGAAAGATGCCGATGCAAGCGGCCATCTGCACCGCCGGGTGTCCCATCACGATATTTTCCAGATCGATGCTGCTGATCCACTCGCCGCCCGACTTGATCACATCCTTGCTGCGATCGGTAATCTGCATGTAGCCATCGGCATCGATGGTAGCGACGTCGCCGGTCGGGAACCAGCCGTCGCGCAGCACCTGGCCGCCTTCATTCTTGAAGTAGGCGTCGACCACCCACGGCCCCTTGACCAACAGATTGCCATAGGTGACGCCATCCCAGGGCAGTTCGACGCCGGCGTCGTCGACAATTTTCATGTCGACGCCGAAAATAACGTGCCCCTGTTTTTGCAACAGTAATTCCTGCTGCTCCAACGGCAAGCTCAAGTGCTTGGTTTGCAGGGTGCCGGTGGTGCCAAGCGGCGACATCTCGGTCATGCCCCAGGCGTGCACCACCTCGACGCCATAGCGATGCCGCAGGGTGTTCATCATCGCCGGCGGACACGCCGAGCCGCCGATGATGGTGCGCTTGAAACTGGAAAAGCGGAGATTGTTTTGCGCCATGTAGGTCAGCAGGCCGAGCCAGACGGTCGGCACACCGGCCGATACCGTGACCTGTTCCTGTTCGAACAATTCATACAGCGATTTGCCATCCAGGCCCGGCCCTGGAAACACCATCTTGGCGCCGGTCAGCGGCACTGCATACGGCAAGCCCCAAGCATTGACATGGAACATTGGCACCACCGGTAGCACCGCATCGCGGCCGGAGACGTTCATGCTGTCCGGCATGGTTGACGCATACGAATGCAACAGCGTCGAACGATGCGAATACAGCGCTCCTTTGGGGTTGCCGGTGGTGCCCGAGGTGTAGCACAGGCTGGAGGCGGAATTCTCGTCGAACAAGGGCCACGCGTAATCATCGGAACTGGTGGCCAGCAGCTCTTCGTAGCACAACAGATTGGGCAGCTTGCTGTCCGGTGGCATGTGCTCACGGTCGCACATGGCGATGTAACCCTTGATGGTCTTGGCCAGCGGCGCCACCGCCTCGACCAACGGCAGGAAGCAGACATCGAACAGCAGGAATTGATCTTCGGCGTGGTTGGCGATGTAGCCGATCAGCTCCGGATGCAGGCGCGGATTGATGGTGTGCAGCACCGCACCGGAGCCGGAGACGGCATAGTAGGCTTCCATGTGGCGGTAGCCGTTCCAGGCCAGCGTCGCCACCCGCTCGCCCATGCCGACGCCCAGCGCGGCCAGTGCATTGGCCAGTTGCCGCGCGCGGCGATGGCAATCGCGGTAGGTGTAACGATGGATGTCGCCTTCAACCCGGCGCGAGACGATTTCATTGCTGCCGAAATGACGATCTGCGTGCTGGAGAATACTCGAAATCAGCAACGGTTGATCCATCATCTGGCCCATCAACGGACTCTTCGGATACTGTGACATCGCATCTCCTGTTGTAATGGATACGGTTTTTTAACCGCTTTCAGCCAACGTATTATTTTCCATTGCAATTTACACGCTTTATCGTTGCTATGGCCAGCCCTCCGTCAAAAACAAAAAAAAGGGCCCGGTTCCAACGACGATCATCTGTCGCTGAAACCGGGCCCTCCTTATTTGCTGCTTGCTGCGGGTACTTCGCGCTGAGACTTAGCGGGCCGAGATGGCGTCCACCACGCACAAGGCGGTCATGTTGACGATCCGGCGTACGGTGGCCGACGGTGTCAGGATATGGACCGGCTTGGCGCAACCCAGCAGGATAGGACCAACCGCGACGCCGTTGCCGCAAGTGTTCTTGAGCAGGTTGTAGGCGATATTGGCGGCGTCGATGTTTGGCATCACCAACAGGTTGGCATCACCCGTCAACGACGAATCCGGCATCAATTGACGGCGCAGCTCGATGTTGAGTGCAGTGTCGCCGTGCATTTCGCCGTCGACTTCCAGGTCCGGCGCCATTTCCTTGATGATCGCCAGCGCATTGCGCATTTTCACCGCCGAAGCACTGTTGCTGGAACCGTAGTTGGAGTGCGACAGCAGCGCAGCGCGCGGCTTGATGCCGAAACGCAGCATCTCTTCTGCAGCCAGGATCGTGATCTCCGCCAATTGTTCGGCAGTCGGCTCTTCGTTGACGTGCGTGTCAACCAGGACCAGTTGACGATCCGCCAGGATCAGCGCATTCATCGCGGCGTAGACATTGACGCCTTCGCGGCGACCAAGCACCTTGTCGATGTAGTTCAAATGCAGGCTGGTGGTGCCGTAGGTGCCGCAGATCATGCCGTCGGCATGGCCCTTGTGGATCGCCATCGAACCGATCAGCGTGTGACGGCGGCGCATTTCCAGCTTGGCGTACTGCTCGGTCACGCCCTGGCGTTTGGTCATGGCCAGGAATGTCTGCCAGTAATCGCGATAACGTTCGTCGAAATCCGGATTGATGACTTCAAAATCGACATCCGCTTTCAGGCGCAGGCCGAAACGTTCGATGCGTTGCTGCAGCACCGCCGGACGACCGACCAGGATCGGACGCGCCAGGTTTTCGTCGACCACAACTTGCACCGCGCGCAGGACGCGTTCTTCTTCGCCTTCGGCATAGACGATGCGCTTCTTCTCGGCCGGGGTCTTCTTGGCGATCTGGAACAAAGGCCGCATGAAGGTGCCGCTGCGGTAAACAAATTGCTGCAGCTTGTCGATGTAGGCTTCCATGTCCTTGATCGGACGGCTGGCAACGCCGGACGCCTCAGCGGCCTTGGCCACAGCGGGCGCGATCTTGATCATCAGACGTGGATCGAACGGCTTTGGAATGATGTATTCAGGACCGAACGACAGGTTGGTGATGCCGTAGGTGGTCGCCACGATATCGGACTGCTCGGCTTGCGCCAGTTCGGCAATCGCGTGCACCACGGCGATTTCCATTTCGCGGGTGATCGTGGTGGCGCCGCAATCGAGGGCGCCGCGGAAAATATATGGGAAGCACAACACGTTGTTGACCTGGTTCGGATAATCCGAACGGCCGGTCGCCATGACGGCGTCGTCGCGCACTGCCTTGACATCTTCCGGCAGGATTTCCGGCGTCGGGTTGGCCAGCGCCAGCACCAGCGGCCGCGCCGCCATCGCCTTGACCATGTCTTGCTTGAGCACGCCGCCGGCCGACAGGCCGAGGAAAATATCGGCGCCAGGAATCAGTTCGGCCAGGGTGCGGGCATCGGTCTCGCGCGCAAAGCGTGCCTTGTCCGGATCCATCAGTTCGACGCGGCCCTTGTAGACCACGCCGGCCAGGTCGGTGACGAAAATGTTTTCAATCGGGAAGCCGAGATCGACGATCAGATCCAGGCAGGCCAGCGCGGCAGCGCCAGCGCCGGATACCACCAGCTTGCAATTCTTGATGTCCTTGCCGACTACTTTGAGGCCGTTCAGGATCGCTGCGCCGACAATGATTGCGGTGCCGTGCTGGTCATCGTGAAAGACCGGGATCTTCATGCGGTCGCGCAGCTTGCGTTCGATCTCGAAGCACTCCGGCGCCTTGATGTCTTCCAGGTTGATGCCGCCGAAAGTCGGCTCCAGCGAGGCGATGATATCGCACAGCTTTTCCGGATCGTGTTCGTTGATTTCGATATCGAAGACATCGATGCCGGCGAACTTCTTGAACAGCACGCCCTTGCCTTCCATCACCGGCTTCGATGCCAGCGGCCCGATGTTGCCCAGGCCCAGCACGGCAGTGCCGTTGGTGATGACCGCGACCAGGTTGCCGCGTGCGGTGTAACGGAATGCGTTGGCCGGATCGGCCACGATTTCTTCGCAGGCGGCGGCTACGCCTGGAGAGTAAGCCAGCGCCAGATCGCGCTGATTTGTCAATAATTTGGTTGGCGTTACGCTGATTTTTCCGGGGGTCGGAAACTCGTGATATTCAAGCGCAGCTTGACGCAATTGTTGGCGGAGCTCTTCTTTTTTATCGATCATCGAATCCATATGCGTCTGTCCCCAGTGTAACAAGTGAAAGTCCTTGATTTTATCAGACTGGTTGCGCCCGATTATGTGAATTTCGCATGGTGAAGGGCGATTTCACATATTTTCTCATTTCAAAAAAACTATTAAATTTTAAAAAAAACAACAAAAAGACTATTGATGCAATAATGACAATCCATTCTCGGCAAACCTCAATAAAGCGAGATAACGCCTTGGCTGATTGATGACCAAGCGGCAGGCTGGCCGGACGCCTGTATCGCCGCCGACATCAACGGGACGACGTTCCTGCCGATTGGCAATGCCCAGCCTGCGGCGTGGCCAGGGCCGATTTTGAAATGCGTTCTAATAACGTGTTGTAAAATCTGCCGCCGCATCATGCTTGCAGCAGCGGCGCGACACGGGCCTATCCAATGTCGCGCGCCATACATCATTTGAAATAAGACTGAACAGCCTTATCATCACTGCCAATAATCTTCAGGACATCCCATGAAACCCATTATCATCATCGGCGCCGGCATGGCTGCCTATTCGCTGGCACGTGAAGTGCGCAAGCTGGACAAGGCCGCCGCGCTGCTCATCATCACCGCCGACGATGGTGGCTTCTATTCGAAGCCGATGCTGTCCAATGCATTCGCGCAAAAGAAACTGGCGGCCCAGCTGATCTCGCAAAGCGCCGTGCAAATGGCCGAACAAGTTGGCGCCCACATCATGACCAAAACCCGGGTCAAGCATATCGACACGGTCAACAAGAAAGTCGACACCAGCAGCGGCGCTTTCGACTACGCGCAACTGGTGATCGCCGTCGGCGCGCAAGCGATACGACTGGGCCTGGCAGGCGATGCCAGCGATCATGTGCTGTCAGTCAATCACATCGACGACTACGCCACCTTCCGCGACAAGTTGCTGCCGGATCAAAAAGCATCGGCACGCGTGACGATCCTCGGCGCCGGCTTGATCGGCTGCGAATTCGCCGACGACCTGGCGGCGCACGGTCACCATGTCACGCTGATCGATCCCAACGCGTTGCCGTTGGCTGCACTGGCAGCGCCTGCGCTGTCGCAAGGTTTGCAGGCAGCGCTCAGCGCCCGCGGCATCGATCTGCGGCTCGGCACTACCGCAACAAGCGTCGACCACGCCGACGGCGCCTTCAAGGTCACGCTGGCCAACGGCGACGTGCTGGCGGCGGACGTGGTCTTGTCTGCAGTCGGCCTGCGCCCTGACCTGACGTTGGCGCAAGCAGCGCAGTTGGCCACCGGACGCGGCATCATCGTCGACAGCCATGGCCGCACCAGCGCCGCCGATGTGTATGCACTCGGCGACTGCGCCGAATACCGGATAGACAATGAGGGCCGCACCAGCCCGCTGCCGTACATCGCACCGATCCTGACCGCCGCCCGCGCGATTGCCAAGACCCTGACCGGCGAAGATACCGAAATCGATCTGAAGCACTCGCCGGTGATCGTCAAAACACCAAGTTATCCGCTGGCGCTGGTGCCGCCGCCACAGCATGCAGTCGCCACCGGCCGCTGGGAAACCGAAGTCGATGGCGACCGGACTGTCTGCCGCTTCTTCGATGCGCAAGGCGTGATGGTTGGATTTGGCGTAGCGCCACAAGAAGCCAAAATCAGGCAGGCATTGATGGCGGCGTTGGGGACGACGGCTTAAGCATCATGTGACATTGCCATGCAATACGGCCGCTATCTAAAAAAGATGGCGGCCGTATTTATTTGGGCCGTAAACAATCACGGCAAGACTGAAAACTAAGCCTAGACAAACTCGGCGATCAACTCAACGATCTCAGCCCCATAAGTCTCCAGCTTCTTCTCGCCGACACCACTGACGCCACGCAAATCATCCAGCGAAGCCGGCTGCGCCTTGGCGATTTCGCGCATGGTGGCGTCGTGGAAAATGACATAGGCCGGCACATTGTGCTTGCGCGCGGTCTCGACCCGCCACCAACGCAGCTTCTCGAAGATCGCCTGTTCCAGCGTCGACAGATCGGTTTCCACATAACCCTTGGATTTGCCGCTGCTGCGCTTTTGCTTGACCGGCTTCTGGTATTGCCGCAACTGCACCGGCTGTTCACCCTTCAGCACCGGCCGCGCCGCATCGGTCAGCTTGAGCGCGCTGTAGGCTTCGTGATCGACTGTGATCAGGCCGAGCGCAATCGACTGCCGCAGGATGGCGCGCCATTCCGCTTCACTGCGATCGCTGCCGATGCCGAAGGTCGAGAGTTGATCGTGGCGCCATTGCTTGATCTTGTCGGAATCGATGCCGCGCAAGACATCCATCACATGCATCGCACCGAAACGCTGGTCAACGCGGTAGATCGTCGACAGCAGCTTTTGCACCACCACAGTGGCGTCGAAGGATACCGGCGGACTCATGCACGTGTCGCAGTTGCCGCAGCGCTCGGAGCTCTGGCCGAAATAGTCCAGCAAGCGCACGCGCCGGCAATGCAAGGTTTCGCACAGGCCGAGCATGGCGTCCAGCTTGACGCCTAGTACACGCTTGAAAGTTTCGCCTGCCTCGGATTCATCGATCATGCGGCGCTGCTGCACCACGTCCTGCAAGCCATACGCCATCCAGGCATTGGCGGGACCACCATCGCGGCCGGCGCGGCCGGTTTCCTGGTAATAGCCCTCAATGCTTTTCGGCAGATCCAGATGGGCGACGAAGCGCACGTCCGGCTTGTCGATCCCCATGCCGAACGCAATGGTGGCGCACATCACGATGGCGTCTTCACGCAGGAAACGCCCCTGGTTCTTGGTGCGTTCTGCGTAATCCATGCCGGCGTGATAGGGCAAGGCGGTGATTCCCTGCTGCTGCAGGAATTCGGCGGTTTCTTCCACCTTCTTGCGCGACAGGCAGTACACAATGCCGGCATCGCCGACGTGCTCGCTTTCGATGAAATCGAGCAGCTGCTTGCGGCCGTTGGCCTTTTCTACAATCTGATAACGGATGTTGGGACGATCAAAAGAAGAAACGAAACGCGCGCCGTCTTCCAGTTGCAGCCGCAACGCGATTTCTTCGCGGGTCTGCTGGTCAGCCGTCGCGGTGAGCGCAATCCGCGGCACCTGCGGAAAACGTTCATGCAAGATCGACAGCTTGATGTATTCAGGCCGAAAATCATGACCCCATTGCGACACGCAGTGCGCCTCGTCAATCGCGAACAAGGCGATCTTCGACGACTCCAGCAACTCAAGGCAACGTGGCGTCAGCAAGCGCTCCGGCGCCACATAGACCAGGTCGAGTTCACCGTTGCGTACCTGCCGCTCGATCCGCGATGCTTCTTCATAAGTCTGGGTCGAATTCAGGAACGCCGCACGCACGCCAACCTCGGCCAGCGCATCGACCTGATCCTGCATCAGCGCGATCAGCGGCGACACCACCACGCCGACACCGTCGCGCAGCAAGGCCGGGATCTGGTAGCACAGCGACTTGCCGCCGCCGGTCGGCATCAGCACCAGCGCATCGCCGCCATTGGCGACATGGCTGACAATTTCCGCCTGCTGGCCACGGAAAGACGGATAGCCGAATACCGTCTGCAATATGTGCAGGGCTTGCGGGTCGGCGGAGGTCGCCGAGGTTGCTTGTGCTGAATTTGGCATTAAATACGTTTGCTTTGCTTGACTTGAATTAGCTTAATTAATTAACTTAAGAAACCATTGTTGACTGCGACCAGCAGGAAGATACCCAATGCAATGCGGTACACGATGAACGGCCAGGTGGAGAATTTTTCGAGGAATTTCATCAAGCCCCAGATCGCCGCGAACGCAGAAATGCTGGCGACCACCAAACCGAAAATCAGCAGCATCCAGGTTTCCACCGGCATGTGCAGATGGAACAGCACCAACAGTTCTTTCAAACCGGCGAGTGCGATTGCCGGCAAGCCCAGCAGGAAAGAAAAACGCGCCGCTTCTTCGCGCTTGAAATTGAGGAACAAGGCAGCAGTCAGTGTGGAGCCGGAACGCGATACACCCGGGATCAATGCGCCGACTTGCGCCAGGCCGACAATCAGCGCGTCGCGCAAACGCATTTCACCGACCGTGCGGCGATGCTTGCAGCTGACCTCTGCCAGCGCCAGCAGCACGCCCATCGCGATACAGGCGTAGCCGATCACGTTGAGGCTGCGCAGCGGCGAGCCGCAGGCATTCAGCACATGCGACAGCGCCAGGCCGGCAATCCCGATGGGAATCGTCGCCAGGATGATCGCTACGCCGAGACGAAACCGCGGGCTGTTGAAATCACGCTGGCGTACTGCGGCAATGCTGCCAACCGTGACTTCACGAACATCGCGCCAGAAGTAACTGACCACGGCAGCCAATGCCGCCAGCTGCATCGCTGCCGAAAACGCCGAGCCGGGATCGTGCCAGCCGAGCACCGCCGGCACGATGCGCATGTGCGCGGTGGAGGAAATCGGCAATAGCTCAGAAATCCCCTGAATCACGCCAAGAATTGCGACCTGCAGATAGTCGAGCGATGCAAACCCGATATCGGTACCAGCGGAACATACACTTGCCACAACGTTCTCCTGTTCAGGAATAGACAATCACAAATTAAAAAAGACGGTTCGGTTTCGCCGGGGTGCACACGGCACTCAATGCGCCCAGTTCACCCACCCCATGTAGCCGGTGACAACCACCACCAGGCCGAACACGATCCGATACCAGGCAAAGGCGGTGAAATCATGGCTGCTGATGTAGCGCAGCAACCAGCGCACGCACAGGAACGCCGAGACAAATGCCGCCACGGTACCGATCGAGAACAGCGGAATATCGGCAGCCGACAGCAGCGCGCGATCCTTGTACAACGAATAGATGGTGGCGGCAAACAGCGTCGGGATCGCCAGGAAAAAGGAAAACTCGGTGGCCGCCTTGCGCGACAAACCGAACAACATGCCGCCAATGATGGTTGCGCCGGAACGGCTGGTGCCGGGGATCAGTGCAAAGGCTTGGGCAAAGCCGATCTTCAATGCATCGAGTGCGCTCATGTCGTCGACTGATTCAATCCGGGCCACGCTGGCGCGGTTCTTGTTGCGACGCTCGACCCAGAGGATGATGAAGCCGCCGACGATCAGCGCAATCGCCACCGGCAGCGGCGCAAACAATTTGTCCTTGATCATCCGACTGAAGGCCAGCCCCAATATTGCCGCCGGTATGAAAGCAATCACCAGGTTGATGACCAGCTTGCGCGCCTTGGGATCGTTCGGCAAGCCACGCAATACCGCGGCGATGCGTGCGCGATATTCCCAGCAGACGGCGAGGATGGCGCCGGCCTGGATCGCAATTTCGAACACTTCGGCTTTTTCGCGGGTGATGTCGGCGGTAAAGTCGAGCAGGCTGCCGGCGAGGATCAAATGACCGGTCGATGAAATCGGCAGGAACTCGGTAAAGCCCTCGACCAGACCCATGATGAGAACTTTTAACGCGAGAACAATATCCATGTCGTCAGGAAAATAAGAAAAAAACAGAGAAAATTCAGGGTTGGAATGCATGATACAGCCGCACGATTTGCCGCCGCACCAGATGTTTCCTTAAAGACTACTAAGGGTTACTTTTGCGGTTCGAAAGTCACCACGAGCTGTTCCGGCTTGGTAGCGATTCTGGTCGGCATGAAGGCCACGCCCGCATAGCGCAGGTCTTCCGGCCTGAAGGTATACAGCGGAACCTGGTTGAGCAACTGGCCGGCCAGCAAATTACCGATCTGCGTCACTTGCGCCGCATAGGTTTTGTCGACACCGTTCAATGTCAACTGGTCCAGCCGCGGCTCGGTCAGCGTTACGGCGTTATGCGGATTGTCCAGCGCCAGCACGCCCGAGATTTCCATCTTGCCGCTCCACGACTTGCCCAGCATCGGCAATGCCACCGTCACATCCGTATCAATTGACAGACGGCCCTGCCCGGCGGGCAACGCCAGCTGCGCCTTATTGGCGGTCACTTCAAACAACCCCATGTAGCGCTGCGAAAACGGCAAGCGCTTGTCCATCGATTGCTGCAGTTTGGCGAGTGGGAATTCAACATCGCGCGGGCCGATCAGCGCTGCGCAAGAAGATAGCAGTAACGTGGCAAATAATATAAAAAGCACAGACAGTGCCGTGCCCTGTGACAGTCGCTTTGATTCCATTGGGGGTTCTTCCTTGTTTGCCAGCTTGCAAAAGACCGATTCTACACGGCGGTCAGTTGCTCCAGCCTGGTCAGATAATGCATTGCATGGGTTTGTGAGCTGCCGCACATGTCCAGCGCCGGTTGCAGGCTGGCACAAACCGCAGGGCGCTCAGGGCTGCCGAAGATCCGGCAGAGGTTGGCGTGATCCAGTTGAATGCAGCGGATACCGGCCGGCTTACCGTTCGGCATGCCGGGAATCGGCGACGAAATCGACGGCGCTGTGCAACAGGCGCCGCAATCCGGACGACAGGAAAGAACCGGCAGGCTCACGCGCCAGCCTCGGGGATTAATATCATTTCTACAAACATGTGATTCTTCAAGCAACTTACCGTGATTCATGCGAAGGCCAGATTCTACTTGTAATCGCTGTACCCGGCTCCGGAGTTTATACTCGCCTGCCGCGCAGCGCGCTGTGGAACCACAAAAACCGACAGATCGCCGCCGACTTCCTTGACACCCCCACAGTTGCCGCTTACATTACTGACTCCAAAGTCAGTAATAAAGACAAGCACGCATTCATGAATTGCCCTTTCACATCCAAACGCCGTTGGGAGCGACGCAAGGAAGCCCGTCCACAGGAGCTGCTGGCGGCTGCGCTGGACGTGTTCGTCGAACGCGGATTTGCCGCCACCCGCTTGGGCGATGTTGCCTCCCTGGCAGGCGTCTCGAAAGGCACGCTGTACCTGTATTTTGAAAACAAGGAAGAGTTGTTCAAGGCGGTGGTCCGTGAAAATCTGCTGCCGCTGCTGGACGAGGCTGACGATATTATCGATAGCCACGAAGGCCATAGCGCCGACCTGTTCCGCGAAATCATGCTCGGCTGGTGGGAGCGCATCGGCGCCACAAAGCTGGCTGGCATTACCAAGCTGATGATGGCTGAATCGGGCAATTTTCCGGATCTGGTGACTTTTTACCGCGAAGAAGTCAGCATGCGCGGCGACGCCATGATTGTGCGGATGCTGCAACGTGGCGTCGATCGCGGCGAATTCCGGGCCATCAATGTGCGCCAGGTAGCCAATGTCGTGATCGCACCGGTGATCATGCTGATGATGTGGCAGCAGCCTTTTAATACTTGCCATATTGAAACCATTCCGGCGGAAGACTATCTGAACAGCTTCATCGACCTGTGCCTGAATGGCTTGCTGAGCCAGCCGGCCCCTACGCCAACCTGATCACGGAATGTCCTGAAACAGAATACTGGAAGAATGGCTATTACCGACCGCAGATTGCGCCGTACTGTAGGTTTTTAGGGATGCCCTTGATAGAATGAGCCCTTTAATTTCTTCACCATGAGCCTTTGACATGAATATCGAACAAGCCCGCTTCAATATGATCGAACAGCAAATTCGCCCTTGGAACGTGCTGGAACTGGACATCCTGGAATTGTTGTCTGTGGTGCGCCGCGAAGAATTCGTCCCGGCCGCTTACAAGAGCCTGGCATTCTCCGACACCGAAATCCCGTTGCCTGGCGGCGAAAGCATGCTGGCGCCGAAGATCGAAGCGCGCCTGCTGCAGCAAGCCCAGGTCAAGAAGCATGAACAGGTACTGGAAATCGGCGCCGGCTCCGGCTACATGGCTGCCCTGCTGTGCTACAAGGCACGCCACGTCACCACCGTCGAAATCGACCCGGAACTGAAAGCGCTGGCCGAAAAGAATTTGGCCGCTTACGGCATCACCAATGTCGACGTCGCACTCGGCAATGGCGCCCAAGGCTGGGATCTGGGCGCATCGAAGACCTACGACGTGATCTTCATCTCGGGCTCGCTGCCAACCCTGCCGGACGCTTTCCTGAAACAACTGAACGTCGGCGGCCGCGTCGTCGCCATCCTCGGCGATGCACCGGTGATGACGGCGCAAATCATCACCCGCAATGCGGACGACAGCTACAGCACGGTGCATTTGTTCGAAACCAACGTCAAGCCATTGCGCGAAGCTGCGGTGCACTCCCACTTCAAATTCTGAGACAGCGTATGCAACATCTGACCGCCTCGGAACTTGCAGCCTGGATCGCCGATCCGCAACGCCCCGCGCCGTTGTTGCTGGATGTGCGCGAACCTTGGGAATATGAGACTTGCCACATCGATGCAGCGCGGCTGATGCCGATGCAGACCGTGCCGGCACACCTGAATGACCTGGAGGAAGACCAGGCCATCGTCTGCATCTGCCATCACGGTGCGCGCAGCATGCAGGTAGCAGCATTCCTCGAACGCCACGGTTTTTCTGCGGTGAGCAACCTGACCGGCGGCGTGCATGCCTGGGCCCAGCAGGTCGATCCGGCGATGCCGACCTACTAGTACAGGCCCTGGCCAGCCAGTTATAGCGTCCTTGCGTCTGCGGCGACATCCGCCGCAGACCGGGGCAGCTTGCGCCGTGCGCCTGGGGTCCGTTGCAAGAAGTAAAAGAAATTATTGGAAAAGCGTTGCTGTATTTGTTTGACGTTGTGGCCACACCTGCCCGCGGCGCCAGCCCCGACACATGATGTCCCGGAGAATGTAATGCGCAATACCTTGATTGCTTCGTTGATCGCAACCGCCCTGATGGCGACTAACGCACACGCCCTCGACCTGATGCAAACCTATCAGCAGGCGCTCGCCAACGATCCGGTCTACACCAGCGCCCGCTACGCGCTCAGCGCCAATAACGAAGCCAGCGTGCAGGGCCGTGCCGCACTGCTGCCCAGCGTCGGTTTCGGCGGCAATTACAGCCGCTCCGGTCAGTCCTGGCAAACCATCACCAACAACTACAGCCTGCAGCTGACCCAACCGCTTTTCCGTCCGGCGTATTGGCAGCAGTACCAGGAAAGCAAACTGTCGGTAGCCGCCGGCGAAGTCCAGTTTGCGCAAGCGCAGCAGGATTTGATCCTGCGCGTCAGCCAGGCCTATTTCGATATCCTGACCGCACAAGATGTGCTGGCATCCCTGCAAGCCCAGAAAAGCGCGATTGCCGAGCAACTGGCTTCGGCCAAGCGCAACTTCGAAGTCGGCACCGCCACCATCACCGACACCAACGAGGCGCAGGCCAGCCACGATCTGGTGATCGCGCAGGAAATCGCCGCCAACAACAACCTGGAAGTGGCGCGCAACGCGTTGCAGCAGATCATCGGCAAAGCACCGGCGCCATTGGCGACCTTGCGCCCCGGTGTCAAGCTGAGCCCCCCCGAACCGGCCGCCATTGAAGCCTGGGTGACCAGCGCCGAGCAGCAGAATTTCGGCGTGCTGGGCCAGGAAATTACATTGGACATCGCCAAGCGCGACATCAAGAAGAGCCGCGCCGGCCACCTGCCGACGCTTGACCTGGTGGTCAGCCGCGCGCACTCGGATGTCAGCGGCAGCGACATTCCTTTCTATAACATATCGCAGATGACCAATTCGGTCGGCGTGCAGTGGAATATCCCGCTGTATTCCGGCGGCGCCGTCAACAGCAGCGTACGCCAGGCAGTGGCGCTCGAAGACAAGGCCCGTTCGGACTTGGAAAATGCGCGTCGGACCGCAGTTCTGAACGCGAAGCAGGCCTATCTCGGCGTCAGCAACGGCCTGGCCCAGGTCAAGGCCTATGAAGCGGCGGAAATTTCCAGCCAGTCGTCGCTGGATTCGAACCGCCTCGGCTACCAGGTCGGCGTGCGCATCAACATCGATGTGCTGAACGCTCAGCAGCAACTGTATTCGACCCGCAGGGATCTGGCCAAGGCACGCTACGACACCTTGATGAACGGTTTGAAATTGAAGTCGGCGGCGGGCGCGCTGAAAGAAGAAGACCTGCAACAGATCAACGCGTTGCTGGTGCCGGTTCCCTACTAGCTAAAAGTACCGGAAAAGCCACGGACGGTGTCGTCAGGCGTGCACAGATTGCTCAACGCAGGATTGCGTCGCTTGCCAAAGCCCGCAGTTCACTCTTAGAATCGATCTTCAATCAGTTGCCGTTATTTTTCAGCACGAACGGCGATGTCTTGAACATGTGGATGCAGTTGTCGATCACTTTCGACGCATTCTCCGCCAGATCGAAGCTATGGGGGCTGAAAGTCCAGTTGCTGAGAATACCAAACAGCAGCCCTTGCGCCATGACCGCAGCCAGAATTGGATCAAGATCACGCGGCAATTGACCTTTCGCGACGGCGAACCGCAACAAACGTTCTATATCGGTCCGCCCTTGCAGAAAACATTCATGCTGGCGAATCATGATCGGATCCTCGGGGTCCACCAGTTCGCATTTGTGCATGACGATTTCAAAGATTTTGCGCGACTCCGGATTCGAGATTGCTTCTTGCAGTGCAAACAGGCATTTGTTGCGGAACTGGGTCAGCGGATCCTGTGCATTTTCGTCGGCGGTTTTTTCGAACATCGCTTCCAGCGGCAAACGCACCCGCTCGCACATGGCATCGAATAAATCGCCCTTGTTCTTGAAGTGCCAATAGATCGCGCCGCGCGTCACGTCGGCCGCAGTGGCGACATCGGCCAATGTGGTACGGGATACGCCGCGCTGATGAAACACCTCCGCCGCCGCATCGAGGATGCGGCCACGGGTTTCTAGTGCTTCTTCTTTTGTACTTCTAGCCATTTTGGGTCGACCTCCAGCCGTTCAGATGCTTTGTGCATTCGCAGCAATAATTTAATACGAAGATGAGCAGCAGTACATACATTCATGCATGTATGTATAATAGCAGGATTCTGGCCGTTTTACCCGTTTCCTCTGGTCTGCTCATGCAGCCCGGCAATTACTTATATATCCTATGTCCTTTCAAGAAACAGAGTCCCTTGTCAGATTTGCAGTCCCTCCTCAATTACCGTGCGAGAATTTTATGAATTCAGTTAGCTCTATCAGTCGTCTCACGCGTATCACCCTGGCCGTTGCGGTCCTCTCCGCTGTTGCCGCTTGCGGTAAAAAACCTGAAGCGCAAGTGCCACCGCCGCCTGGCGTTTCCGTTGTCACCATCGCACCGGAAAGCCTGGCGCTGAGTACTGAACTGCCAGGTCGCCTGGAAGCGACACGCGTCGCCCAGATCGGCGCCCGCGCAGCCGGTATCGTACTCAAGCGCAGTTTCCGCGAAGGTAGCGACGTCAAGGCAGGCCAAGTGCTGTACCTGATCGATCCGGCGCCGTTGCAAGCGGCCTACGACAATGCGCAAGCAACATTGGCCAAAGCCGAAGCCAACCTGACGACTGCGACCTTGAAAGCACAGCGCTATAAACCGCTGGTAGACGTGAATGCCGTCAGCAAGCAGGATTACGACGACACCGTCGCCGCACAAAAGCAGGCAGCTGCAGACGTGGCATCGGCCAAGGCCGCACGCCAGACCGCCAGCCTCAATCTCGGCTACGCCACCGTGACTTCGCCAATCGCCGGCCGCATCGGCAAAGCGTTGGTAACTGAAGGCGCACTGGTCGGCCAGGGTGAAGTGACCCAGTTGGCAACCGTGCAGCAAATCGATCCGATCTACGTCAACCTGACCCAATCCAGCACCGACATCCTGAAGCTGCAAGATGCAATGCGCAATGGCCAACTGAAAAGCGCCGGCCAAGGACAAGCCAAGGTCACGTTGAAGACCGAAGATGGCCGCGTTTATCCGCAATCCGGCAAGCTGCTGTTCTCCGACCTGACCGTTGATCCCAACACTGGTTCGGTGACCTTGCGCGCCGAATTCCCTAACCCTGACCACAACCTGTTGCCTGGCATGTACGTACGCGCCAAGCTGGAACAAGCGGTCGACGAATCAGCCCTCACTGTTCCGCAACAAGCGGTCCAGCGTGACCTGAACGGCGCATCGGTGTTTGTGGTCGGCGCCGACAACAAGGTCTCGGTACGGCCGGTAGTTGCCGATAAGGCGCAGGGCGACAAGTGGATCGTCACTGAAGGTTTGAAGAGCGGCGACAAAGTGATCGTCGATGGTTTGCAAAAGGTCAAGCCTGGTGCGGTGGTTAATCCATCGCCATGGAATCCGGCCGCCGCAGCCGCACCCGCTGCAGCAACCGGCGCCAGCGCCGCCGCAGCTGCCTCAACTGCTAAATAAGGAGCCTATTAATGGGCAAGTTTTTCATCGACCGCCCCGTATTTGCGTGGGTGCTCGCCATCTTCATCCTGCTCGGGGGTGCCTTGGCGATCACGCAATTACCGGTGGCCCAGTATCCTTCGATTGCACCACCAACGATTGTCGTTAGCGCATCGTATCCAGGCGCTACCGCACAAACCATCGACGATAGCGTTACCAGCCTGATTGAACAGGAAATGAACGGCGCTGACGGCTTGCAATACATTGAATCGCAAAGCCAGGCCGACGGTTCCGTATCCATCACCGTGACGTTTACCCCGGAAACCAATGCCGACCTGGCAGCGGTGGATGTGCAGAACCGCCTCAAGCGTGTCGAAGCGCGTCTGCCGGCCGTGGTGACGCAGAACGGCGTGCAGGTTACCAAGTCGCGCAGTAACTTCCTGATGTTCATCGGCCTCTCGTCGACCGACGGCAAGCTTGATCCGATCGCGCTGGGCGACTACCTGTCGCGCAACGTGCTCAATGAAATCAAACGCGTGCCAGGCGTCGGCCAGGCACAGCTGTTCGGTACCGAGCGCGCGATGCGGATCTGGATTGATCCGGCCAAACTGGTCGGACTCAACCTGACGCCTGCTGACGTCACTGCCGCAATCACCGCGCAAAATGCGCTGGTCGCCGGCGGTACGCTTGGCGATCTGCCGAGCCCTGGCACGCAGCAGATTTCGGCTACCGTGGTGGCAACCGGCCAGCTGACTACTGTTGAACAGTTCGGCAATATCCAGTTGCGCGCCAATTCGGATGGTTCGATCGTGCGCCTGCGCGATGTTGCCCGCATCGAAATCGGCGGTCAGTCTTATGCGACTGCCGGCCGACTCGATGGCAAGCCTACTTCGTTCGTCGGTGTGCAATTGTCGCCAACTGCAAACGCATTAGGTACCGCGACGGCAGTCAAGGCCAAAATGAAGGAGCTGTCCCAGTATTTCCCGGCCGGCGTCCAATACGAAATCCCATACGACACTTCGAAATTCGTCAAGATCTCGATTGAAGAAGTGGTCAAGACCCTGGTCGAAGCGATCGTCCTGGTGTTCCTGGTGATGTATCTGTTCCTGCAAAACATCCGCTACACGCTGATTCCAACAATCGTCGTGCCGGTGGCGCTGATGGGTACTTTTGCCACACTGCTGCTGTTTGGTTTCTCGATCAACGTGCTGACCATGTTCGGTATGGTGCTGGCGATCGGTATCCTGATTGACGATGCGATCGTGGTGGTGGAAAACGTCGAGCGCATCATGAGCGAAGAAGGTTTGTCGCCGCGCGATGCAACCCGCAAGGCAATGGGCCAGATCACCGGCGCGCTGATCGGTATCACGCTGGTGCTGATCGCGGTGTTCATCCCGATGGCTTTCTTCAGCGGCGCTGTGGGCGCGATTTATAAACAGTTCTCGCTGTCGATGGTTGCTTCGATGGTGTTCTCGGTATTGATGGCCTTCACGCTGACACCAGCGCTGTGCGCCACCATCCTGAAGCCGGTGGAAGCAGGACATCACCATGAGAAGAAGGGATTCTTCGGCTGGTTCAACCGCAAGTTCAACGCCACCACCAACAGCTATCAAGGCGTAGTCGCCAAGATGCTGGCCAAGACCGGCCGCTATCTGTTCATCTATGGCGCGATCCTGGTCGGCGTGGGCCTGCTGTACACCCGCTTGCCGGCATCGTTCCTGCCATCGGAAGACCAGGGCTACATCATCACCAACGTGCAATTGCCGGCCGGCGCCAGCGCCAACCGCACATTGGAAGTCATCAAGCAGATTGAAGCCTATTACGGCAAACTGCCTGGCGTCGCCAATGTCGTTGCCATTACCGGCTTCAGCTTCTCCGGTAATGGGCAGAATGCCGGCCTGGTGTTCACGCCGCTGAAAGACTGGAGCGAACGTGGTCCGGACCAATCCGCCGACGCCATCGCTGGCAAGGCATTTGGCGTGTTCTCGCAAATCAAGGACGCCATTGTGTATCCGCTGAACCCGCCACCGATCCCGGAACTGGGTAACGCCACTGGCTTTACCTTCCGCCTGCAGGATCGTTCGGGACAAGGACATGCGGCACTGACCGCGGCCCGTAATCAGTTGCTCGGCATGGCATCGCAGAGCAAGATCCTGGCCGGCGTCCGTCCAGAAGGCCTGGAAGATTCGCCACAGCTGCAGCTCAATATTGACCGCGACAAGGCGAATGCCCAGGGCGTGTCGTTCAGCGCCATCAACAGCACGCTGTCGACTGCACTCGGTTCTTCCTACGTCAATGACTTCCCGAACCAGGGTCGTCAACAACGCGTGATCGTGCAAGCCGATGCGCCGCAACGTCTGCAACCGGAAGATCTGGCCAAGCTGTACGTCAAGAACACAGCTGGCACCATGGTGCCGTTCTCGTCGTTCACCACTTCGGAATGGACCAAAGGCCCTGTGCAGCTGACCCGCTACAACGGCTATCCGGCGATGAAGATTTCCGGCGGCGCCTCTCCTGGCCACAGCACCGGCGAAGCGATGGACGAAATGGAAGCATTGACTGCCAAGCTGCCTCCTGGCTTCGGCTTTGAATGGACCGGCCAGTCGCTGGAAGAAAAGACTTCCGGTTCGCAAGCGCCGATGCTGTATCTGCTGTCGTTGATTGCCGTATTCCTGGTGCTGGCAGCCTTGTATGAAAGCACTTCGATTCCAGTGGCAGTGATGCTGGTGGTGCCGCTGGGTATTCTCGGTGCGCTGCTCGGCGTTACCTTGCGCGGCATGCCGAACGACGTCTACTTCAAGGTCGGGATGATTACCGTGGTCGGCTTGTCGGCAAAAAATGCGATTCTGATTATCGAGTTCGCCAAAGACCTGCAAGCACAAGGCAAGGGCCTGATCGAAGCGACTCTGGAAGCGGTGCATCTGCGCTTCCGCCCGATTCTGATGACCTCGTTCGCATTTATCCTCGGCGTCTTGCCGCTGGTGATCAAGACCGGCGCTGGCTCAGGCAGCCAACGCGCGATCGGTACCGGCGTCATGGGCGGCATGATTACAGCGACATTACTGGCAGTGTTCCTGGTGCCTGTGTTCTTCGTGGTGGTGCGCAAGATCTTCAAAGGCAGCGAACGCCAACGGAAGATGTATGCGGCCAACAAAAAAATAGATGTGGAGAATCAGCATGTTTAATATGGCAACTACGGCGTTCTTACCCAAGAACCTGACTGGCGCACTGCTGCTGGTGGGCGTTCTCTCGGGTTGCACCATGGCGCCGACCTACGTCCGTCCGGAGGCGCCGGTGGCCGGCACCTACCCGGCTGCGGCTGACGGCAAGGCGCAATACGATGCGGCTGAGCTCGGCTGGCGCGAATTTTTCCCGGACCAGCGCCTGCAAGCGCTGATCTCGTCCGCGCTGGAAAACAACCGTGACCTGCGCACGGCGGCCTTGAATATCGAGGAAGCACGGGCACAGTACGACATCACTGCTGCCGATGCGCTGCCTAACTTCAACGGCAACTTCAGCCGTACCCGTAGCCGTACAGCCTCGGATCAGCTGTTTCCTGGCCAGCCTGCCGTCGGCACCGCCTACCAGGTCGGCTTGAACATGACAGCGTTCGAGCTGGATTTCTTCGGTCGTGTGCGCAGTCTGAAAGATGCCGCCCTGGCGAGCTATCTGGCCACCGAGGAAGCGCGGCAATCGGCGCAAATCAGCCTGATTTCGCAAGTCGCCCAAGCCTATCTGACTGAGCAGTCGTATGCCGAACAGCAGCGGCTGGCGCAGCAGACATTGGATAGCCGCCTGGACGATTACAAGCTGGACAAGATGCGTTTCGAAGTCGGCGCCTCCTCGGCGCTCGACCTGCGCAACTCGGAAACGCTGGTGCAATCGGCGCGCGTCTCCTTGGCCACACTGGTGCGCCAGCGCGGCCAGGCTACCAATGCTCTGGTGCTACTGGTTGGCAAGCCGTTAGGCGATCTGCCTGCGCCGCAAATGCTGTCGGATGAAAAGATCGTCAGCGACATCCCTGCCGGCCTGCCTTCCGACTTGCTGAACCGCCGTCCCGACATCCGCCAGGCAGAGCAGCAGCTGCGCTCCGCCAACGCGAATATCGGTGCTGCGCGCGCGGCCTTCTTCCCGACCATTTCGCTGACCGCAGGAATCGGCAATTCCAGCACCTCGCTGGGCAGCCTGTTCTCGGCCGGCAGCCGCACCTGGTCGTTCGTGCCGCAACTGACGCTGCCGATCTTTGAAGGTGGACGCAACCGCGCCAATCTGTCGCTGAGCGAGATTCGCAAGAATCAGGCGATCGCCACCTATGAAAAGACCATCCAGAGCGCATTCAGGGAAGTATCTGATGCACTGGTCGCCCGCAGCACGCTGGATGAACAGCTGGAGGCGCAGGATGCTTTCGTGAAGGCGCAGGAAGAACGCGCGAGGCTGACCGATCTGCGTTACAAGAACGGCATCGCCAGCTCGACTGACCGCCTGAACGCACAGCGTGACTTGTTCTCGGCACAGCAATCGCTGATCCAGACCCGTCAACTGCGCTTGAATAATGCGATTGATCTGTATCGTTCATTGGGCGGTGGATTGAATGAAAATACGGTAACGCCAAAATCGTAGTTTCTGTCGACCTCAGGTCGTCATGCCAACAAAAACGCCGCACATGTGCGGCGTTTTTTTTGTTACAGTTTGCCTCTATCGTCGATACGGCAGCGAGAAATGTCCTGGATTGCCAATATAAATTGAATATTTCTTTATGAAGAAAACCATCCTCCTGACCGGTGCTACTGGATATATTGGCTCCCACACCTGGTGTACCTTGATTGAAGCCGGATACAACGTTATCGGCCTGGATAACCTGTGCAACAGCGCTGTTGGCGTTGTCGACAGAATTTCCCAAATAACTGGAAACAGCCCGACTTTCATCGAAGGCGACGTCCGGGACAAAGCCCTTGTCGATGCCGTTTTCTCGCAGAACAAGATTGATGCCGTGATTCATTTTGCCGCGTTGAAAGCTGTTGGCGAGTCGGTCGCAAACCCACTGGCTTACTACAACACAAATCTGAACGGCCTGTTGAACGTCTGCAGCACCATGGCCGCGCATGCGGTAAAAACGCTGGTATTCAGCTCTTCCGCGACAGTTTATGGCGACCCGGAATCCATCCCGATCAAAGAAGACGCCCCCTTAAAGGCAACCAATCCGTACGGCCATACAAAATTGATGAGCGAACAAATGTTGCGCGATCTGGAACATTCGGACAACGATTGGCGCATTGCTTACCTGCGCTATTTCAACCCGGTCGGCGCGCATGAAAGCGGATTGATCGGAGAAAGCCCGCGGGGCATCCCCAACAACCTGATGCCTTACGTCGCACAAGTTGCCGTCGGAAAACTCGAAAAACTCCGTGTATACGGCGGCGACTACCCCACCCAGGACGGCACCGGCGTGCGCGACTACATCCATGTGATGGATTTGGCGGAGGGCCACGTTTCAGCGCTGTCGCACTTGCTCAATCGCGATGCGTCGAATAGTTCTTCCTTCACGATCAATCTCGGCTCTGGCCAAGGGATTAGCGTTCTGGAAGTGATTCAGGCTTATGAAAAAGCGAGCGGGCGACCAATTCCATATGACATTGTTGCCCGGCGGCCAGGCGACGTTCCGGCATATTATGCAGATCCCTCCCTGGCAGCAACAATATTGGATTGGCATGCGACACGAGGAATTGATGCCATTTGCGCCGATTCCTGGCGCTGGCAAAACATGAACCCAAATGGAATTGTCGATACTCGCCCCATTATCGAGAGACTCGAGTGATCTATCCTCAAAAACTTGATTGAGATGTTCCATTGGTTATCTCAAAAAAATGCCGCTTACGCGACATTTTTTATATATTGAAGATTACGGCTCAAGATAATGACACTGTGACTTCTTTCTTGCGTTTTATTATATAGGAAAGAAAAAAAGCAATGCTTATAACATAGTAGGGGAAAATTTCCCACCACAGGAAAACCACATCGACCAATCCCAATGTAAAAAACCCCAAACATAATGACAGCCCCATTGCTGCTGTACATCGAACTTCTGAATCATTATGTCGTATTTCTCGGAAAAAATAATATACCGGAATAAAATATAATCCGAGTATTGCTAATAATCCAAATGTTCCCAATCGAGACATCACAAACAATATTTCATTATGTGAATGCGGGAAGGTCGCCGAGACAGGTGTAATAATTTTCCGCTCGGCCAATTCAGTTAAAGCTTTTGGGAAGTTTTCGACACCAACACCAAAAACTGGATGTTCCTTGAACAACACCCATGATCCACGCCACAATTGCAGGCGAATACCAAGGGACGTATCTACATTTTCACCCATCGAATATTGACTGATATCATTTTCAGCACCTGACATTCGGGTTTTTACAATATTCCCAAAATATGAAATCGATCCCAATATAGCCACGAAGAAAATAATTAAATAAAATTTATAGCGAAAAGAAATATTTTTTGCTGCTAGGCCTGCAATAAATAAGAAAACTGGAATCGTCATCCAAACGCCGCGTGATTGCGATAAATATGCCGCATATAGCCCCGCAAATAACGCAGAAATTTTTAATAGTATAATTAATTTATCGTGGTGCGTATCCCACGCAATTGATAATGTCGCAAACATGCCTAGCAGGAGCGCCATCTCAGCAAAAATAATTATCGGAATAAAATCATCCCCATAACGAATAACCCCTCCATAAGTAAGGTCATAAATTTTTACGGCGGAGAGAAGAGCTCCGATAACCCATCCCCATTGAACATATCGCATATATTTTATGGGTAAAAATGAGAATAACCAAAATATTAAACTAAACATTGCGAGACGGAATGGCGAATCGTATGTTCTTGCCACGAAATGATTTGATCCAACCTGATTGGCGAAAACCGCAATCAGAGGGCCACACATTGCTAGGCCAAGAAGCCAATATTGCTTTACCAAACCGCCGAATGATTCACTATCCGATTGTCTCGAAGACACAAGGAGTATTAAGCTAAGCAGCAACAACACACCAAAAATCACTCCAGCTGCACGATCCACAAGCAATGCGCTTATATAGAAAGAAACGACTAAAAAAGCAATCAATAACTTTACGTGACGCAAGTATTTCTCCAATTTCCAGATATTTCCCAAACCGATGATAAATACACAAAAACAATTCAACAGAAATAAAAAATATTTAATTTATCCAAACGATAATTATTTAAAAATATCGTATCGTCAAAAAATGGATTTTCACTTGATGTGAAATTTAATATTCTTTACCGATCTTGACCACAAATATTTACCATGCCAAAAAAGACCTTCAAAAGGCCTTTTTTGTTTAAGAAGAAATTTTGAGAACAATTTCATTTCTCTTGTGCTTTTAGGTTGATCCAACAGTACATCAGCCCAAGAAGATGCTGATTGATAGCGAACAAAAATATCTTTCGCTTCATGCAGACACCAATCATGCCAAGGTTTTACCGGTCCGGTAAAATGCATGAAGACAACTGGCGCAGTAACATTCAACGTTTTACCGCCTTTGCTGAGAAAATCCACCAAATGGTAGCGAAAATTCCATTTTTCATCGATATACTTTACGTGCCCATTCAATACGGCATTTAATGCATCCTGATCGGCGAAAAGCAATTGCTGCGTCGACAGGACGGTAAGCGCCTTGCTTTGACAGTCATTCGCTACCCAATTGTCAATGTTGATATACATGACCCCGGCATTGAAATAGTCGGCATGCGAAAGCTTCAATGCCGCAATTTGTGTTTTTGCAGTAGTTTCAACTTCATCATGCACAACAGCGGCAATACAGTCGTCTATATTAATGGACTGCAGCTCCCTTAACTCTCCTAAGCATAAAATATCGGCATCAAGATAAAGTGCTTTATTCGTTATTCCTTGCAGTAAATTAGGAATCAAAATACGAATGAAGGTGCCCAATGGATGCTGAGAAAAACACGGGAATTGGTTAAAGTCAGATAATATATCTTGATGAAGAATATGAATATTAATGGCAATATCATATTTCTTTTCCAAATCTTCCAATCTGCGACGACTATCGTCAGTAATGGAAAAAGCGAACACATGGAAAATAAAAACCATGCCAGGATTATTTTTCAGTATGGAGGTAATATTTACCGCCATACCCCGAAAATAATTGGTATCGACACCAAAGGCAATATGCACAGCATCTGAATTCGGAGAGATGCTGGGAGTTGAATTACTGGATAAATTGGTGCCCAATTGCAATCCTTACCGGCTTATATTATAAATATCCCTGAAATTCACGGATAAACTTAATTGAAATAATTTGTAAAAAATATTTCGTGAAAACAATGCGTTAATACCAGTTTGTACTTTTTAAGAAACGAAGGATAGCAAATTTAAATTCCGCACGGCACTATAAAGTGTCCTGTGTTGTTAAATCACCTACATACATCAGTGAAAAATGTACTGCCCCGAGTCATGAGATGGGTTTGATTCAAGCACCCATCTTGCAGTTCCAGGGCCTTACGAATGGCCGCTGCGGATCCGATACCACAACAATCCGAGCCACTCATGCAAGGCATAAGCGCTACGCTGCATACCCTCCCCCGAAGGCAGGAAACTCAACAACGTCAGCCGATCCCGGCTGAGAAATACGGTCGGTGCCGCCACCGTGTCGAGGCCCGCGTGAACGAACATGGCTTGCGCTCGCAGCATATGCAAGGCATCGGTAACCAGCAAAATTTTCGTTACCCCGGCCCGCTTCAGTATCTCCGCCGAAAAGACGGCATTCTGTTCGGTGTTATCAGATGCGCCTTCCAGCCACTTTACCGGGACCGCAAAATCGTCTCGCAAGCTGTTGGCCATCAGCGCCGCCTCGGATACTTTGCTGCCTTCCGGCATCCCGCCCGACACCAGGATCGGCAAACCAGTCTGCCGCTGCAGCCTGGCGCCATATCGCAGGCGAGCCAGCGTCCAATAATTTGGCGCATCGCTGTTCGCGTATTCCGGCGCATTCGCCAAGCGCCCTCCGCCGAGTATCACGATCGCTTGCGCGTCGCCGGCGCGCGCCTCGACCAAAGGCAAGACGCGCTGTTCCAACGGCGCCGCCAGCAACATGGCCCCGGCTTTACTGCTCAATACCGCCAACAGCAGCAATGATGCAACGCAGACCGCGACGCCGAGGCGTGGATACCTGCGCCGCAACAGCATGCCGACAACGCATGCCAATAGCAGATTAGTCGGCAACAGAAACAACGCACTGACTAGTTTCGTCGCAATTACTGTGCCATGCATGTTCAAGCGCTGGAGATCAACGGCTGCAGCAATGCCATGGTGCGTGCTGTGGCGCCGCGATGCTGGCGTGCAAAGTTGCCGGCTTGCTCGCCCATCGCCTGGCGCTCCTGGTCATTCTCCAGCAGGTGGACTGCGGCATCCAACATATTGTCGACGTCTGTCACCCGTTGCGCAGCACCGGCGGCGATGGCTTGTTCGGTAATCGCGGAAAAATTGAATGTGTGCGGCCCGATCAATACCGGCTTGCCCACGGCAAAAGCCTCGATCAGGTTTTGCCCGCCCATGGGCAACAAGCTGCCGCCGATGAAGGCAACGTCGCACAATGAGTAATAAGCAAACATTTCGCCCATCGAATCGCCGACCAGCACCTTCACTTCCGCAGGCACCTCGGAACTCCCCAAGCGTGTCCGGCGCAACGGCGGCAACCCCTTGCTCGCCGCCATATCGGCCACTTCATCAAAGCGTTGCGGGTGACGCGGCACGATCACGGTGAGCAAATCGGCATATGCCGGATCATGGCTGCGACGCGACAAGGCATTGAGGATCAGTTCCTCCTCGCCTTCGCGCGTACTGGCGCACAGCAGGACTGGTCGCTTGCCGATCTGCGCGCGCAGCGCGCTGCCAACCTCCAGCAAAGCCGGTGGCGGCGTCACGTCGAATTTGACGCTGCCGGTCACATGCACATTGTTACCGCCAAGTTGGCGTAAACGTCCGGCGTCAGCCTCGGTTTGCGCGCCGACGCAGGACATGCCGCTGGCGGCTTCAGTCATCAACGTGGAAAAACGCTTCCCGCGCCGCAACGAACGTTCTGACAGGCGTGCGTTGACCAGCGCCACCGGCACCCGATACTGTCCGCATTGGACGATCAGGTTAGGCCATACCTCGGTTTCCATCAGGACGCACAGGGCGGGCTTGAAATGACGCAGGAAGCGTCCCACCATCCAGCCGGTATCGTACGGAAGAAAGCATTGCTGCACGCGCGGCGACTTGCCGAACAAGGCTTGCCCGGTGGCGCGCCCCGTCGCTGTCATGTGCGTCAGCAGGATTGCATGTTGCGGATAGGCGTCAAGCAGCGCGGCAATCAGCGGCTCGGCGGCACGCGTTTCGCCAACCGACACGGCATGGACCCACAAAAATTTGCGCGACGCCAGTTCCGGCGCCAGGCGCGGATAAAAGCCGATACGTTCCAGTACATGCTGCCGGTAACCTGGCTCCTTGCTGCCACGCCGCCACAAGCGCAGCAATACCATCGGCATTGCCAGCCACCATACTGCCGAATACAACAAGCGGATACGCCAGGCCCGCCCTGCATCAAACCCCACCGCCGATTTCATTCGGTCAGCGCACGGCCGGTGAGACGACGCAGGATCGCCAACGGACTGGCGTCCGGGTCATACTGCCTGGAAGGAGGAAGATGCAAGGTCTGCTCCATCATGTACTGGCCCGACATCACGGCATGCGGCGTCTGGTCGGAAAAACATACCCACACCGATCCGGCAGCAAACGGCTGCGTCACTTGCGGACCGTCTTTCTGATAATCCAGATCCGATTTCATCGCATCATGCAGTTGCAGCATCAGGTGATCGTATTCGCTGCGGAACGACTTGGTCACGTGCAAGGCATTCAATACCTGCGCCTGCCAGCGCGAATACTTCTTCACCCGCGGCAGGAAGCGCTGCGCCACATCTTCGAACGGCTCGCCGACGCGCCAAACGCGCGGCACGCCTTCTGGATTGACGTTGGCGAAGACGCGCAGGATGCGCTCGCCGTAATTCGGTCGCGAAGGAAAGGCATCGACATGCATGCGACGGTCGTCGGCGCGCCAGGATTGCGCGCGCGTTTCCACCTGCATCGGCCGGTAGCTGGTCGGCGCCAGCCGTAACTCGCTGCGCGTGTCGGCATACGCCGGGAGCAAGGAATGGATCAGTTGCTGCGCCTGGGTGCGGAAACGCCCGATCATGTTGGCCAGTGCGGCCTGGTCCGCCGCATCGCCCAACGCGCCTTTCAACTGGCCGTTGGCATCGAGGCTGATATTGCGGCTCTTTGGATCACGAATCGCCGGCGTCAGGAAACGCTGCTCATCGGCGGTGAAAGTAAAACTCAGGCGAGGAAAATACAAGACTTTTCCTGCTTCAAGCGCAGAAATCCAGGCTGAGTTCGGTGTGCTGATCTGCCAATCGGCAGTATCAATGTCGATAATTTGTTGTTCCATGCCCGTATTATGCCGCGTTGCACTGGCGGCGTGAACCGCAGTATCCAACAGCTTGAGGTATAATTACCAATTCGATAACTATCGGAACATTCTGTCAACTCTCCTCCGGACGGTTGCCATGGCAGTGGAAAAGCAACATTTCCATCTATTGGCAAACAGTAATCCATCCTATAATAAAACAGCATGTTCCGACGCGATTTGGCAATACTGCACAAAGAGAGGTCCACCCATGGTTCACATGTCACGGCGTCAGTTCTTAAGAACGACTGGCGCTACCCTGGCAGGTTCGAGTCTGGCGCTGATGGGGTTTTCACCGACGCCGGCTCTGGCGGAAGTGCGCACCTATAAGTTGGCGCGCAGCACCGAAACCCGCAACACATGCCCCTACTGCTCCGTCAGTTGCGGAATCCTGATGTACAGCCTCGGCGATGGCGCAAAAAACGCCAAGGCCAGCGTCTTTCACATCGAGGGCGATCCGGATCACCCGGTCAACCGCGGCACGCTGTGCCCTAAAGGCGCAGGCCTGCTGGATTTCATCCACAGTCCCAACCGCCTGCAATACCCGGAATACCGCGCGCCTGGTTCCAAGGAATGGAAGCGGATGTCGTGGGACGATGCGCTGACCCGCATTGCAACCCTGATGAAGCAAGACCGCGATGCCAATTTCGTCGAGAAGACACCGGAAGGCCTGACCGTCAACCGTTGGCTGACGACCGGCATGCTGGCAGCCTCGGCAAGCAGCAATGAAGTCGGCTACCTGACCCACAAAACCATGCGCAGTCTCGGACTGCTGGCGTTCGATAACCAAGCCCGTGTCTGACACGGCCCGACGGTGGCAGGTCTTGCCCCGACGTTTGGCCGAGGATCGATGACGAACCATTGGGTCGACATCAAGAACGCGGACGTAATATTGATCATGGGCGGCAACGCCGCCGAAGCGCACCCGTGCGGCTTCAAATGGGTAACAGAAGCAAAAGCACATAACAAGGCAAAGCTGATCGTGGTCGATCCGCGCTTTACGCGCTCGGCCTCGGTGGCGGATTTCTACGCGCCTATCCGTACCGGCACCGACATCATTTTCCTCGGTGGCGTGATTCGCTACCTGCTGGAAAAAGATCAGATCCAGCATGAGTACGTCAAAAATTACACCGACTTCACGTTCATCGTGCGGGAGGACTTCACCTTTGACGACGGGATTTTCTCGGGCTACAACGCGGACAAGCACAACTACACCAAGACCACCTGGGACTATGAACTGGGCGACGACGGCTTCGTAAAAACCGATCCAACCCTGACTCATCCGCGCTGCGTCTTCAACTTGATGAAGACGCATTACGAGCGCTATACGCCGGAAATGGTGGAAAGCGTATGCGGCACGCCCAAGGAAAAATTCCTGAAGGTGTGCGAAATGCTGGCTTCGACCGCATCGCCGACGCGCGCCGGCACCGTCCTGTATGCACTCGGCTGGACTCAGCACTCGATTGGCTCGCAAATCATCCGTACCGGCGCCATGGTGCAGCTGCTGCTCGGCAATATCGGCATCGCCGGTGGCGGCATGAACGCATTGCGCGGTCACTCCAACATCCAGGGCCTGACCGATCTCGGCTTGATGACCAACCTGCTGCCGGGCTACATGACGCTGCCTTCGGAATCCGAACAGGACTTCAGCAAGTACATCGCGGCACGCGCCAGCAAGCCAATGCGTCCGAACCAGCTGAGTTACTGGCAGAACTACGGCAAGTTCCACGTCAGCCTGATGAAATCATGGTGGGGCGATGCCGCCAAGGCGGAAAACAACTGGGCCTACGATTACCTGCCCAAGCTGGACAAGCCGTACGACATGCTGCAGGTGTTCGAGCTGATGAAGCAAGGCAAGGTCAACGGCTACATCGCGCAAGGCTTCAACCCGCTGGCGGCAGCGCCGGACAAGGGCAAGATTGGCGCCAGCCTGGCCAAGCTGAAGTTCCTGGTCGTGATGGATCCGCTGGCCACTGAAACGTCCGAGTTCTGGAAGAACTTCGGCGAGTTCAATGACGTCGATTCAAGCCAGATACAGACTGAAGTATTCCGCCTGCCAACCACCTGCTTTGCCGAAGAAGAAGGTTCGCTGGTCAATTCCGGCCGCTGGCTGCAATGGCACTGGAAAGGCGCGGACGCTCCCGGCGAAGCGCGTAGCGACCTGGAAATCATGTCGACGCTGTTCCTGAAGATGCGCAAGATGTACATCAAGGACGGCGGCACATTCCCTGATCCGATCGTCAACCTGGCCTGGCCTTACTCCGATCCGGAAAGCCCGACCGCGGAAGAACTGGCCAAGGAATACAACGGTAAAGCACTCGTGGACCTGGCCGATCCGAAGGATCCAACCAAGATCGTCCGCAAGAAAAACGAGCAGGTAGCGGGTTTCGCCGAGTTGCGCGACGATGGCACCACCGCTTCCGGCTGCTGGATTTTTGCCGGCTGCTGGACTGAAGCAGGCAATCAGATGGCGCGCCGCGACAACTCGGATCCGACCGGCATCGGCCAGACCTTGAACTGGTCATGGGCGTGGCCGGCCAACCGCCGCATCCTGTACAACCGCGCATCTTGCGATGTCAACGGCAAGCCGTTCGATGCCAAGCGCAAGGTGATCGGCTGGAACGGCCAGAAATGGGGCGGCGCGGATGTGCCTGACTTCAAGGTGGACGAAACCCCAACCGGCGGCATGGGGCCGTTCATCATGAATCCGGAAGGCGTGGCGCGTTTCTTCGCGCGTGCCGGCATGGCTGAAGGGCCGTTCCCGGTGCATTACGAGCCGTTCGAAACGCCGGTCGGCTACAACCCGCTGTTTCCAAAGAATCCAGCGGCGACCAGCAATCCGGGAGCGCGGGTATTCCCCGACGATCGCGCCATGTTCGGCAAGGTCGATGCGTTCCCGCATGTCGGCACCACCTACCGCCTCACCGAGCATTTCCACTACTGGACCAAGCATGCGCGCCTGAATTCGATTCTCCAGCCCGAGCAGTTTGTCGAGATTGGCGAAGATCTGGCGAAGGAAGTCGGCGTGGTTGCCGGCGAGCGCGTCAAGGTCAGCTCCAAGCGCGGCCACATCGTTGCCGTCGCGGTAGTAACCAAGCGCATCAAGAAAATGATGATTGAGGGTAAACCTGTGCATCACGTCGGCATCCCGATCCACTGGGGATTCAAGGGCGTGGCAAAAGCGGGCTACCTTGCCAACACACTGACGCCTGGTGTGGGCGACGGGAATTCGCAAACACCGGAATTCAAGTCGTTCCTGGTCAAGGTCGAGAAAGCATAGGAGAAACCATGTCAATGCAATCATTAGATATCAAGCGGGTGTCCGCCACCACCACGCCGCCGCCAAGCGTGCGTGAGCCGGTGACCGGCACCGTCGCCAAGCTGATCGACGTCACCAAATGCATCGGCTGCAAGGCTTGCCAGACCGCCTGTATGGAATGGAACGACCTGCGCGATGACATCGGCGTCAACGTCGGCGTACTGGATAACCCGCCGAACATGACGGAACACTCGTGGACCGTCATGCGCTTCTCGGAATATGAGAATCCGGACGGCAATCTCGAATGGCTGATCCGCAAGGACGGCTGCATGCACTGCGAAGATCCGGGCTGCCTCAAGGCCTGCCCGTCGCCGGGCGCGATTGTCCAGTACAACAACGGCATCGTCGACTTCCACGAAGAAAACTGCATCGGCTGCGGCTATTGCGTGACCGGTTGTCCATTCGACGTGCCGCGCATTTCGAAGAAGGACAACAAGGCCTACAAATGCACGTTGTGCTCGGATCGCGTGGCAGTCGGCCAGGAACCGGCTTGCGTCAAGACCTGCCCTACCGGCGCTATCGTCTTCGGCACCAAGGAAGACATGAAGACGCATGCGGAAGAACGCATCGTCGACCTCAAGGAGCGCGGTTTCGACAAGGCTGGACTGTACGATCCGCAAGGCGTCGGTGGCACCCACGTCATGTACGTGCTGCATCATGCCGACAAGCCGTCGCTGTATCACGGACTGCCGGATAACCCGCGCATCAGCCCGATGGTCGGCTTGTGGAAAGGTGCCGCCAAGCCGCTGGCGCTGGCCGGCATCGCACTGACGGCACTGGCGGGATTCTTCCATTACATCAAGGTCGGTCCGAACGAAGTCACGCCGGAAGACGAGGCTGCAGAAAGAGAAGAAACCGATGCCAAGCGGCGCGCCAAACTACCGGCGACGCCATCCGACAGCAACGTTAACTCGCAGGATCTGCCGCCATGAACCATTCCGAACGAGACGTAAAAAACGACACGATCGAACGTTACAACGCCAAGGAACGCATCAACCACTGGATCGTCGCCATCACCTTCGTGCTGCTGGCGCTGTCCGGGCTGGCGCTGTTTCATCCATCGATGTTCTGGCTCAGCTTCGTGCTGGGTGGCGGTCCCTGGACTCGCATCCTGCATCCATTCATCGGCCTGGTGATGTTCATCTGCTTTGCCGTGCTGGCGATTGGATTCTGGCGCCATAACCTGATCGAAAAGAATGATGTCGAATGGCTGAAGGGGATTCGCGATGTCGTCAACAATCGCGAAGAAAACCTGCCGCCGGTAGGTCGCTACAACGGCGGCCAGAAGCTGCTGTTCTGGATGATGATCGGCTGCATGATCGGCCTTCTGCTGTCCGGGATCGTCATCTGGCGCGCCTGGTTTTCGTGGATGTTTCCGATCTTCGTGATTCGCGCCGCCGCTGTCCTGCATGCAGTTTGTGCATTCCTGCTCATCGTCGGCATCGTCGTGCATATTTATGCCGCGATCTGGATCAAGGGCACCGTGCGCGCCATGACGCGCGGTACCGTCCCACGCGCCTGGGCCCGCAAGCACCATCCGGCCTGGTATCGCAAAATGACTGGTGAATGAAGGACGGCCCGGAAAGCCTTTAATGGCTTTTCGGGCTATCCTGTCCGCTAGCCCCACAATCGTCTTGAATTTCCCAAGGTAATTCACGAAAATAAAGAACGGCCAAGTATTACGATTAGGCCGTATCAAAATGAAGGAACTGCCTTGCAACGCATCCTCGAACCGGGCGAAATTGAAGCGCTCGACCATAACAGCATCCCGCGCATACGCATGCCGGAGCGTGCCACCGTATTCAAAACCCGTTCCCAGCGCCTGAAACAGCTGGCATCGGGCAATCCTATCGGCGACTATCTGCGCCTGATGGCGATATTGGTAGAAGCACAACAACAAGCGTTGGACCGGCTGTCCGCCGAGCCGGACAACAACGCCATCGACCAGGCGCGCGTCAATCTTGCGCATGCCCATCTGATGCCGCTCATCCTGGCCAGCGATCAAGTGCGCAGCCCGCATTGGCAAGGCGTACTGGAACAACTACTGGACCATGTCGCGCAAGTCACCGCAGCGCAGGACATGCCGACGCCACTGCAAGAACTGCTGACGCGTATCCGGAACAGCAGTCAAAATGAACGCGATAGCCAAGCCGAGGCCATTCTCCAGCGCAGCAACGCCGCCGTCGACCCGATCGCCGCCCCCTTCATTGCTGCGGCCCTGCAAGTCGTTTGCGTCGACCTGGTAAGCCGCTTCAAAGTACGTGATGTGCCATTGCTCGACACACCCGGCGTTTGCCCTTGCTGCGGCACGCTGCCGGTAGCCAGCGTGGTGCGGATGGATGGCGAGTCGCAGGGGCATCGTTACCTGCAATGCGGCATGTGCGCCGCCGAATGGCATATGGTGCGTATCAAATGCACGTCTTGCGATTCGACCAAGGGCATCGCCTATCAGGCCATCGAAGATGGTTCACAGGCTGTCAAAGCCGAAACCTGCGACGAATGCCACAGCTGGCTGAAAATCTTCTACCAGGAAAAAGATCCATACCTCGAACCGTTGGCGGACGACCTGGCCAGCGTGACGCTGGATCTTCTGATGGGCGAAACCGATTACGAGCGCCGCCACGGCAATCCCCTGCTCTGGCAATCCATGGAGAACTGAATGACCGGAGCCAGCACGCAGACCGTCACTCCGATCGCCGCCAAGGCTTCTGCCAGCGATCTTCCTTCTGTAGATCGTATCCTGAACCTGGCGGAAGTCCAGCCGCTGCTGGCCCAATTCGGCCGTACCCAACTGACCGGCGCGCTGCGCAAGCATCTCGACCAACTCAGAGCCGCAGCCTTGGCCGACAGGCTAACGCCAGCTGATGTCGATACCACCCAACTGGTTTCCGCCCTTGAAAAGCAATTGGCGGCAGCCAACCAGCCACGCCTGCGCGCGCTGTTCAATCTCACCGGTACTGTATTGCACACCAATCTCGGCCGCGCCTTGCTGCCGGATGAAGCGGTTCAGGCCGTGGTCAGCGCACTGACCACGCCAGGCAATCTCGAATTCGACCTCGACAGCGGCGGCCGCGGCGATCGCGACAACCTGGTCGAAGATGTGTTGTGCGAACTGACTGGCGCCGAAGCGGCGACCGTGGTCAACAACAACGCCGCTGCCGTGCTGCTGATGCTGAATGCGCTGGCGCAAAAAAAGGAAGTGATCGTCTCGCGCGGTGAGCTGGTCGAAATCGGCGGCGCCTTCCGGATTCCCGACATCATGCAACGGGCTGGCGCCAAACTGGTGGAAGTCGGCACCACCAATCGCACCCATCCGGCAGACTATGCCAATGCCATCACCGCACGCACCGCGATGCTGATGAAAGTCCACTGCAGCAATTACGCCATCAGCGGCTTCACGCGCAGCGTCGAAGTCGACGCGCTGGCGCAACTGGCGCAGCCGCATGGCATTCCCGTCACCGTCGATCTCGGCAGCGGCACGCTGGTCGATCTGGCGCAGTGGGGCTTGCCCAGCGAAACCACGGTACGCCAGACCATCCAGCAAGGCGCCGACCTGGTTACCTTCAGTGGCGACAAGCTGTTGGGCGGACCGCAAGCCGGCCTGATCGTCGGCCGTGCCGATCTGATCCGCCGGATCAAGAAGAATCCGCTAAAACGTGCACTGCGCGTCGGCAAGCTCACCCTGGCTGCGCTGGAACCGGTGCTGCGACTTTACCTGGCACCGGAATTCCTGACTGAGCGCCTGACGACATTACGTTTGCTTACCCGCCACCAACTGGCGATACGCACCCAGGCCGAACGCCTGCTGCCCGTATTGCAAAGCGTATTGGGAACCCACTACACCGTCACCGCGGAAGCGATGTTCAGCCAGATCGGCAGCGGCGCGATGCCGGTCGATCAGTTGCCAAGCTATGGCCTCGCGGTGCGTGCCGGTAATGCCGCCAACGGCGGCAAACGCCACGGCCGTGCGCTCGACAAGTTGGAAAAAGCCTTGCGCCAGTTGCCGCGCCCAGTGATCGGACGCATCGGCAACGATACGCTGTGGCTGGATTGCCGCTGCCTGGAAGAGCGCGACGAAACCTTGTTCAGCACGCAACTGCGCGCCATCGCCCTATGATCGTCGGCACCGCCGGACATATCGATCATGGCAAGACCACGCTGATCAAGGCACTGACCGGCGTCAACACCGATCGCCTCAAGGAAGAGCAGGCGCGCGGCATTTCAATTGAACTCGGATACGCTTACACACCGCTGGAGAATGGCGACGTGCTGGGATTCATCGATGTGCCGGGCCACGAGCGTCTAGTCCATACGATGGTGGCAGGCGCATCCGGCATCGACTTTGCATTGTTGGTGATCGCCGCAGACGACGGCGTCATGCCGCAAACGCGCGAACATGTCGAGATCCTCCAATGGCTAGGCATCCGCGCCGGCGCAGTCGCGTTGACCAAGACCGACCGCGTTGACCAGACGCGGATTGCCGAAGTCAGCGAAGAAATCCGGCAATTCCTCGCCTCCTCCGCGCTCGCAGACATCCCGATCTTTCCGGTCGCCGCCCATCTTCCGCAGGATGCCGGAACCGCAGCGCTACGACGCCATTTGCATGAAGTCGCGCAGCATCTGCAACCGCGGCGTGACGACGGTTTGTTCCGCCTGGCGATAGACCGCGTATTTACGCTCGCCGGGCACGGCACCGTCGTCACCGGCACCATATTCTCAGGCAGCATCGAAGCCGGTGATCACATCGCGTTGATGCCGTCCGGAGCAACCGCGCGCGTTCGCAGCCTGCATGTACAAAACCGCGCGGCAACAAGCGGCCACGCAGGACAGCGTTGCGCGCTCAACCTGAGCGGCATCGACAAAGACGCGATCAAGCGCGGCGACTGGGCCGCAGATCCGCGTGCAATGACAGCGGTGACGCGCGTTGATGTCGAGCTGCAGCTATCGGCCGGCGCCGGCGTGACAATACGCAACCGCTCCCCGCTCCACGTGCATCTGGGCACCTCGCATCAAGTCGCGCACGTGACGCTATTGGAAGGAAATTCACTAGTCCCCGGCAATCGCGCCAGGGTGCAGCTGCAATTTGAAAATCCGCTTTGCACCACACCCGGCGACCGCTTCATCGTCCGCAACGCACAGGCCAATATGACGATCGGCGGCGGCCGCGTACTCGATCCGTTCGCCCCTGCGCGCAAGCGCCGAACCCCGGAGCGCCGCGCATGGCTCGACGCACTGGAACACATGCTCGACGGCGCAGGCATGACGGCCTTGCTGCAAACGGCGGCGCCCGACGGCTTGCGCCTGTCGACATTGATGCAATTAAGCGGTTTGCCGCCAGCGGCGCTGGCATTGCCGGATAACGTGCAACTCGTTGCAACCGGCTCGCAGGAACAAGATCACTTTGTCATGCTGTCGGCCGAATGGCTGTCGCTACAAACTCGCGCAACAGCCGCACTGGCTGATTTTCATGCGCGCTTCCCGGACGAACAGGGAGTGGACGCCGCCAGGTTGCGACGCATGACGCTGCCCGCACTTGACATGACGCTGTGGCAAGCAGTCATCACGTCGCTGCTGAACGAAGGCGCAATCCTGCGTAGCGGACCGTGGCTGCATCTGGCGGAACATGTGGTGACTTTGTCGGAAAGCGAACAAGTGCTGGCGCAGCAATTGCTGCCAAAGCTGGCGACCGGACGCTTCGATCCACCGTGGGTGCGCGAGCTGGCGAAAACCCTAGCCATTCCCGAAGAACAGGTGCGGCAATTGCTGCGCAAGATGGTCAGGCAAGGCATGGTGTACCAAATCGAACGCGATCTGTTTTACCACCGCGACTGTGTGCGCGAACTGGCGCAGCTGGTGGCCACGCTAGCGACCGAACAATTGCCGGTATCCAGCACCGTGTCCCACCCAGGAGTAAACGCAGCCAGCTGGCGCGATGCGACGGGCCTCGGCCGCAAGCGCGCAATCCAGATACTGGAATTCTTCGACCGCGTCGGCTATACCCGTCGCGTTCGCGATACGCACATGTTGCGCGGAGGCGATGCAGTTTCATTCTGATCGCGTCGATGCGCAATCAATCGGGATCAAAGCAATTCAGAAAATCGTATCAGAATGTACAATACCGTTTTTGCAAGTCCGCAATAGGCAGCCACTGCAAGCGGCATGGAACAGACGGTGGCTGCGCTGCAGATATTGAGCGCGCCCACCAGGCGGAAAATGAAAACAAGGAAGGCATACGTATCCGGTGATACGGCCGGGCTTCAAACCCGGAGGGGGGTGCCAGTCACTCCCGGGTAGGTTCGACTCCTGCTGCCTTCCGCCATTGAATTTGACTACCCAGACTATCCAACGCCAGTAAAACCTCATCGACGGTTGGAGGCTTGCCGATGTCGCCCAGATTGATAATTTGCGATGACCAATTACCCTCGGTCTTCCAGCGCGGAGAATCGCAATACAACTCGATGGTTGGCCGATTGAAGGCGGCCGCGATATGCGTCAAGCCGGTGTCGACGCCAATCACCAGTGCGGCGCGCTGGGCCAGCAGCACGGCTTCCATCAAAGGCAATCGCGGCAGCACGCGGGCATTGCTCATCTGGCTCGCCAATTGCTCCGCAACACGCTTCTCAGCTTCGCTACCCCAAGGCAGCAAGACCAGCATCCCACGCTCGGCCAGCAAACCCGCGATCTGCACCCAATGTGATGCTGGCCATTGTTTTTCTGCGCGCGCGGTGCCGTGGAAAAAAACGGCATACGGCTGATCCGGCATCCAGGGTGGCAAATCTGCCGCACTCATTGACGGCATGTGCATGTTGAAGTCGGCTACGCCATCGACATGGTAACCAAGCGCTTGCGCCGCGACCTGGCGCGCCCGCAGCACGGCGTGCGTGTGCAAGCCGACCGTCACGCTCTTGGTGTGAAACAGACGCGACAGCGGCTCATAACCCGAACCCTCGGTTGCATTCCCCAGACCGATGCGCTGTCCTCCGGGGGCAAGGCGCGCCATGCGCATCACCACGCTGGTTTTCAACAAACCCTGGGTATCGAAGATGACGTCGTAAGCATCCTGCTTCAGCTGTCGACGGAAATTGGCGATCTCCGCCCGCGTGGCCGCTGAAAGCAAGCTTTTGCGCCAGCGCCGCAAGGCAATCGGGATAATGCGGCGCACTTCCGGATTCATCCGCACCAGGCTGGTGTAGCCCTCCTCGACAACCCAATCTATATTTGCATCGGGATAATGGCATCGAATGTCGGACACCATCGGCATGTTGTGAACCACGTCTCCCAGTGAAGAGACGCGGACAATGAGAATGTTCAAACCTGGTTCGCTTCGACAGAAGATTAGAAAGGCAAGACGGCATCCGGCTTGGCAGCCAGGATCACGCGCTTGAACTCAGCCTGGATGCGCGCCAGGGCCTGCCCAGACTCAGCCTCGAAGCGCATGACCACTACCGGAGTAGTGTTGGAGGAACGCACCAGGCCGAAACCATCTGCATATTCAACCCGCAGGCCATCGATCTTGATGATGCTTTCTGCGCCGACAAAATCCGCGTCGCTTTGCAGTTTTTCGATCAAGACGAAATTCTCCCCTTCATTCAGGGTGAGATGCAATTCAGGCGTGCTGCTTGACTGCGGCAAGGCATTCAGGATGGCTGAAGGATCGTTTTCGCGGCTCAACAACTCAAGCAATCGTGCGCCCGCATACATGCCGTCATCAAAGCCGTACCAACGATCCTTGAAGAAAACGTGCCCGCTCATTTCACCGCCGAGCGGTGCGCCGGTTTCGCGCATCTTGGCCTTGACCAGTGAATGGCCGGTCTTCCACATCAATGGCTTGCCGCCGCGCTCGGCAATCCAGGGCGCCAGATGACGGGTGCATTTGACGTCATACAAAATCTCGCGACCAGGATTGCGCGTCAACACATCGGCCGCAAACAACATCAGTTGCCGGTCCGGATAAATGATCTGTCCATCCTTGGTGACTACACCAAGGCGATCGCCGTCGCCGTCGAATGCCAAGCCCAATTCAGCATCCGAATTTTGCAAGGCGCGAATCACGTCCTGCAGGTTTTCTGGATGAGCCGGATCGGGATGATGATTAGGGAAAGTGCCGTCCACCTCGCAAAACAGCTCTTGCACTTCACAACCGAGCGCACGGTACAACTCCCCAGCAAAGGCGCCGGCAACACCGTTGCCGCAGTCGACCACGATTTTCATCGGCCGCGCCAGCTTGGTATCACCAATAATGCGCTGCAAATAGGCATCCTTGATGTCATGCTGGCGATAGCTGCCGGCGATTGAAGACACAGTAGCGCTGAGATTGTCGCTGACGATCGCCTGGTACAACTGCTGAATCGTGTCGCCGTAGATCGCCTCGCCCGCCAGCACCATCTTGAAACCGTTGTAATCCGGCGGATTATGACTGCCGGTGACCATGATGCCGGATTGTGCTCCGAGAACATGCGTCGCAAAATACACCATCGGCGTCGCCACCAGCCCCAGATCAACAACATCGACACCTGCATCCTGCAATCCAGTCGCCAAGGCCCCGGCAAGCTCCGGCCCGGACAAACGGCCGTCCCTGCCAATAATTACGGTTTTCTCGCCCCTTATACGGGCTGCGACACCAAATGCATATCCGATCTGTCGGGCGATGCCGGCATCCAATGTTCGGCCAACTATCCCCCGGATGTCATAGGCCTTAAAAATCGATTTGGAAAGTGACAGCATAATTTTTTGTATAAGCGCAATGGCTGGTTGTAGCGAGACTCAACATGAAACATCTAACTAACTCTCGCTATAGCCAATGCAAAGGAAAGATGCAAGAACCAACCGGGCAACAGCCTGAAAACAAGCGCCTGCCCAGTGGGCTTTCCGCAATCAGGAATGCATGCTGTGCGGCAAAGTGGCACAGCGAATGGTAAAACCTTGTTTAGACCCGTATGGCATCCAGTGTTTGACCGGAAGCAACCCACTCCTGTACCCACTTGGGCTGACGACCGCGACCTGTCCACTGCAAGGTGGAATCAGATGGATGGCGATAGCGCACGGCAACCTTCGCCTTGACCGGCAAACCTTTAGTACGCGAACCAGCTCCCAGCAGATCTTGCAGAGAGATGCCTGCGCTTTGTGCAATTGCCAAAATCTGCTCACGCGCTTTGGTCAATTCTTGCTGTTCCCGATCTTTCAAAGACTGCTGGATCTTGTCCTGCAGTACACGCAATTCAGCAACCGATAATCCCGATAAATCCATACTACCCCCACGAAATGAAATTTAATCAAATACTGCTTTGGCAATTAGTGCAACAAGACATCACCAGCCGAGCGCTGCTTCGCCCGCCAGATGAAATCCTCGATCCCACACTGCGGAGAATATTCAGCGACAGCCCGCAACAATAAAGCACGCACTTCCTCGTAGGCGAATCTATTGCAGGCGTCATCCAATTTGGCCAACAGATCTTCAAGAACGTTCCACGGAATCTCAATCTCCTGTGCGCGCATGATCAGCGGGTGCTCGGTTCCCTCCACATTTTCGCCGATCAATAGCTCCTCATATAACTTCTCGCCGGGACGCAAACCGACATGGTTGATTTCTATCGTGCCATCGGGCGTCAGGTCGGAAAGTACCTCCAACCCACTCAAATGGACCATGCGTTTCGCCAAATCGATAATCTTGACCGGCTCCCCCATATCCAGCACGAATACGTCCCCCCCCTGTCCCATCGCACCGGCCTGCAGCACTAATTGCGCTGCTTCAGGGATGGTCATGAAATAACGCGTGATTTCAGGATGCGTTAACGTAATTGGCCCACCAGCCATGATTTGCTTGCGAAATAGCGGCACGACTGAACCGGACGAACCAAGTACGTTCCCAAACCTCACCATGCAGAATCTGGTTTTTGACACACTCTTGGCCTGTACGCGGGAAAACGCCTGTAATATCAGCTCCGCGAAACGCTTGGTGGATCCCATTACATTCGTCGGACGTACCGCCTTGTCAGTTGAAATCAATACAAATGATTTGACGCCTGCGGCCATGGCGGCCTTGGCCACACTTAACGTCCCGAACACATTATTCCGGATTCCTTCAATCGGATTATGCTCGACCAACGGTACGTGTTTGTAGGCCGCAGCGTGATATACGGTTTCCACAGCAAAGGTCCGCATGATGCGTTCGCACTTCTCTGTCTCCAATACCGACCCTAAAAAGGGCAGCAATTCGATATCCAGATCCAGGCTTCTCTGTAGTTCACTTAACTCTTGCTCGATCGCATAGAGGCCGAATTCCGACATTTCAAGCAATATTAGACGTGACGGCCGCTGACGAACAATCTGACGACAAAGCTCGGACCCGATGGAGCCACCAGCACCGGTTACCATAACCGACTTGCTTGCGATACAAACGGAAATCAATTCCGGATTTGGCTCCACAGGATCGCGTCCCAGCAGGTCTTCAATTTCGACCTCGCGGATATCCTGCACGCGCAATTCTCCGTTGATCAAGCTTTTGATCGGGGGTGTTACTTTAATCTTGACCTTGAGCGGCTCAAGCTTATCGAGGATATGTTTCTGCTGCAGCTTGCTCAAAGACGGCATTGCCAGCAAAATTTCCTTGCAATTGTAGCGCGCAATTAAATCGTGTATTTGGTCAATCGAGAAAACCTTAATCCCAGCAATAGTCGCCCGTTGCAACTCTTTTTTGTCATCAATAAACGCCACTGGCAGATATTCGTTGCCAGCGCGCAAAGCACTCGCCAATTGCGTACCTGCTTGGCCGGCACCATAAATCGCTACGGGCACCGCACCAACGATTCCGCTGACGCGCAACAAGTATCCTCGCGCTAGAAACCTGCTGGCCGCGACATACAGGATCGCACTGACCCAATAAATACCAAAAACCGCGCGGGAATAACCCGCAGTTTGTGTAAATGTACCGATTGCCCCAAGCGCGATCACCGACAATGTGACGCCCAGCACTACAACATAGACAATTTTGTGATCTATAAAACGGATGACGGCTCGATACAAGCCGAGTCTGATGAAAATCGGTATAGATATCAGCGGCGCCGCGACAATCAACAAACCGTACTGGTGCAACAACCAGCTGCTCAGACCATCATGCCGCAGCCATATCGCAAGGCAAAATGTTAGCGGCAGCATAATAAGGTCAGCAGATGCTGCAATTATTTGCTTCTTTAGGCGCGATAAATTTAAAAATGAAATCATGTCGATAATTCAGTGTTTCACTACGATAGGAAAATTGAAACATCAGCGGAAAGCTCTTTACTGAGAAGCCGGCTCTCAGTGCGTAATTCCATCTCTTCGAATGACTTTGAGAAAAGTCAGAAACATGATTTTTATATCAAGAAAAAAAGATTGGCGCTGTAGATATTCGACGTCCAGCTTTACCTTCTCTGGGATAGGTAGCTCATCCCTGCCGTTTATCTGCGCCCACCCCGTCAATCCGGGCAATAATTTATCGACTCCATGTCTCGTCCTCAGCTCTACCAGATCATCCTGATTAAATAAAGCCGGCCTGGGGCCAACGAAACTCATATCTCCAACTATTATGCTCCATAATTGTGGCAATTCATCGAGACTCGATTTGCGCAAAAAAGATCCCACTGGGGTCAGAAATTTTTTGGGGTCTGGCAATAAATGCGTGGCAACCGCTGGCGTATCAATTCTCATTGTACGGAATTTTGGCATTTTGAATATCTTATTATTACGTCCGACACGATCGGACCAATAAATAATTGGTCCGATTGACGTAAATCGGACCAGGAGGGAAATAATGATTATCGGAATAATCAATATGATCGAAATGATTAATGCGCAAGACAAATCAAAAAATCTTTTCATTGTGAACCCAATATATATTCTTTACCAGTTTTAATTAATGCTTGAGCCGTTGTATATGGCGCTGTCCAATTAAGTTTTTCTTCTGCCTTACTGATATCAACCCGCAACTCCGAGTTCAATTTATCAAATAATTGTCTTTTTCCAAATAAACTACAAATAGCGATCAGAAACATTTTCGGCACAGGAAAGATCATTTGTGTCTTACTCATTCCCTTGCCGAGCCCCAAAAAAATATCGGATAAGGTGACGGTTTCCTTATCGGCAATCAGGAATGTATCCCGTAATACCCCCGGATAATCTGCGCAACGTCCCAAGAAACTGGCGAGATTCCAAACACTCACCAAATTCCGTCGCGCCGCCAGGCTTCCGAATGGAAGCGGCAATCTACGAGAAGCAAGTTTCAGCAAGAGGCCAAAATTGCCTGGTGCATTCGGACCAAAAACCAGCACAGGGCGCACGATTACATACTCTATCCCGGCCTGCCCGGCGATTTTCTTGACAGCCTGTTCGGCCTCCAACTTACTAATTGCGTATAAATCGTGCGGACTTTCGACATCCGTCTCTACAAATGGCCGATTGGCATTTTTGTTGCCATTAACACCAATCGAGCTGACATACACAAAGCGTCTGACTCCTGCATTTATCGCCAAGTGCAAGAGTTTTTCCGTCATCCCGACATTTACTTGCCGAAATTCATGCAATGGGTCGGTGACTGTATCGTTTAATACATGCGCTCTGCCGGCAAGATGAATAACTGCGTCACAATCCTTCAAGGTGTCGCCAATGACTTCCAGGTTATTGAAGTCGGCGACAACTAGTTCATTCTTTACTCCTGGAATCGAAGCGCCACGAGTCCTGACCAGTGCCGTCACCTCATGGCCTGCACTACTCAAGTATTGACACAAATATCGACCAACAAAACCCGAAGCCCCGGTAACAAGAATATTCATATCAATTTTTATCTGGAATCGAAAATACTTCGCGCAGCCAACCGTCTATGGAGTATTTTTCATACAACTCTTCAGGTAAATCAACGTAAGGAGTGTGGAAAAATTCGCTTTCGATGATCGGATTTTCTCTATCAATGATTTTGATATTTTCTTTGCGATAAAAATCGTACCTCTTTACATTCGCATTAGTCGTAATAAGTTTTTTGCGAGCCCCAAGCATCTCTATTGTCCGCATGGTTAATCCCGTCTGATTCGGATGCTGAAAATCAAGAATTGAGCTGGATTGGGAAATTACAGATAATACATCTTTTTTACCCATTGGCAAAAAGGAAAAATCTGATTTTTTCGAATGCCAGAAAACAGGAACAAAGATTTTTTTCAACCAAAAAATATACTTGCTTGGGACAAAAAGGAAGAAAAAACCACAAAAACTCTCATCAGGCATTGCCGATTTTATTTTCTGCAATAATAGATAGCGGTCACTATGTGCCGTACCAATGAAGCTTATATCGTATTTAATATTCCCAATAGGTAAATCGCGATATTCATTCAAGAAAAACAATGGGCGCAACTTTATTCCAGCAATTGCCTTGGCATCCTCATCGTCAAACGTAAATGCTGAATCGAACAATTCAATTGATTTTTTGAAATTATTATTATTTTTTACCGAATCATAAGAATAATAAATAAATTTTGCCTCGGGATTTTGCTTTCGTAATCCGACTAAAATTTCGGCCGGCATACACTCCATCTTCACAATAAAAATGAAATCGTAGCCGCTAGAATGCTTCTCCAATAGGGCTGAAAAGTATTTCTTTATTTTTCCCTGCTGCGTTTGCGGAATCACTCGGATAGCAAATTTCGACCATGCGCTATTCGAAGGGCGATCGTCGTAAAAATCGACTTGTGCACCTAGGCTTTCAAGTCGATTTTTTATTTCGCGTTCATAGCCAAAAAACTTGGGGGCTATGAACAGGATTTTTTTCCCGCAAAAAAAATTTTCCACTTTATTTAGATCAATCAATTCTGTTTATTGGTTTTGCCGGAATACCCACCACGGTGGTCCCTGGCCCAACATCTTCAAGCACCACGGCGTTTGCACCTACCCGCGCATCATCTCCGATCAAGACGGCCCCCAAAACCTTTGCGCCGGCACCGATTATCACGTTGTTGCCAACAATTGGGCGTGCCTCCGCCTGGTACTCGATATCGACTTCACGGGCGCCAAAAGTAACATTATGGTAAATGGTTGCATTTACACCGATACGCAGCGCACCGATGACAGTTCCCTGTGTATGAGGAAAATAGAGCCCGGGACCGATTTCACAGCGCACAGCGATTTCAAGACCAAATATGACGAAATTCACCATCGACAATATCTTGGCCAGCGGCGACAACTTTTTCTGAAAACACCAATGAGACAGACGGAAAATGACAATAGGCGTAAACCTTGGCGAAAATGTTGCCAACATTAACCCTAGTGCGGTCGGGCTTTTCCCAGTCTGGCCCGAAAAAAAATATTGCCTAGCCAAGTCAGCATACAAGGTCTCTTTCAATCTCATGACATCATCTTGCGTTTTTTCAGCTCTTCATTCGCTTTGTCCAGACCATCTTCAGGCAAAGGCTGCGACAATACCCAGCTGGTGAATTCTTCAATCCCCTTTTTCAATGACATTTTCGGCGCAAAACCGAGCTTCCCACGTATCTGACTCAGATCAGCATAGCAATGCCGGATGTCGCCAAGACGATACTGCCCAGTCACTTCAGGTCGAATTTTTCCGCCAAAGGCATCCACGAGCATATTGGCAATTTCAAGCACCGAGGTAGGCTCGCCAGCACCAACGTTGAACGTTCCGCCATTAGCCGCTTCGCTCTCCAGCGCCAGTTGAATTGCCTGCACGATATCGCTGACATGCACGAAGTCCCGACTTTCGAGTCCATCCTCAAAGATCGGCAAGGACATGCTACGGCGAATGCGCGTCGAAAAAATCGACAATATGCCGGTATAAGGATTATTAAGCGACTGCCCTGCTCCATATACATTCTGGAAACGCAACACTGCGGTTCCGATGCCCAGCGAATCGCCAGCGATGCGGATCAGATCCTCCTGAGCATATTTAGTCGCGGCATATATCGAGGCTGGACTAGGACGTGCCGACTCGGGAGTCGGTATTGCAGTCAATGCCGAGGCACATGACGGGCAAAGTGGGTCCCATTGATGGCTCTTTAGCTGGGCGGCGGTTCGCGCACCGGGGAAAACATCACCATGGGTCTTGCAGCGATACGCGCCCTCGCCATATATCGAGCGCGACGATGCCAGAACAATCTTTTTGACTGCATGAGGATTGTTGGCTAGGAAATCCAGGATAAGTGCAGTTGCCTGTGTATTGACTTCGTTGTAATGCGCAATCTGATACATAGACTGCGCGGTCCCAGTTTCCGCAGCGAGATGCACAATCATGTCGGCATTTGCCAGCGCCAACTTGATTGCCGATGGTTCACGCACGTCAGCTCGAATAAATTCAACCCCTTGTGCCAGCAATACCTGGCCATCCACGTTTGGATAGTGGCCATGGATTTGCGGTGACAGGTTATCAAGAATGGTTATCTTATAGCCATCACTCAAAAGTTTAAGGGCGAGATTATTACCGATAAACCCTGCGCCACCTGTAATCAATATATGGCTCTTGCTCATTTCCAATCTCCAAAACCTAATTTTTTCTCTATCAGAGCACAGATTACGTGCCCCCAAAATATATGAACCTCTTGAATTCTCGCTGTGATTTCACTTGGAACAATAAGTGGAGAGTCGACTAATTTTCCAAGCTTTCCCCCATCTTTGCCAAGCCAACCGATAGTATGTATTCCAAGTTCCTTTGCAACTTCCACAGCCTTAATTATGTTTGTCGAATTTCCCGACGTTGAGATCGCGACCAATACATCTCCGTTATGACCCACTCCTGCCAATTGGCGGGAAAAAACTTGTTCGTAGCCGTAGTCGTTTGCAATGCATGTCAATGCGGAGGTGTCCGTTGTTAATGACAATGCGGGCAATGCCGGACGATCATCGACCAAACGTCCAACCAACTCCGCAGAAATATGCTGAGAATCGGCAGCAGATCCACCATTCCCACAGAAAATAATTTTATTCCCATTTTTTATCGAGTTCGCACAAATTGCAGCAGCGGCATCAACTAAAGTTTCCATTGCTACAATTTTTTGAAATAATTCAACATGCTGTTTTAATGATTCAGAAAAAATGGTCATTTCACTCTCAGTAATCCAAAATTTAAAATAATTCTCTGCAATACAAACCAGGCAGCCAAGTAAAGTTCACCATGCAACGGCACCATATATAGCGATATTGTTGCCTGAACCGCTAATGAAAATAAAAATATATCATCTTTATTTTTTATAAATAATTCGTAAAAAACCCATGAAAGAATTCCAGAAAAAAAACCTGATATGGCCACGCCAAAAATCCAAAAATCCAAATACAAAAAAGACCAGGGACTAAAAGCCGGATAATAGCCCGCATCTGCAGCCCCAGGATATAAAAATTCCTGAATGAGAATTTGTCCATAAACCAAAGGTTTGTCTGGGGCGAATGATCTAGGTATGTACCCCCAAAAACTACTTAAAAAAGCCTCACCGTATTTGGGTCCGATCTGGTCATATTTAGAAACAAACTCAATGGTTTTTTGAAAATAATCAAAATATGCAAATGCGCCACCCAAATCCGTAGTTGTTCCCTGAATCAATTGCAACGATAGAAAGCCTGCTAGTAGGCCGGCTGCCAGCAGAACAAAATACTTCAATCTTATCGGCTTAACATAGTTCACATAATAAAATATCACTAAAAGCAAATTCACCATCAACACTTGCTTCGAACCGGTAAAATATGTCGAACACAAAATTATCATTAGCAATGGAGAAATCTTGAGAAACTCTAATTTTGTCGTTGGCCTGATTGTATATAAGATATACAACAAAAGAAAAGAAATTCCCCAAATCCAGAAAAGATAATAATTACCAGCTCCAAATTTATTATATTGATATGCCTCTCTGGGGTCAGATAACCATAATGCTCCTCCTCCACCCGCAGTCGCTAAAAGGTAGAAGTTCACAAAAACAAATATGCAAATCAGAAAAAAAACAATGATCGAAAATTTAGTTTTCGTTCTTGGCATTCTCAAAGAAACTAATTTTGTTAGCCGATCCGCTAGAATTAACAGCCAACGAGGCCGTATCAAAAATGGCAAGGAAAAGCATACGACATATAGAGAATGTAATGCCAGCGCATCAACAATGTCGCCATCAGAAAATTCGGTGTAATTAAAATAATATATTAACGAACAACTTAAAATTACTCGTAATCCACTATCAAATGCCAAATAGAATGACAACGGGTTTAAAGGAGTTTTGTAAATTTTAATGCCATAAAAAATCAACCAAAAAACAAATAGTGACAAAAGAACAAGGACAATGATTGAATACTGATACATATTTCACTTTTATTTATTGACTCTGCGAGGTGAACGGCCGAATATTTTCGAGTATTTCAATATCAATTTTTTGTGATATTTGATTGGGCATCAAATCATCCATACATTTTGGTGACTCGTATATGCATTTCCCACACCTGTCAATTACGTGCCCTGTCCTGCACGGCCCACAATCCAACTCCAGGGAGACAGAATGAGATCGAACTCCCCAGGCTCCGAAACGATGGTGACAGCTAGATCCAAAAATACCAATGACGTTTACGCTATTAGCAACGGCAACATGCATCGCTCCCGAGTCATTTCCTATGAAATAATTAACACTTTTTAATAAAGCACCCATTTGCAAAATACTGGTTTTTGCAATCATGTTAATTGTATTCAGAGGCAATGCTTCTTGAAATTTCGCCCCCAGATTGACATCTTCCTTGCCGCCGACCAGTAAAAATTTGACATTTCTATTTTTATATTTTCCCAATATTGAACCGGCCAGTTCAATATAGTATTCAATAGGCCAGCGCTTTAAAGCTGAATATCCACCTGAAAGCCCCAAGCCAACCAATATTGTTTCCTTCAGATCGATACCATGCTCCAGATAGATTTTTTTTGCATACGCATCATCATCCTTGCCGCACCAAAACTCCATTTCCTCGCTCTGAGGCTGAAATCCCAGATATCGAACCATGTTCAGATTACGTTCCACCTCATGCTCAATTCCCTGAGCGGGCAATATATCTGTATAAAGATGATCAAAGCCTGCATTCAGAATTTTTTTACGCGCGGAAGCTCTTTCTGTATAGGCAATACGCCGCGTTGCCCCACTAAACAATGCGATAAACCCGGCGTGATGATCCTCATCGAAACGCGGAACCATTGCTAAATCGATTTTTTTAAATCGTAAATTCTGGTAACAAAATTTCAAACTCAACCAATGTCGCTTGATCAAGCTTTTAGATAATGATGTGCCCCAGTCATAGGTATGAATCCTGTCGACATAAGGACAAAATCTCACCATTTCAAAAATTCTCGGATGGACAACCAATGACAATTCTGCATCCGGGTAAGCCCTTCGCAACTCTCTCAAAAGTGGCGAATTCATTGCACTGTCGCCTAGAGTTTGATCCAAGCGAATTAGAAGTATTGACATCTTTTCACCTGAAGATTGTTTCATCACAAGCTTCAGGAAAAAAGCGAGCAGCAGTGCCAACCCGACACTCCCTCTCATGAATGCTTTTATTAATATTTTTTGTATCATTCTAAGACTTTTCTACCAGCAATTTTCTCAAATAATAATTTTGCAATAAAAAATTGGTAGCTTCCATCGTCAGCACAGATATGAGAGCACCATACGCCCCCATTCGTGGCACCAAAATAAACATGGCAATTATCAAAAAGGAAAAATTCCAGATAGCAATTGACGTGATGAATTTATATTTTCCGTGGGCCTGAATGCCGGAAGTGGTTATCAGATTGCCACACTTAAATATCAATATAATTCCTGCAATATTCAACATCCACTGCGTGACAGCATATTTTGCAAATAAAGATCCGAGAAAAATATTCGCAATTATTAAAATCAAAACAAATGCTATTGCTGCATAAATCGCCATTACTTTCCTGTATCTGGAATTCATGTTGGCACTCTCTATTGCCGATTTCTTCAAAGAAGAAGCAATATGCCCATACGCATTTACAGCCAATGCACCGGCAATAAATTGAAAAGGTTCAACCAGGCGGACCGAAAATGCATACAAACCCAGCTCTTCAGCGGAGCGAAATTTTTCGAGAAAAAAGACATCCATTCGACCATAGGCAATGCCCAATATTGTCGCAACTGCAATGGGCAGTGTCATTTTTATCAACTCAACCATGCCATCAAAGTGAAGGCTGTGCAAGCTGCGCCTGATGACCGGGACCTTACATATCAAGACAAGTCCGACAATGCTTTCAATGATGGGGATGATAAAGAAAGCCGCTTGTGGCTTTTTGATTACTGCAAATATTAAATAAAAGATCACCAATGACATCAGCCCTGCGGCCAATACAAAGAAAACAATATGGCGCCCCCTCATTTTTGCGATAAAGAAATTTATCGGCAAGTTCATTATCAGAGGAGAAATAATCATCAATGCAAATGGAAGCATCAATAAAAAATTATCACTTCGCAAATACCACATCACTCCTAGTCCCAAGCATGAGACAAGTATTCCGAATGTAATTTTCACGCAGATGGCCGAGCCGATGGTGCGCTCAAGCATTTGCTTATTGCGATGAGACGCATACTCTCGCATCGTATACGTATCGACCCCGAAATCGGCAACCAGGCGCCCGATCTCTGCGACCGTAAAAAATAGGGCAATTGTCCCGAAATATGCAGGCTCAGAATAGCGCGCCGAAATCAGTAGGGCAAAAATCCTTACGCCGAATGAAGCCCCACGGATCAGCGCCGTGAGAATCGAATTGCCAAGTATATTTTTAAACAAAATAATATTATTGGTTATTCAACCAATTTTTTATATAACGATTTACCCCTTCAGCCACAGTAAGGAATGGCTCAGAATAGCCGACTGATCGTAATTTAGTGATATCCGCCTGGGTAAAAGATTGATACTTGCCAATCAACGCTTCGGGGAATTTGATGTACTCAAGAATCCCTCCGGTAATCATTTCCTCTTTTGTCAAAGGCGGCAGGGATTGTAGTTCCCGGGAGGTGTTCACCACCGCAATGGCAATGTCGTTAAAGGGCTGAGATTGGCCAGTTCCCAAGTTGAATATTCCAGATTTTTCCGGATGATCAAAGAACCACATATTTACTTTGACCACATCTTCCACGGATACGAAATCACGCAATTGGCCGCCATCGGCATACCCATCGCGCCCTTCAAAAAGTTTAACCTTCCCGTGCTCATGGAACTGGTTAAAGTGATGGAATGCAACGGATGCCATGCGATTCTTGTGGCCTTCGCGTGGACCATACACGTTGAAATAACGGAACCCCGCGACTTGGGATTTCAGATCCGACATGCGCTGTCGCACGATCTGGTCAAAAAGGAATTTCGAGTAGCCGTACACATTCAGTGGATTTTCGTACTCGCGCTCTTCCTTGAAAACGGTGCCTTTGCCATACACGGCGGCACTAGATGCGTAGAGGAATGGAACACTGTTTTCTTGGCAATAATCCAATAACACCAATGAATATTGATAATTATTTGACATCATATACTTGCCATCCTGCTCCATCGTGTCGGAGCAGGCACCTTGATGAAAGACGGCAGTAATTTTTCCATCATAGAATTTACTGCTTATTTTTTCCCGAAACGCTTCCTTATCGAGATAATCAGCGATATCACAATCAACCAGATTCTTGAATTTATCTCCTCTGGTCAAATTATCGACTGCAATAATGTTCTTGTGGCCGCGATCATTCAGTGCCTTGACGATATTGGAACCAATCAGGCCTGCCGCTCCAGTTACAACAATGTACATATATTCCTTTAACAAAATAATTCGTCTTGCGTTACAACGGCCGTGCCCAATTTGCCGACGACAATGCCTGCTGCCCTATTTGCAATATTGATCGCTTCGGCATACTCGCAACCGGCAGCTAGCATCAAGCCCAAGGTTGCAATAACAGTATCACCCGCTCCCGAGACATCATAGACTTCGCGCGCAACGGTCGGCTCATGGATGATCCGATCTTCCGTGAACAACGTCATGCCGTCTTCGCTGCGTGTCACCAACAACGCATCCAGATTCAAGTCCCGCCGTAATTTACGCGCTTTTTCGGTCAGTATAGTTTCGCTTGTCCAAGCACCAGCAACGGCTTGAAACTCGCTCCGATTCGGAGTCAACAGCGTTGCCCCCTTGTAGTGGCTATAATCGCTTCCCTTAGGGTCTACCAGAATCGGTTTTTTCTGGCCCCGAGCGGCGCGTATCATGGCATCTGCATACATTAAGCAACCCTTGCCATAGTCCGACAGAATAACAACATCATGTTCGTGGACGAGCTGGGAATAAACATCCAACTTATTCGACAAAATTTCATCAGTTGGCAACTCTTCGAAATCGATTCGGATTAGTTGCTGCTGGCGCGAAAGAACGCGCAATTTGACCGTCGTAGAAATTTTTCCATCGCGATACAAATTGGTATTGACGCCAGTTTCCTTGAGCAGTCTTTCCAGGGTGTCCCCCGCCTCATCATCTCCGATCACAGATAAAAGAGTTACCCCGCCACCCAAGCTGGAAATGTTACGCGCAACATTCGCTGCGCCCCCGGCACGATCTTCCTTGCGTTTGATTCTGGCGACGGGCACCGGCGCCTCAGGAGAAATCCGGTCGACGTCACCAAACCAGTAACGATCAAGCATGACGTCCCCAACCACAAGGACTTTCGCGCCAGATAGTTTATTTTTCAAATTCTCGTTATTCATAATGCATACTTATCGTGATTACCGGAGTATCCCGGACATCTGCTTACCACTTTCGCAGTCTGAAAGAAATTAACTTTGACACAGTCCAAGTGCCATATCCCAAGTTGGCAGCACACCAAATCGCCCCATCAATTTTTCCGAAGACATCACCGAATATTGAGGCCGCTTTGCTGGCAGCGGATACTCTGCGGTGGTGATTGCCGACACCAGGACAGATTTTTGTGATTTGGCATTGGCCAGTATCTGCTTCGTGAACCCTGCCCAGGACGTATTTCCCTGCGCTGTCAAGTGATAGGTTCCCTGATTCTCGCGCCACCACGTGGCGGAATCTCCAGCTACATTTAATTGGGCAACAATGTGAGACGTGACCTCGGCAATGGTACGACTCCATGTCGGCGCACCGAATTGATCGCCAACGATGCGCAGTTCATCGCGCTCCTGTGCAAGCCGCAGGATTGTCAACAGAAAATTCTTACCTCGCATTCCGTATACCCAGCTCGTGCGTAAAATCAGATGTGGAATACCGGCTTCCCGTATTGCCAGTTCACCAGCCAGCTTCGATTTACCGTAGATATTGATCGGATTGGTTTCATCATCTTCGGCATAAGGTGAATTCTTTGTACCGTCGAAAACATAATCGGTACTGTAATGAATAAGGGCGGCTCCCAGCTTCTTCGCTTCGGCAGCCATGACAGCTGGTGCTTCGCCGTTAACGCGCATCGCCAACCCCGGCTCGGTTTCCGCCTTATCTACTGCAGTGTATGCCGCCGGATTCACGATCAGGTCAGGCTTTACTTGCCGAATAACATCACGCACTTGGTCTAGATCAGACAAATCCATCCGACTGCGGTCAACCGCAATGATTTCGCCCAAGCCTTGCAGGCTACGTTCCAGCTCATATCCGACCTGGCCGTTCTTTCCGGTTAACAAGATTCGAGTCATTGCTTATTCTTTATTCAGGTAATAATTAATCAAAATAAATACTTCACCGATTATGCGAATAACTCCGCATTCGCCAGCAGACTTCCGGCCTGATCCTTTCCCGATAGCAGTGGAATATTATCGTTGGGCCATTTGATTCCAATAGCCGGGTCATCCCATAGAATGCAACGTTCATGCTCTGGCGCCCAATAATCGGTGGTTTTATACAGGAACTCTGCTGACTCACTGGTCACCACAAAGCCATGTGCAAAGCCCTCGGGAATCCATAACTGGCGCTTATTTTCAGCTGATAAAGTCACCCCGACCCATTGGCCAAAAGTCGGTGAACTCTTGCGAATATCAACCGCAACGTCAAAAACTTCGCCAGCAACAACCCGGACCAATTTACCCTGAGGCTGCCGAATCTGGTAATGCAGGCCGCGCAAAACGTTCTTCGCAGATTTTGAGTGATTGTCCTGGACAAAACTCGTGCTGACACCTGTCAGCTCCTGGAAGCGGCGTTCATTAAAGCTTTCGTAAAAAAAACCGCGGTCGTCGCCAAAAACTTTTGGTTCAAAAATAAAGACGCCGGGAATATGTGTGGTTTGCACTTGCATGTTCAAAATACCTTATCTTTTAATAGGCCCAACAAATATTGACCATATCCATTTTTCTTCAGGGGTTGCGCTAATGCTTCCAATTGCATAGCCGAGATATAACCTTTGCGATACGCAATCTCTTCTGGACATGCAACCTTCAAACCTTGCCGATTTTCAATCGTAGCGATGAACTGCCCTGCCTCAAGCAGAGATTCATGCGTCCCTGTATCGAGCCACGCCATGCCACGTCCCATCAATTCGACGTTCAGACGATGTGCCTCAAGATAGGATCGATTGACGTCAGTAATTTCCAATTCACCTCGTTGTGACGGTTTTATACGTGCAGCGATGTCACACACCTTGTTGTCGTAGAAATACAGCCCCGTGACGGCGTAGTTGGATTTCGGCTGGGTGGGCTTTTCTTCAATACTGACGGCGCAGCGCTGGTCATCAAATTCGACCACGCCATACCGTTCCGGATCGTGCACATGATAGGCAAAGACCGTGGAACCCTCAGTACGCGCCGAAGCAGCACGCAACTGATTTTCGAAATCATGCCCGTAATAGATATTATCGCCAAGGATCAGCGCCGAAGGCGAGTCGCCGACAAAATCGCGGCCGATAATGAAGGCTTGCGCCAGGCCGTCGGGAGTTGGCTGCACTGCGTAGCTCAGTTCAATGCCCCATTGCCGTCCGTCGCCAAGCAGCTCCTTGAAGCGCGGCGTATCCTGCGGCGTCGAAATGATCAGGATTTCCCGTATCCCGGCCAGCATCAGCGTGGTCAGCGGGTAGTAGATCATCGGCTTGTCGTAGACCGGCAGCAGCTGTTTTGACACTGCCATGGTGACCGGGTACAAACGTGTGCCCGAACCACCGGCAAGGATGATGCCCTTGCGGCTTGGGGATGTTGGCGCTGTCATTACTTGGTCTCCACCGGATTCTGACGTTGCTCGTAGTTTTTTTCGACCCACTTCAGGTAATCGCCGGACTGGACATCTTTAACCCATTCCTGGTTGGCCAGATACCACTGCACTGTCTTGAGAATACCGGTATCGAATGTCTCGACCGGCTTCCAGCCCAGCTCGCGCTCGATCTTGCGGGCGTCGATGGCGTAGCGGCGATCATGGCCGGGGCGGTCGGTGACGTAAGTGATCTGTTCACGATAGCTGCCGCTGGCTTTGGGATCAAGTTCGTCGAGGATATCGCACAGCGTATGGACCACGTCCAGGTTGGCTTTCTCGTTCCAGCCGCCGACGTTATAGACTTCACCGGGCTTGCCTGCTTCCAGCACCCGACGAATTGCCGCGCAGTGATCGCTTACATAGAGCCAGTCGCGCACTTGCTGGCCGTCGCCATATATCGGCAGCGGTTTGCCGGCGCGGGCGTTGGTGATGATCAGCGGGATCAGTTTTTCCGGGAAGTGATAGGAGCCGTAGTTATTTGAACAATTGGTGGTCAGGGTCGGCAAGCCATAGGTATGGTGATAGGAGCGCACCAGATGATCCGAGGCTGCTTTCGATGCCGAATACGGGCTGTTCGGCGCGTACTGGGTGGTTTCGGTAAACGGCGCGTCATTCGGGCCCAACGTGCCATAGACTTCGTCGGTCGAAACATGCAGGAAGCGGAATGCGGCCTTCTCGGCGTCAGGCAACGCGTTCCAGTAGGCACGGGTGGCCTCAAGCAAACCGAAAGTGCCATTGACGTTTGTTTCCACAAAAGCTGCCGGGCCGTGAATCGAACGATCCACGTGACTCTCTGCTGCAAAATGGACGATGGCGCGCGGCTTGTGCTGCGCCAGCAGGGCCGCAACCTGTGCGGTATCGCCGATATCGCCCTGCACGAAAATATGACGCGGATCCTGGCGCACGCTGGCCAGGTTATTCATGTTGCCGGCGTAAGTCAGCTTATCGAAATTAATTACCGGCTCGTCGTTTTGCGCCAACCAGTCGAGTACAAAATTGGAACCGATAAAGCCGGCCCCGCCAGTAACAAAAATCATATATATGTCCTAAAAATAGAGCTCCGAAGAACCATGCGCAACGAGCTACACGAGCCCCGCGCTTTTCGAATTCACAAAATCCGAGCGTAACCCCGAATTATCCACTATTGGCGGCCAATATAAGTTACCTAAATAACATTTAACCATCTTTAACCCTGTGTAATAGGGTAAGCAATGTAACATTTTGTTGCTAAATAACAACCCGACAACAAATCTCTTCAATGCAAGCTGCTATCCGACCGTGAGAAATGCAGGAAGTGCCACACGCCCCTTCATCTCTTCAATTTCATCGGCAATTACTTATCCCTCAAATTCCCTGCATAACCACGAGCAACTCGAAAAAATGACTGTCGATCTACAATAGCGAACCGCAACTACATCAATCGCCAAAACACATGACCTCCATCAGCTCCAACCTGTTTGCCATCGGCGATTTGCAAGGCTGCCATCAAAGCCTGCTGGAGCTGTTAAAACGTGTCGATGCGACAACTCCGGATGCGCATTTCATTTTCGTCGGGGATTTGGTCAACCGCGGTCCGCAATCGCTGGCGACATTGCGATTAATACGTTCGCTCGGTGATCGCGCACAGGCATTGTTGGGCAACCATGATTTGCATCTACTGGCCGCCGCGCATGGGATTCGCAAGCTGCATAAGAGCGACACCCTGGATGAAATCCTCAACGCCCCCGACCGGGAAGAATTGCTCGACTGGCTGCGTCACCGTCCACTGGCGCTGCTGCAACAGGATCATCTGTTTTTGCATGCAGGCGTCCTGCCGCAATGGTCCGCATCGCAAACATTGGCGTTGGCGCAGGAAGTGGAAAACGTGTTGCGCGGTCCGCATTGGGTCGATTTTTTACGCGAAATGTATGGCAACCAGCCGACACGTTGGAACGATGCATTGCAAGGCAATGATCGCTTGCGCTGTATCGTCAACGCCTTGACCCGTCTGCGCTTCTGCACCGAAGACGGCACAATGGAATTCAATGCCAAGGAAAGCGTCGGCACCGCCCTGCCCGGCTATCTGCCATGGTTCGACGTCCCGCACCGGCAAACACAGGATGTTACCGTGGTGTACGGACATTGGTCGACCATGGGATTGGTGCTCCGGCCGAATCTGATCGGGCTGGACACCGGTTGCGTCTGGGGCGGCAAACTGACTGCTGTTCGGCTGGCGGATCGCCAACTGGTTCAGGTGAGTTGCCCGCAGGCTCAGCGGCCTGGATGAGGCGAAAACTACACCTCGGCCGCGACGCTTTCTGTCTGCCCCAGTGCTTCCGCGATCAGGGTGCGCGTAGCTGCTGCCAACTCCCGACGATGTGATCCGGTGGTCTCAAGAGGGGCCAACTGGATCAATTCGGCTTTCATCGGCGGCGCTTTCAGAATCGCCAGCATGCTTTGCGCGAAAGTCATGTCGCCGATAAAGTCTGCCGCCGGATGCAGATTCCCCTGTTCATCCAGGTAACGCAGCGCATACGGCTGCACCGGTACCTTGGCGTCCAATGCCGCCTCAAACAGATTGGCATGGAAAGGCAACACCGAGCCTTGGGCCGCCGTGGTTCCTTCGGGGAAAAAAGCCACGCGGTCGCCGGCTTGAATGCTGGTGACCAGGCCCTGGAATATCCGTCGCACGTCACGCTGCTTGCCGCGCGCGATAAAGATGGTGCCGCCTTTCTCGCACAACCAGCCGATCAATGGCCAGTCACGGATATCCGACTTGCCGACAAACTGGCAGGTCTGAATCGAGTTGATGACGAAGATGTCCAGCCACGAGACGTGATTGGCGACGATCAAGGCGCGCAACGGCGCCACGCTGCCCTGCGGATTGCTCAACGCAACCCGCACCCTGCAGATCGCCAACAGCTTGATCGACCAATGCTTGATGCGCCATTGCCGACCGGTGTCGTCAGCAAACGGAAACACGACTGCACAAGTCCACAAGCCGACCATCAAGTGCGACAGCACCCGCAGCAAACGCAACACTTGCCACCCGTTCATGCGCGCTCGAAGGCGATATGGCCGGCGACAATCGTGGTTTTGACGCGTCCGCTCAGCTCATAGCCGAGGAAAGGCGTGTGCTTGCCCTGGCTGGCCAGTTCCTTGGCTTCGACCTTCCAGCGTACGGCGGGATCAAAGATGCAAATATCGGCCGGGCTACCAACCGCCAACTGGCCGGCCGGCAAACCGGCTACGCGCGCCGCATCGGCGGTGATTTTTGCCAGGGCGCGGCTGAGGCCATACTGTGACGGCTCGACGCATTCGTCGGCCCATTTCAATGCCAGCGACAACAGCAATTCCAGGCCGGTAGCGCCCGGTGTTGCTTCGCCAAACGGCAGCAGTTTTTCGTCGTCGTCGACCGGCGTGTGATCGGAACAGATCGCGTCGATAGTGCCGTCCAGCAGCGCCTGCCGAATTGCATCGCGATCGCGTTGCGAGCGGAACGGCGGCGTCATGCGCGCATTCGAATCGAAGAAGCCGATATCGACATCGGTCATGTGGATGTGATGGGCGCCGACGTCGCAAGTAATCGGCAAGCCTTCCTTCTTGGCTTCACGAATCAGTTCCAGGCCCGGCGCCGACGAAATCCGGCACAGGTGGACGCGAGCGCCGGTGGCGCGGATCAATTCGAAAATGGTGTGCAGGCGTATCGTCTCGGCCATCGTCGGCACGCCGGACAGGCCAAGCCGCGAGGCGACCGGGCCGCTATGGGCGATACCGCCGTTGCCAAGGTAAGGATCTTGTGGACGCAACCAAACTGTGTAGTCGAAGGTGCGTGCATACTGCAGCGCGCGCAGCAATACGGTGGTGTCGAGGATCGGTTCTTCGGCCTGGGCAAAACCGATGCAACCGGCATCGGTCAGCTCCGCCATCTCCGTCAGCTCCTTGCCTTTGAGGCCTACCGTCAACGCTCCCAGCGGATAGACATGGGCCTGGTTCAAGCCCTTGGCGCGATGCTTCAGCATTTCCACCAGGCCCGGCTCGTCCAGCACCGGATCGGTATCCGGCGGACAAACCAGGCTGGTCACGCCGCCCTGCATCGCAGCCTGCATTTCCGATTCCAGCGTCGCCTTGTATTCATAACCTGGCTCGCGCAGGCGCGCACTCAAGTCGACCAGCCCCGGCGTCACCACCATGCCCTTGGCGTCAATTGTCTTATTCGCCGAGAAGTCGGCTGGCGGCGTGCCTACGCCGACTATCTTGCCGGCTGCAATGAACAGATCCTGCTGCGCATCGATGTTGTTTGCGGGGTCGATCAGACGGCCGTTTTTGATGTGAAGTTTCATCTGTAATTTTATATATTGCGGGACAAAGTTTAAGAGCCGCCGTAGCGCGACGAATTACTCGGTCCCCAACTAACTAAACTGGAAGTTTGAAGCTACGTAACACTCTGAAAAACAAAAACGACAGCGCTAGTTGCCCGCCAAAATACTCATCACCGCCATCCGCACCGCGATGCCAAACGTCACCTGCGGCAAAATCACCGCCTGCGAACCGTCGGCTACTGCCGAATCGATTTCCACGCCGCGGTTCATCGGCCCTGGGTGCATCACGATGGCGTCAGGCTTGGCCAGCGCCAGGCGTTCCGGCGTCAGTCCGTAGCTCTTGAAGAATTCCTGCGCCGACGGCAGCAATGCGCCGCTCATGCGTTCATTCTGCAAGCGCAACATGATGATCACGTCCACGCCTTTCAGGCCTTCGTTCATGTCGGTAAAGACCCGCACGCCCATCTGTTCCAGGCCGCCAGGCAGCAGCGTGCGTGGGCCGATGGCGCGCACTTCAGGCACGCCAAGCGTAGTCAAACCGTGGATGTCCGAGCGCGCCACGCGGCTGTGCAGAATGTCGCCGACAATCGCCACTGTCAGGTTGCTGAAATCCTTCTTGTAATGACGGATCGTGTACATGTCGAGCAAACCCTGGGTCGGGTGCGCATGGCGGCCGTCGCCGGCGTTGACCACGTGCACGTGATCCTGCCGGGTGTCGGTCAGATGCTTGGCGATCAGGTAGGGTGCGCCGGATTGCGCATGACGCACCACGAACATGTCGGCATGCATCGCCGACAGGTTATCGATCGTGTCCAGCAAGGACTCGCCTTTGCTGGCGCTCGATGCGGAAATATTCAGGTTGATGACGTCTGCCGATAAACGCTTTGAAGCAATTTCAAAGGTGGTGCGGGTACGTGTCGAGTTTTCAAAAAACAGGTTGAACACGCTTTTGCCGCGCATCAGCGGCACTTTCTTGACATCGCGGTCGCTGACGCCAACGAATGAAGAAGCGGTATCGAGGATATGCGTCACTACCGAAGTCGGTAATCCTTCGATGGTCAACAGATGTTGCAGTTCGCCGTTTTTATTGAGTTGGGGGTTATGCATTAGATTGCACCATCAGGGTAAATCCGCCGTCATCGGCACGTTGAAGTTGGAGGGACTCGCCCGGCTGCAGTGTCACCGCCTGGGCGACAAAATCCGCCGCCACCGGCAGATCCCGTTCGCCGCGGTCGATCAGCGACGCCAGCATGATCTTGGCGGGGCGGCCGTAGTCGAACAATTCGTTGATTGCCGCGCGCGTGGTGCGCCCGGTGTACAACACATCGTCGACCAGCAGAATCGTCGCGCCGTTGACATCGAAGGGAATCTGCGTCGGCTTGATATCGGTGCGCAAACCCTTTTCTGAAAAATCGTCGCGATAGAACGAGACATCGATGAATCCGAGGCGCTCGGCCGGATTCAATTGCAAGGCGGCGACTAGGCGCTCGGCCAGCCATGCGCCGCCCGAGTAAATGCCGATCACGGCAACATTATCGGCCTGCGCCAGGCCGGCCTTTACTTTGGCCTCAAGCACCTGATACAGGGCCTCGGCATCGAATTGGGGAGTGATAGTGGTCATTGCATCTTCATCGCTGGTTCAGGACAACATCATTCATTCAGATAGATCGTCAAAATACTGCTGCAAAATAATCGCCGCGGCGCGATCGTCGATCACTTCACCGCGCTGTTGCTTGATCACGGCCGACGAGTAGCGCTCATCCACCAACACCGTGGCGACGCCATAGCGGCCATGCAACTGGTTCGCAAAGCGCTGGCAACGGACCGTCATTTCGTGTTCCGCGCCATCCGGATGCAGGGGCAAGCCAACCACGCACAGATCCGGTTGCCATTCTTTCACCAGGATCGCAATTTCGGCAAATTTGCCATCATTGGTGGCGGCACTGATCACCTGCAGCGGCTGCGCCTGCTTCAGCACAGTATTGCCGACGGCAACGCCGATGCGCTTGAGGCCGAAATCGAAACCGAGTATGGTGCCCATCAGCTCAGCAGTGCCCGACGTAACGCGACATTGGCAAACAGATCACGCACGTCCGGATTCCGCAGTCAACATGAAAGGGGAAATACCCAGCAGATTAACCGCAGCGGCGAAGCGCTCGGCAATCGGCAGCTCAAAAATGATGGCAGGATCGGCGGCGACAGTCAGCCAGCCGTTGCGCACGATTTCCGACTCCAGCTGACCGGCGCTCCAGCCGGAACAGCCAAGGCTGACCAGCAGCCGCTGCGGTCCTGTGCCGTGGGCGACTTCTTCCAGCACATCCTTGGAAGTCGTCATCGCAATCTGCTCGGTCACCTTCAGTGTCGAGGAATAGTTCTTGATAGGCGCATGCAGCACGAAACCGCGCTCAACCTGGACCGGACCACCAAACATGACTGGCCGCTCGGCAATCGTGTCGTCGAAATCCAGCCCCGGGCTGATTTCCAGTTTCAGATCGATGCGGTCAAACAACACTTGCATGGTCATATCGGTCGGCTTGTTGATCACCACACCAAGCGCACCGTTAGCATTATGCTCACACAAATAGACTACCGTCCCGCCGAAAACGGGATCCAGCATGGATGGCATTGCAATGAGGAAATGATTTGTCAGATTCAACGAGGGAGAATCCGGGCTGCCTGACGCCTTCGCGGCGCTCTTGCGCGCGGGTGAGTCGTCGGGAGATGTATCGAGCTTGGCCATGGCCGCATTTTATCAGTTTTAAATGGGCTAAAGCCGCTTTGCATCGTCTTGCTTCTCCGGTAAAGTCGCTCGCAAGCCTGCCCCGCTGCTGCCTTTTCCATCATTCATTTCATTGATCGTCGCCTTCATGCCGCAATTTGAAAAATCCCTGCTCTGGTTTCGCCGCGATCTGCGCGTGTTTGATCACGCTGCCCTGCATCATGCTTTAAAGGCAAGCAAGCAGGTGTTTTGCGTGTTCGTTTTCGATACCGACATCCTGCAGCCTTTACTCGATGCCGGATTGAGCGCCGATCGCCGGGTCGAATTCATCCACGCCAGCATTGTTGAACTGGATAGCGAACTACGCAAACTCGGCGGCGGATTGATTGTGCGCCACGGCGCGGCCCGCCATGAAATTCCGGCGCTGGCTGCGCAACTCGGTGTCGATGCGGTATTCACCAACCACGATTACGAACCGCAGGCGACGCAGCGCGATGCCGAGGTCGCCAATGCGCTGGCGGCGGACGGGCGCCAATGGCGCAGCTTCAAGGACCAAGTCATCTTTGAACGCGATGAAATCCTTACTTTGGCGAATCAACCGTTCTCGGTATTTACACCATACAAGAACGCCTGGATGAAGAGACTGGCCGCCGCAGACGGCGCCTTCTTCCTGCAGCCCTATCCGATTGAAAAATACGCGTCACAGCTGGCCCCATCGCCCACTTCGCCCACTTCGCCCGCCGACGCCATCCCAAGCCTTGCCGCGCTCGGCTTTGAAACAACCAATCTGCTCGACCTGAAGATTACGCCTGGCATGTCGGGCGCCGCCAGCCTGCTGGAAGATTTCATGCCGCGCATCGGTCAGTACGGCCAAGCCCGCGACTTCCCCGCGATCAAAGGACCGTCTTACCTGTCGGTGCACCTGCGCTTCGGCACGATATCCATCCGCACGCTGGCGCGCATGGCATATCAGACGCTGCATCAGGGCAGCGCCGCCAGCGGCGCCGCGGTATGGCTGTCAGAACTCACCTGGCGCGATTTCTACTTCATGATCCTGCACCACCACCCACATGTCGCGCAACGTGCCTTCAAGCCGGACTACGATGCGATCCAATGGGAATCGGGTGCGCACGCCGAATCCCTGTTTCAAGCCTGGTGCGATGGCCGCACCGGCTATCCTTTGGTTGATGCGGCCATGCTGCAGCTCAATCAGAGTGGTTACATGCACAATCGCCTGCGCATGGTGGTGGCTTCGTTCCTGATGAAGGACCTCGGCATCGACTGGCGCTGGGGCGAACAATATTTCGCCGCCAAATTGAATGACTTCGACCTGGCCGCAAACAACGGTGGCTGGCAGTGGGCGGCGTCGTCAGGATGCGATGCGCAACCCTATTTCCGGATTTTTAATCCGACCACACAATCCGAGAAATTCGATGCGGATGGTAAATTCATACGCCGCTACCTGCCGCAATTGGCGGGCCTCACCGGCAAGCATATTCACGCGCCATGGCTGGCGCCGTTGGATGAACTGGAAAAAGCAGGAATCAAACTGGGAAAGAACTATCCGTTACCGCTGGTGCAGCACGATGAGGCGCGAAAGCTGACTTTGCAGCGCTACGCGGTGGTTAAAAAGGTGACGGACGAATAAGGAGGGAATTTGCGCGCCGATTGCGGAAGAAACAATCCTCCGCAACCGGCGCGCAAACTGTTAGTGCAGGGTTTTGGCTTCAGTCTTGATGAACGACTTGATGGTGCTCATCAGTTCATCTTCCTGGTACGGCTTGCCCAGGTATTCATTCACACCCAGCTCCATCGCATAGCTACGATGCTTCGACGCAGTGCGCGAGGTGATCATGATGATCGGAATATGGCGGGTCCGGTCATCGTTGCGAATATTCCTGGTAAGGTCGAAACCATCCATACGCGGCATTTCAATATCGACCAGCATGACGTCCGGTGTAATCGCCTGCAACTGCTCCAGCGCATCGACGCCGTCTTTCGCCAGCACCACCTGGTAGCCTTCACGCGACAGCAAACGCTGGGTGACGCGACGCACGGTCAGTGAATCGTCGACCACCATCACCACGTTCTGGCTGCGCAAGCCTTGCACGGCCTGGGCTGCCTGTGGCAACTTGAGGTCGGCGCCAGCTGCCATTTCAGCCACTGCGCCCATTGCATCATGCGTAGCCAGGGGCGACAAGCGCGGCGCGCGCTGTTCGTGCGCAAAACGCTGAGCCAGCGGCACCGGATTCAAGATCAGCACGATATCGCCCGAACCCAGCACAGTGGCGCCGGCAATCCCGATCATCCGCGACAATTGCGGTCCGATATTCTTGACCACGACTTCTCGGTTGCCGATGATTTCATCGACGTGGATCGCGACCCGCTCATTACCGGTGCGCAAAATGATGACCGGCGAATACTGCTGCGCCACCGGCACCGTATCCGCATCGCCCAGCAAGGCCGACAGATATTGCAGCGGCACGCGATGCCCCTGCCACATCAACATGCCATCGTTGTAGGCAGCAGCCAACGCCACCGCTTTCAACTGCTGCACTTGTTCAACCAGGGCCGACGGCACTGCATAGGTATTGCCGCCGGTGGTCAGGATCACCACCTGCGTCACTGCCAACGTCAACGGCAAGTGGATGGTGAACTCGGTGCCGGCGCCAGCATCGCTGCTAACCTCAACCCGGCCGCCCAGCGAAGCCGCTTCGGAACGCACCACATCCATGCCGACGCCGCGGCCAGCCAATTCGGTGACATCCGACGCAGTAGAAAAACCGGGCCGGAAAATCAGGTCGGTAGTTTCCAGGTCAGACAATTCCTGATCGTTTTCCAGCAGGCCGATAGTGCGGGCCTTGTCGCGAATCCGTCCCAGGTTCAAACCCTGGCCGTCATCCGACATCTTGATCAGAATTTCATTACCGTCTTGTCGAATTTCGATCTTCAGTTCACCGGTTTCGTTCTTGCCGGCAGCGCGCCGCGCTTCACGCGATTCGATGCCGTGCACGATGGCGTTACGCAGCAGATGCTCGAACGGGCCGATCATCTTTTCCAGCACGCTACGGTCGATTTCGACGTGGCTGCCGCGAATGTCCAGATTGACGCGCTTATCGAGTTCCTTCGACACCTGGCGCGTCAGCCGATACAAGCGCTCTGCGATACTGGCAAACTGCACCATGCGCACATGCATCAGGTCTTGCTGCAGTTCACGCGTCAATCGCCCTTGTGTCAACAAGTCGGCGTTGGCGCCTTCAACCGTATTGGTCAAGTTCTTTTGCAGCGAGGCGACGTCGTTGACGCTCTCCGCCATCATCCGCGTCAACTCCTGCAAGCGAGTGAAACGGTCAAACTCGAGTGGATCGAATTCACGCTCGCCGGCCTGCGTCATGCGTGAACTGATCTGCGCTTCAGCCTGAATTTCAATTTCCCGCAACTGGCTACGCAGACGATCGACGTTTTCCGTCAATTCGGACAGCGACAATTGCAAAGTCCCGATCCCCGACTCCAAACGCGAACGAGTGATCGACACTTCACCGGCCTGGTTGACCAGACGATCCAGAATCTCTGCATTGACACGCACCTGCGACACCAGTCCGCTGGCGGTGGCTGCTACTGCCGCTGCCGGTGTCAAGCCTGGTGCCAGTGAAGGCATCACGCTCGGTACATTGACCAGCGCATGCGCAACAGCCGGCTCTGTCGCTGCGGCCTCGACAGCCGGCGCTGCAACAGGCACTGCTGCCTGCGGATTACGCAGATTGTCGAACATCTGCACGCCACGGTCGTAGTGCGCCAACAACTCGTCAATAGTGTGACGCGATGGCGTACCCGAATGCAGCACGACTTCGATATGGCTTTCCATCTCGTGCATGTGCTGGCCGAGAATCATCGCGCCGGCCATGCGGGCACTACCCTTGATCGTATGCAGATGACGCAGGATGGATTGCGACGCGCCGTTGTCGGCAGGATTCTGCTGCCAGGTCCGCAGCGCGCTGCCGATCTGCGGCAACATATCGCTGCCCTCTTCCAGGAACACCGGCAACAGGTCGGCATCCAGCTCATCCCGGACCACCAGAGATGGATCGATGTCTTCCTTGCCAGGCTCGAACAAATGCAATGTCTCGGGAGCCACCGCTTCCAGCGGTGCAGTCGGCACTAACGGCTGCACCTGCGCATGCAACGACTCCACCGGGGAGTAGCCATGTTCGACGATATTTTCGATAACCGGTTCGGGCTCGACAGCTACTTGTGGCGTATCAAACGATTCGACTGCCGTTGCAACATGCTCCGCTTCCGGCGCACGCTGCTCTTGCCGCTGCCACAAACTATCCAGGCTGCTAACTAGTGCCGGCTCGTAATACGGCATGTCGCCTTGCGTGAATTGCTGCAACATCCATTTGATGCGTTCAACGCTCAATTGCAGTGTGTCGTAATCCTGTCCGTGCAAAGCGCCCGGTTGTAACGCCATCCTCTGCAATGCCATTTCCAGGGCGTGTGCAACTTCCTGCAGCGGCTTGAAGCCCACTGTGGCGGAACTGCCGGCCAGCGAGTGCGCGGCATGCACCGATTGCGTCATGACCGGACGTTCCGGCTCATGCCGCCATTCGGCAAAATCCTGCGCCAAATGCCGTACCAGCTGATCGGTTTCGGCCAGATAGATGTTGTACAGCGGCAGGCTGATCAGCAGCTCGCCGATTTGCTTGGTGCTGTCGTCGTGGCGGATTTCCTGCATGCCCGGAAAGGCGATTACCTCTGCGCTTGCAGGCTCTTCTGCCGGTACGTCGGCGACGAATGTTTCAACATCAGGTACGTCGCTGGGCTTGGCTTCGAATTCTGCCACAACCGGAACTTTCTCTTCCTCGGCAAAGGATGGCAAACCATGGCCTTCACCGAACAAGGCGAGATCTTCGTCGGTCAGTTGAATTTCTTCTGCCTGAGCTGGAAGCTCCGGCAGATCGCTCAGTTCCAGCGTTTCCGTCGCTTCGAGTGCGGCATCGGCGACCACATCAGCTGGACCATCGACAGCGACGTGTGCGACTGGGGCCGCTGCTGACGGTTCGAAAAATGCACCGCCATGACGGACCTGCTCGGCAATTTCAGTCAATGCCTGCGGCGTTTGCTGCGATTGTCCGTGCTCAAGGATTTCCTTGACCCAGCCGTCCAGCTGCGTCACGGCGTGATCCAGCAGGGACTGCAGATCAGCGGTCACAGGACGCGATTCTGACAGCCACACGTTCAGCACCTGCTCAATGCTCCATGCCGCTTCACCGAAGGCATTCAAGCCGATCATGCGGCTGCTGCCCTTCAAGGTATGAAAGGCGCGGCGCAATACCGTCAGGGGTTCCTGCGTATGCGAACTATCGCGGAGTTGCGGCAAGGTTTGCCTGGCATTCGTCAGGACCTCGTCCGCTTCTGACAAAAAAATCTCACGCAGTTCGGCATCGGCCTCCTCGTCGGTTACCGAAACTGCCGCTGGCGCAACTGTTTCCACCGCATGCAGCGGCACGATGGTGGTGACGATCTCCGCCAACGATTGCTGCGACGCCGAGAAATCAGGATGGTCGAGGATATCGATCGCAGCCTGGGCGCGCTCGTTGGCTTCCGGGTTGTCGCTCAATGTGGCGTCAACGCGCATCTGCACCAGCGATTCCTTCAACTGTTCCTGCAGCGCGGCGTCGTGCGGTTGTGCCGTCAGCGACAGCGCCAATTCAGCAGACTTGTTCTGATGTTGCAGCAGCTCGTCTTCCACCGTTGCCAACTCCGGCAACGCAGGTAAACTGTCGGCAGCAGAAGCAACAGCAGCGTGGGCATCGACATTATCCACCTCAGCCGCGTGCACCACCGGATCAGGTTGCGGCGCCGCGACTACGGCGCGACGCTCCAGCAGATTGACGCGGAACACGCCGGCCTCTTCATCGAAAGTGAAGTGGTTGTTTTGCGTATCCGACTGGTGCTGCAAGGTTTCGATAAAGAAGCTCAGTGCGCCAATGTTTTGCGCAATCTGTTCGAATTCCTTCTGCTCCGGCACCACATCGCTGCCTTCAGCGGCAAAGCGCTGCAAGGTATTGCGCGTATGTTCGACCACCCGCAATGCATCGGTCTGATCCTGGATCGCCAGCGCGCCCTGGATCTGATACAGCACTTGGCCGATCTGTGTCAGCACATCGCGCCGCTCCGGATCGTTGAAGAACTCGTCCAGCATCTTCTCGACCTGGCGCAAGCTCGACAGCATTTCCGAGGCCAGCATCTTGACGGTCTGGCGCTGCTGCGCTTCACGATAGATATCATCGATCCATTGCGCCGGCTTGCCCAATGTTTCACCGGACACAACCGACAGCAGACGTGCAGTCATCGCATCGGCACGTTCCGAGAAATTTTCCGGCAAACGGCTGATGTGATTCAGCGTGTTTTCAATGAACAACAGGCTGGTGGCGATTTCCATGCAAATCGCATCGCCCGGCCGCGAATGCGCAGCGTGGCGCGCAATGCCGTTCAATTCGCGCAACAGTTTCGACAGCGATGGCGCATTCAGGCGGCTGCCGGCTTCGCTCAAGCCCAGCATTTCCTGCTCAAATGCAGCAGCAGGAGCAGCATCGCCGCTGGCCAGGCGATCCCACATGTTCTTCGCCTGCGTCAGGCGATCCTTGGCCGCGCTCAACGCTTCCGGGCTGATCTGCCCGTAGTGGCGCGTGCCGTAATCGGACGGCACCAGGCCGTTCAAGCGATAAGCGGCGCGAATCTGCGCACCCAACTTGGAACTCTGTTCAACGCCGGCGATGAAAAACAGTGCATCGCGCAACAGGCGTTCGGAAATGCTCGACGAACCTTGGCTCAAGCGCCGCAACTGCAGGTTGATACGAGCGAACAGCTGCTTGACATACAGTTCGTTTGAAATCTGCGCCGCCGCAACTGCTTCGGAAAAACCATGCATCACCCACCAGAACGACCGGGATTGCTGGTTGCGCTGCATCTGTTCGACTTCGCCAACCACGCCTTGCATGGCGCCGGCGTTCTCCAGCTCTACAGCTTTGTCGGCGCTTTTCAGGAATGGCAGCAAGGCGCGCTCAAACCGCTTGCGCAACGGCAGATAGGCTGCGGCTTCAACCGGCAGAACCTGCTCGGCCTCCGGGAAATGAGGGCGAATGGTCAGGTCCGGGAAAAACAGATCGGCCGGATGGATTCTCTCGGCGCCGCGGATTTCCAGCAGCGACTGGTAGTACGGGAACAGCCGCACCGGCTGATGAGCACCGCCTGCCAGCAATTCGTCCAGGTATTCAATCAACGCCTGATACGCATTGCGGACGATTTCCACGTGCTGAGCCGTCAGTTCGGCTTGTCCCGACTCGGCACGCTCTAAAATATCTTCAACGGTTTCGGTAATGATGGTGACGCCGTCGATGTCAACCATCTGCAATGCGCCGTGCGCCTGGTGCAGATAGGTCTTGGCATGACGAATGGCGGTCGACTGATCGTCGCCGGCTGCAGAGTCAGCGGCTTTCGACAAGGCATTGCCGGATTGGCTCAGTGCCTCGCGAATTTCGCTCATCACCCATGACAATGGTCCGGTATCAAGGTGCGTCCGCGTCGAATCTTGCAAATGCGCAGCGGTACTGGAAAAATCGGTGGTCATGACTGCCTCATGGATTCAGGGAGTGGCCAATCTGGATTGACCACATGCATATCGGCCAAAGCGCCGCACAACATTGCAGCAGCGCAGCATCACAGATGCCGCAACGACTGCGGCAAGCTCCGGCCAATGCCGTCCCAGCCGGGCTTCGGAAAACGAAGGCCAGCCGGGACGGTGGTACACATTAGTTGGTCACGCGGAAACGCGATACCGAACTCTTCAAATCTTCTGCCAGCTTGGACAGTTCGCGAATCGACAGCGCCGTCTGGCGTGTACCTTCCCGCGTCTTTTCCGTCACCGAAAGAATGTTTTGAATGTTGGTAGCCACGCCGTTTGCCGAGTTGGCCTGCTGCTCGGTAGTGGAGGAAATGCTTTGAATCAGTTCCGCCAACCGGTTCGAAACGCGTCGGATATCCGACAACGCCGCACCGGCGGCATCTGACAGCTTGGCACCTTCGACCACACCCTGGGTCGAACGCTCCATCGCCACCACCGCATCGTGGGTGTCGGTCTGAATGGTACGCACCAGCGCACCAATCTGCTTGGTAGCAGCGCCTGAACGTTCCGCCAGGCGCTGAACTTCTTCCGCAACCACCGAGAATCCACGGCCGGCTTCACCTGCCGATGCCGCCTGGATCGCTGCATTCAGCGCCAGCACGTTGGTCTGTTCGGTAATGTCGGAAATCAGCTCGGTAATTTCACCAATTTCCTGTGACGATTCACCCAGCCGTTTGATGCGCTTGGAAGTTTCCTGGATGTGTTCGCGGATTTCGTTCATGCCTGAAATCGCGTTTTCCACCGCCTTGGAACCTTCTTCCGCCGCACTAACCGACTGCCGCGCCACTTCAGCTGATTCACTAGCTGACTTGGAAACGTCGGTAATCTGGGTCGCCATGTCGAGAACCGCTTGCGTGGTTTCTTGAATGTCGCGCGACTGCCGTTGCGACGCCGCCAACAGTTCGATCGAAATGCTTTGCGCTTGATCCGACGCCACAGTAACCTGCTGCGCCGTTGCGGTAACCCGTCCGACCAGTCCGCGCAATTCTTCCACCGTATAGTTAACCGAGTCGGCAATCGCGCCGGTAATGTCTTCCGACACCGTCGCCTGCACCGTCAAGTCACCGTCCGCCACTTCCTGCAATTCATTCATCAAGCGCAAAATCGCGGCCTGGTTCTGGTCGTTGGCGTTACTCGCGTCTTCTTCTTGCTTGATCGCCTGCAGACGCTGTTCTTCCGCTTCCATACGACGTACGTCAGCTTCGTGGGTACGGCGACGGCCGTCTTGCACCAGCACCCAGGCAATGCCCGCTGCTGCCAGCAGGGTAGCCAGCGCGGCCAGCAACATCAACCAGAACCAGATGCTTTGCGTATCCTGCGCATCGCGATAGGTATCCTGCAGAGCGCCCAAGCGTTGCTTCAGGGTTTCGTTCTCGGTAAAAATCAGCTGTTCCGATTGCTTGGCGGAGACGAAGTTCTGCATGTTGCCCAGAATCGATGCAACCGATTCCTGGTATTCGGCAAAGCTGGTTTCCAGTTCGGTCAGCTTGCTGCGCTCTTCATCGCTCTTGCTAGCCGACAGGCGCAATACATCGCTGCCGTTCAGGAAGCCGCTGACGATGTCGCGGAAAGTATTGGTATCCTTACCCAGCAAGAACGCGGTTTCCGGGTTCACACCTTCAGAGGTCAGGAATTCATTCGCGCTACGGCCAAGACGCTGGGTCAACATGACCAGCTGCGAAGACGCTGCGATTTCACGCGGAGTCGCGCCGCTCTGGGTTTTCAGTGTCGAGATCTGTTCCGACAGATCCAGCAGATTCGGCGAAATACCGTTCAGTTTTTGCAGGGTCACGCCGAAGCTGGTCAATTCCTTTTGCAGCTTCAGGATAGTGTCCGCAGCCTTGTCGGTATTCGACCAGACCTTGCTGACTTCGGTCAGCTTGGATTCCATTTGCGCGCTAGGCGTGCCGATGTTGTGGCCCTTGTAGTCGCCGCCCTTCATCAGGATGTTCAGATCCTGGTTGAATTCCTTGCGGCTGTCCGCCAACTGTTTGAATGCCTCAGGATTACCCTGAATCGCATTCGGTGTCGCCTTACCGATACGCTGCGAGTGCATCAGCGCGTCGCCGGCGATCTGGGTCTGGGTCGAACTCATCGTCGAACTCTTGGAGCTCAACCACAAGAACAGGATGGTCAGCAACAGACCGGCGCCGAGTGCGATCAGCAACAGGCGAATCTGCTTTTGCTGCGGCAATTTGCCGATCAGCGGCAGCGGCACCGCATCCGGGCTGGCGATTGCAGGGCCGGCCGCAGTTGCGCTAGCAGCGGCAGCCACACCCGCACTGGCGGCATTGGCGATGGATTCTCTGACAGCTTCCCGAGGAGTAGGGGCTGAGGCTGGGGCAGGCGCCGGAGCAGCTGCCGGCACGATTGTCGGCGCAGACTGCGGTTCTGGAATGAAGCGCTCCTCCATGACAGTCTGTTCAGGATCGTGCATCAATGCTTCCAGCGCGAAGCGATCACCAGCTTCTCCCTGCTCTTCCTTGGCCGCCTTCGATAAAGACGGTAGTTTGAATGCCATTACAGAATCTCCTAATTGCAAATTCGCTGCCACCGGATACTGCCGCTATTGCGGCAGCACCTGGGACTCATAAACCTACTTGTAAAAAACGAGGGTCTTGCAAGATCCGGGCCATACTCAGCTCGGTCCAGACCTGTGACTCACTATCGACGTAGCGCTTGGCACCGGTGCTGTCTATGGATTCCGCAGGCTGCAAGGTCATCTGGGCCACGTTCCGCAAACCCAGCACGCGCGACACCAGCAATCCGCTGCTGAACGAAAACGTCGGGGCAAACGCCACAATCCGACATTCCTTGTCAATTTGCGTCAAACCTTGTCCCTGGTACCGGGCAAAATCGATCACGCTGATCAGGCTACCCCGCACGTTGCTCAATCCCAGAAACCAATCATGGGTCAGCGGCACGCGGGAAATCTTGTCGACCGCGACGATTTCGCCGGCCTCTTGCAAATTCAACAACCAGCGGCTCTGTCCGATCAACAAGCCAAGCTGGCTTTCCTGCGCCTCAGCGCCACTGCGGGCGGCTTGCATCCGCTCCAGCAAGTGCGACTGGAATTCGCGCAGGCGGGTGCGTCGCGAGTCGGCATCGGTCGCGGCCTTATTCACGGGCAGCAGCGACGACGGCGACAATTCGGCGGTCAGGTGCGAGGTTGATTGGGTCATATTGATTGGGCGCTCATGTGACGTGAATCTGGCTGGTGTTCACGGCCTTGGGAGGCCGCAAATCCAGCGCGCAATTAACCAAGAGCGGCGATTTTTGCCAGCAATTCCTTGGGATCGATCGGCTTGACCAGGTAGTCGCGTGCACCTTGGCGCAAACCCCAGATGCGGTCGGTTTCCAGGCCCTTGCTGCTGCAGATGATGATAGGAATGTCCTTGGTGTCGTCATCGCGGGTGATCGAACGCGTCACCTGAAAGCCATTCTGGCCGGGCATGACCACATCCATCAGGATCAGCTGCGGCTTGTCCGCCTTGATCTTGTCGAGCAGGCCTTCACCGTTTTCGGAGGTGGACACGGAGTAGCCGGCCTTCGCCAGGATATCGGTCAGGAAATAACGCTCAGTTGGGGAGTCGTCGACAATCAGAATCTTTTGTATGGCCATTTTTCAACCTTTAATTACTTTACAGTTACGTCAAATTATTTCAAATCAGTCAACGCCATCAGGCATTGACCGCAATCGCGCCGTCCGCTGCCTGGGTGTGCTGACGCACTGCCTTGAGCAGGCTGTCCTTGGTAAACGGCTTGGTAAGATATTCGTCGGAACCGACCATGGCGCCACGTGCGCGGTCGAACAAGCCGTCCTTGGACGACAGCATGATCACCGGCGTAGCATGGAATTTGGCGCTTTTCTTGATTAGCGCACAGGTTTGATAGCCGTCAAGGCGAGGCATCAGGATGTCGCAAAAAATCAGCGCCGGCTTATGATCGTTAACTTTTGCCAAGGCATCGAAACCATCCTCTGCAAGTACAACCTGATAGCCGGCCTGACTCAGGAAAATCTCTGCGGAACGCCGAATTGTGCTGCTATCGTCGATCACCATTACCTTCAGGTTGACGCCGCCAAGTGATGTTGTCATGAAATCGTCTCATTCAATCCAAATAAATCTACGGCGTCACTGTAACAAAGAAAGACATTCCTTAGAACAATGTTTCTTACAGGGGGAGCTTAAAGTTCAATTTTTTTTGTAACTTTGAACGTTAAGTTAACATTCCCATAAGAAATAAATTGGTATCTGGATTAAATGGCAACCATTTCAAAATCTTCCTTGCGGGCGCCGCATTCAGGGCATGTCCAATTCATCGGCACGTCATCCCAGCGTGTGCCCGGCGCAATGCCCTCTTCCGGCAGCCCCGCTTCTTCGTCATAGACCCAGCCGCAAATCAGACACATCCAGGTTTTGAACTCTGTCTTGGTAGTTTCGTTATTGCTCACAGCGGTGACCCTTCAATCAAGTAAAATGCAAAGTCAGATATCTTAATCTACCCGCCGTGCAAAACCAAACTTCTCCACTCATATTGACATTCGGCGTTGCCGACCCCGTCGGCGCCGCCGGAATTCAGGCCGACCTGGCCACTTTTTCGTCGATGGGCTGCCACGGCCTGTCGGTCATCACGTCGATCCTGATCGGCGACACCGCCCGTATCGAAGACACCCAGCAGATCGACGCCGACTGGGTCGCCGACCAGGCCCGCGTACTGCTGGAAGACATGCCGGTGGCCGCTTTCAAGGTCGGCGCCGTCGGCAGCATCGAGAGCGTGTCGGTGATCGCGGAAATCGTCTCCGACTATCCGGAAATTCCGCTGATTCTAGACCCTTTTCTATCGGCCATGCCGGATCAGGGCCAGGATAGCGAAGACCTGCTTACCGCCATACGCGAATTGCTGATCCCGCAAACCACCGTCATGCTGCTGTCTGCGGTGGAGCTGGCGCGCCTGGCGGAAACCTGGCGCGAACCGTCGGCCGAAGACATGCTGAGCGTGGATGCAATGCGCATCATCGAACTCGGCTGCGAGTACCTGTTCGTCACCGGCACGCCAACCTCGGCCGCCGAAATCGGCAACACCTTGTTCAACGACACCGGCGTGGTGCGCGAAGACCAGTGGCCGCGCGTTTCCGGCTCATTCATCGGCGCCGGCAGCACCTTGTCGGCAGCCATTGCGGCGATGCTGGCGAATGGACTGGACGTACCGGAGGCAGTCTCTGAAGCGCAGGAATTCACGCTGGCAGCGGTCACGGCCGCGCAACGGTTGGGGATGGGTAAGCTGATTCCGGATCGCTATTTCTGGGCGCGTGAAGAAGGACTGCGTGCGGATGATGCGGATGCGGAAAATTCGCCTTGATGTGTCGAGGCTCTTCTGCACCAGCTTTGCCTAGCGCCTGATAAATCCTGTAATGAACATGAAACAAGAAATTAGAATCTTATGAAATCCAACAACGATACCCTCTTCGCCCGCGCTCAACTGACTACCCCTGGCGGCGTCAACTCGCCGGTACGCGCATTCCGCTCGGTCGGCGGCACACCACGTTTCATCACGCGCGCCGAAGGCCCGTATTTCTGGGATGCCGACGATCGCCGCTACATCGATTACATCGGCTCCTGGGGCCCGGCAATTGTCGGCCACGCGCATCCGACCGTGATCAAGGCGGTACAGGACGCGGCTGCGCGCGGCCTCAGCTTTGGCGCACCGACCCAAGGCGAAATCGAGATCGCCGAAGAAATCTGCAAGCTGGTGCCATCGATCGAACAAGTGCGCCTGGTATCCAGCGGCACCGAAGCGACCATGAGCGCGCTGCGCCTGGCGCGCGGCGCCACCGGCCGCGACAAGATCGTCAAGTTTGAAGGCTGCTATCACGGCCACGCCGATTCGCTGCTGGTCAAGGCCGGCAGCGGCCTGCTCACGTTCGGCAATCCGACTTCGGCCGGCGTGCCGGAAGATTTCGTCAAGCACACGCTGGTGCTGGACTACAACAACACCGAGCAGCTTGAAGATGCGTTCAAGAACATGGGCGATCAGATCGCTTGCGTGATTGTCGAGCCGGTGGCCGGCAACATGAACCTGGTGCGCGCGACGCCGGAATTCCTGCATACCATGCGCCGCCTGTGCACGCAGTACGGCGCCGTGCTGATTTTCGATGAAGTCATGTGCGGCTTCCGTGTCGCGCTTGGCGGCGCGCAATCGTTGTATGGCATTGCTCCCGATATCACCGCACTGGGCAAGGTCATCGGCGGTGGCTTGCCGGTAGCGGCCTTCGGCGGACGCGCCGACTTGATGGCGCATATGGCGCCGCTCGGTTCGGTGTACCAGGCCGGTACCCTGTCCGGCAATCCGGTGGCGGTAGCGGCAGGCATGAGCACGCTCAAACTGATTCAGGAGCCGGGTTTCTACGACAGATTGGGAGCGCAAACCGAGAAGCTGGTCGTCGGCTTGAACCAGGCAGCAAAAGACGCTGGCGTCACGTTCATCGGCGATGCAATCGGCGGCATGTTTGGTTTGTATTTCGCGGACGCGGTGCCAGGCACTTACGCCGCCGTGATGAAATCCAACAAGGATTTGTTCAACAAATTCTTCCATGCGATGCTCGACGCCGGCGTCTACCTGGCGCCATCGGCATTCGAAGCGGGCTTTGTCTCGGCGCAGCATGACGACGCCGTGATTGAAGCAACCGTGGCGGCGGCGCGCTGCGCCTTTGCGCAGTTGGCGTAAAGCAGGGTGGGCACTTGTGCCCACGCGGTATATCCGTCAGCAAGAGGATTTCCGCGTGGGCAAAAAAACCTGCCCGCCCTACGAGGATCTGTCCCAGCGCCTCAGTTCAACCAGCCACGTCGACGGAAATACCAGAACGGCGTGATCGCCGAGCACACCATCAGCACCAATGCCAGCGGATAGCCCAGATGCCATTCAAACTCTGGCATGAAGCGGAAGTTCATGCCGTAGATGCTGGCGATCAGTGTCGGCGGCAAGAACGCCACCGAGGCCACCGAGAAAATCTTGATGATCTTGTTCTGGTTGATGTTGATGAAACCGACCGTGGCATCCATCAGGAAGTTGATTTTATCGAACAGAAAAGCGGTGTGACCGTCAAGCGATTCGATGTCGCGCAGAATCTGCCGCGCATCTTCGAACTGGTCCACGCTTAGCAGGCGGCCGCGCATCAGGAAACTGACAGCGCGCCGCGTATCCATCATGTTGCGGCGAATCCGGCCGTTCAAATCTTCCTCGTGCGCCATGGCATTCAACGCTTCGGCGGCGGCCTGATCGGTCAACTTCTTTTGCAGTACGCGCTGGCTCACCTCATCCAGTGTCTTGTACACGCCTTCCAGCGCGTCGGCCGAATACTCGGCGTCGGTCTGATACAGGTCGAGCAGCACGTCCATGTAATCGCCGATCGACCCCGGCCGCGAACGCGCCCGCATCCGTACCAGGCGGAACACCGGCAAATCCTCGCCATGCACTGAAAACAGGATATTGCGCGCCAGGATAAAGGCTACGGTAACGGTCGACGAAGGACCGTCGTCTTCTTCAAACAGGAAGTCGGTGCGCAGATGCAGATCGCCGTTTTCTGCCTCGTAATAGCGGGCCGACGCTTCGATGTCCTTGACCTCGTCTTCCCCCGGCAAGGTCACGCCATAGATGCTCTTGACCCAGGCTCGTTCCTGATCGTTCGGCTCGGTCAGGTCGACCCATACCGGCTGCACTTTTTCAAGATCACTGTGACTCTCGATGTTGACCTGGTTCAGGCGGCCGTTTTGCAATACGAATACATTGATCATGCTTATCTCGCAGACAGATTTTTCAGAGAAGTTGCTCTTCAGTTTTTTGCGCCGGGGAAACTCACATTCACTGCAATTTAAACAACTTCTGACAAGCCCGCATTCTAAGGCAATTCCGCTGATCCCATACGCCGCAAAATCAAACCGGTGCGTTGCTGCAGATATGCCGAGCCGCGATTCTTGTCGTAGAAGCGCGGCTTCGGCAGCATCACCGCGAGCCGCGCAGCCTGGCTGGCGCCGAGGTTGGCGGCCGAGGTTTTATAGTAATGCTGGGCTGCCGCTTCGGCGCCAAAAACCCCGTTGCCCCACTCCACCACGTTCAAGTAAATCTCGAAGATGCGCTCTTTATCCATCCAGAACTCAAGCATGTAGGTGATGATCAGTTCCTGGCCCTTGCGCAAATAACTGCGCTCGCCCGACAGGAACAGATTTTTCGCCAACTGCTGGGTGATGGTGGAACCGCCGCGCACCACCTTGCCTTTCTTTTCATTTTTTTCGTAAGCCTTCTGCAGAGCGTCCCAATCGACGCCGTCATGCTCGGAGAAATTGGCGTCTTCGGAGGCAATGATGGCGCGTTTAAGGTTGGTTGAGATACGCGCATAAGGCACCCATTTGAATTGCAGCTGCGCATCCGGCACAGTCTCGCGCAACTCGGACAAGCGAGCCCGCATGAAACTGGTGGAGCTCGGATTGTGATCCACCCACCACCAGATCTGCACGAAAAAATAAACTTGCAACAGCAAGATTGCGGCGATCAGCAGCATGCATAAACGCAATATTATTTTGCCCACTGATTTCATTCTCATTTCCTGCTTGATTATTTGGTCGATTAGGGAAAATGTCATCGCCGCATCGCGGCGACTCTTCAGCTTTTCCCACGATTATCATTCTTTGTATTGAAGCAATCTATCTAATCTACCGTAGGGTGGGCACCTGTGCACACGCGTCATTTCAATTTCATCGATGCGGTTCGTTTCTGCGACGCGTGGGCAAAAAAAACTTGTCCACCCTACCGATTGCAATTACTTCAATTGCGCGCGCAACGCAGCAAATATTGCATCGGTTTGCGGGCGCACGCCACGCCAAACGAAGAAGGATTCTGCCGCCTGCTCCACCAGCATGCCGAGGCCGTCGCGCACCTGCGCGCCGTGCGCCGCAGCGAACTGCATGAACACCGTCGGCTGTCCGCCGTACATCATGTCGTAGGCCAGCGTCGCCGGGCCGAACACCTGTGACGCAATCGGCGGCACGTCAGCCTGCAGGCTGGCCGAAGTCGCATTGATTACCAGGTCGAACTGTTGCTGCACATCGGCAAAACCGCAGGCGCTCAGCGCACACTGTCCGGCGAAAGGCTGGAATTGTTGCACCAGTTCGAGTGCCTTGGCCGGTGTACGGTTGGCAATCACCAGCTGTGCCGGATGGGATTCCAGCAACGGCAAAATGACGCCGCGCGCAGCGCCGCCCGCGCCCAGCAGGAGGATTTTTTTACCGGCCAGGTCGAAGCCTGCATTACGCGCGATATCGCTGACCAGGCCGACGCCATCGGTATTGTCGCCGAGTATGTCGTCGCCATCGAACTTCAACGTGTTGACCGCGCCGGCAGCCTTGGCCCTGATGGTCAGGGTAGTCGCCAGTGCATAGGCTTCCAGTTTGAATGGCACGGTGACATTGGCGCCCTTGCCTCCCTGCGCGACGAATTCCTGCACCGTCGCGACGAAGCCATCCAGCGGCGCCAGCAGGCGGCCGTAGCGCAGGTCTTGCGCGGTGTCGGCGGCAAATCGGGTGTGGATATCGGGAGATTTGCTGTGTGCAATCGGATTGCCGATCACCACATACTCAGCGAATGACGTTGCGGCGGTCATTGGTTATTTCCTCCCATCAGTTGCGCCTCGAGCAAGCCCTCGCGGGTAAATTCAAAAGTCGAGATCACTTCCCACACGTCGTCCTTGCCGCTGCTGCGCATGTTCTCGGGAAAGCGCCCAAACGGCGCCGCGCGCTCGATGATCTTCAAGGTTGCGCTATCGAGATCGGGATTGCCGGAGCCGCGTTCGATGCGGGCGCCGCCTTCCTTGGTATAGATCGAGCCATCCTGGTAGATCGGGATATACACCACCAGCTTCCCATACAGGTTGCGGCCGTTCTTTTTCGGGAAATTCAGCGTACCCAGTTTTTCGACGCGATCCTGGAATGCCTTGTAGTAAGCCGCATAGCCGACCGCGCGCGTGCTCGGCGTGATCTGCGTCTTCTTCGGCCGCTTGTTGTAATCGTCGATATTCTTGGCGATCTCGGCTTCCTTGCGGGCGATCGCCTTGGCGCTTTCAACCAGGTCGCTGCCGCTCGGCTGCGGCGTATTGTCGCTGGCCTTGTCCTGCACGCTCATGGCCGGCAATTTCAACGGCGTTTCCTTGCGCATCTGCGCCAACATCTGTTGTTGTTGCTGCTCCAGCTGTTCGATGCGGCGCTTGGTGGCCATTACGTTGTCGCCGTCCTCGGATTTGCGCAGATCCGGCAGCGGCGACTTGGCGCGCCCGGCATCGGCATTGCCGCCGCCGTCCAGGTTGGCTTGCGCCAGCGCCTCCGGCTTGACCGGCTTGGTGCTGTGCTTGGCGTTGACCAGGATCACTTCCAGCGTGGGATCGGTCGGTTTCAGTTTGAACGCGTCGGCGCCGGTAAAGCGCACTGCCAGCAACGCGGCGTGCGCGACGACTGACGCCACGATGGCGCCAACCAGGATTCGATTTTGAAAAATGGATTTCACGCGTGAGCCACAAGTCGCTATAAGGAAGAAAGGGATTCTACGACAAAGCGACATTCCAACGGGAAATTTACAGTCGCTTTGTCGCTGGTCGCGGATTCAATCAGCCTGTGGCTTGGCTTCCTGGACAATACTCTCGTCATCAACTGCCGGTCCGGTTTCTGCAGAGGCTCCTGCTTCGCCCGGCTCATCCGGCGCGGCGACTTCCGCGGTCTCATGCGGCATGTCCATTGCCGCATCCAGTTCCTCGGCAATCTCCTCGTCCTCCGCCTCATCCAGTTGCTGCGCATCGGCGCTCGGCGCCGCACACACTTCCAGCAAGCGCGCCTCGACTGTCAGGTCGACCTCATCCCAGCGCAAGATGTCCAGCTTGACTTGGGTGCCGCGCGCCAGTTGTTGCATGCCTGGCAATTTGATGATCAACGGGATCGCCGCCAAGCGCAGTATCTCGTCTTTCAGCACCGCCGCCTCAACCTGGCGTGCCTGCTCCTGATCCAGCCAGCGCAAGCACCAGTAGCGCTCCATGGTCGATTGGAAATCGCCGTAGCCGGAATATGCCGCATCAAAGCCGGAGACGATAGCAAACAGATCGGCATCGCGTGGCTTGAACGGCGCCACCAGCGGCGCCGCAACGCCGCCTTCGATACATGCCAGGATCTGCCATTGGTTGACCAGATCCGTATAACGGCGCAATGGCGAGGTGCTCCACGCATATTGATCCACACCCAGGCCTTGGTGAGGCGCGGCATGCGTGACCATGCGCACCTGCATCTTGGCAGCCCAGCCGCCGCTGCCGCCGCCCTGCGCCCGGTAGATGCCAGGTACGCCATGATCCGACATCAACTTGCCCCAGCTGCTGTTGGCAAAGATCATCAGTTCGGCGACGATCTTGTCGAGCGGTGCGCCGCGCTTGCGGCGAGCGATGGTGACGACATCGTCTTCCACATAGAAATTGAAATCGACCCGGTTGTTTTGCTCGGGCCGCAAGCCGAAACTTTCGCGCTTGGCCATACGGCCTTGCTCCAGCACCTGTATCCATTTCCACAACACCGCGATATCGGCCTTGTGCGGATAGTCGCCGGCATCGTTGGCCAGATTTTCCTCGGTCACCAGTTCGTCGAGCGTGTTGTGGCGCAGGTTGGCCGAAATCGGCACCAGTTCGGCGCGGCTTTCCGTGCCGATCACACTCCAGTCTTGCGGATTGAGGGTGGCGTACAGCGACAGCGCCGGGCAATTCTTGCCTTCCGCCAGCGTGAAGGCCTCGACCAGTTCATCCGGCAGCATGGTGATCTTGTCGCCCGGCATATACACGGTCGACATGCGCTGGCGCGCAATCGCATCCAGCGCGTCGCCACGCTTGATGCCCAGGCCCGGCGCAGCAATGTGAATACCGACCCGGATATTGCCATCGGCCAGCGTCTGCACCGACAGCGCGTCGTCGATTTCGGTGGTGGTCACATCGTCGATGGAGAAAGCCTGCACTGCCGCCAGCGGCAACTCCGCCACTGACGGAATGGTGATCTTGGGGAAGCCGGCACCCTTGGGGAAAAACTCCAGCAGGAATTTCGACAGGTGCAACTGCTTCGCCGAAGCAATCCCGCCAACCTTCAACATCAGGCGCTGCGGCGAAGTCTGCAACTCAATGCAGGCGGCATCCAGTGCCTTGTATTCGATGCTGTTCTTGTCCGGCTTGAACAGCAATTGCAGCACCAGCGGCTTCATCACGTCCGGCAACTCGCCGGCCTTGAGCTGCTCCACGTACTGCGCCTGGATCAAGCCCTGCTGTTTCTTTTTCTCGATGCCAGCCTGGGCTGCCCTGAGCGACGCTTCCGGCGCTGCCTTGTAGCGCCCCCGGCCCTTTTTATAAAAATAGATCGGCGCCGTGTGCAGGCTGAGCAACAAGCCGGCGGCTTCCACCGGCAGCGGCGCATGGCCGAAATATTCGGCGCCCAGTTCGGCAAACCCGAACTCTTCCTGGCCAGCGACTTCCCACAGGAAATCCAGTTCAATCTCTTGCGCGATACGTTGCGCCTCTTCCAGCAATTCCTGCGGCGACGGCGTGTTGTACTGCAGCAGCACGTCCTTGGATTTGACCTTGCTGCGTTTGCCCGTTGGCAGTTCGACCTGATAGGCCTCGCCTTGCTGCGACAGTACAACACCTGCTTTAAAGTCGCCGGACTCTTCGAAAAATAGATTCATTGCATGCTTTACGTGTGGATTTCTGATGATACCGCTGTCAGCGCAGTGTGCTTGCTTACTTGTTTATCTAACTGCTTGCAGAATTGCTTACTGATTACTGATTACTTAACAGCGCCAAATGAGAGTGGTTGGAGGACCGGTGGATTGTGCCGGGAAGAATCGCCGACAACGGCTGCTGCGGAAAACACCATTTTCAGATCGGGCCGCGCCCGTCGCAGTTCGTCGATTTCGGGGAAAAACACTTCCGTCACCAACATCACGCCGGTTTTGCGGCGAAAGGCCGAACGCCTGGCCCACAAGGGAAAATCGAAACGGTCTACCCCGACCGCAGCACACATGCGCCGCACCAGCGGATGGCTGCCATACAAGCGGGCAAATTGCAGCTGACCGCGCGCCACCAGCGGATCACCGAACAAGGTAGTGCCAAGTGAGCGCTCACCCAAGGTGCTGAAAAACGGCCATTCTGTGGTCGTCGCGCCGAGCGCCACCACGGTATGCCCCAGCACCATCGGCCGGCCGTCGCAACGTAGCAGGACATCCCGCTCCTGTACCTGCAGACGGCGCGGCAACGCGATCTCCTGCCACTCATCGGCCAGGCACATGGCGCGCTGCTGACGCAGGCGCTGTACCCGAAACTGCTGGCAATGCGCCATCAGCTTGTAGGTCAACGAAGCCCGATCGGTCAGCCAGTCGCGCATATTGTCCGATGGATGAACGCCATTTGCGTGTTCATGCCATTTGGCAAAAGTATGTGAACGCGGCATCAGGCACCCGATCCGGCTGCGCCGGCAGTCAGCGGTATGCCGCAAAAAGCCAGCACTGCATCGGCATAATCGGCGAATTCGCTGATGCCGTGGTCGCTGCCCTCGATCACTACTTGCCTGGCCTGCGGATAATGGCCGACCATCTCGCGCCAATCGAGCACTTCGTCGCCGGTAGCGGCAATCAGAAAATAGCGCTCGGGCCGCGTGATGCGGTCAATTTGCAAAGCCTGTAATTCTGCGATGTACTCGCGCTTGAATTCAAACGGCTCGTCGGAGTGATATTGCGTGCTGACGCCGACATACTTTTCCAGGTCGCGCGGCGGCTTGACGGCAGGATTCAGCAGGATCGCACGGCAACCAATCTGTTCGCCCAACCAGGTGGCGTAGTAGCCGCCCAGCGACGAACCGATCAGGGTCAGGTCGGCCGGCTTGCAATCCTTGATGCAGTCTTGCGCCAGGCTGATCGCAGCGGCCGGCGAAGCCGGCAACTGCGGACACAGATAGTCGCCCGCCCGGCCCAGCTGTTGCATGCGTTCGGCCAGCAGGCGCGCCTTGAAGGATTGCGGCGATGAACGGAAGCCGTGCAGATAAAGAATCATTGCAATCCAGACAAGGCGGTCAGGATTTTCTGATGGACGCCGCCGAAACCGCCGTTGCTCATCACCAGCACCTGGTCGCCCGGCTTGGCGGCCTTGGCAATCGCCGCCACCAATTGTTCGAGATCGTCGTAAGCACTCGCTTTGTCGCCGAGCGGCTGCAGCGCTTCGCCCAGGTTCCAATCGAGCGCTTCCTTGCCTGTGCCTTTGGCGCCATAGCCGAACACCAGGTCGGCTTCGCCCAAACTACCCGGCAGCGCATCTTTCATGGCGCCCAGCTTCATCGTGTTCGAACGCGGCTCCAGCACCGCCAGGATGCGCGCCTTGCCGACCTTCTTGCGCAAGCCGGCAACGGTAGTGGCGATGGCGGTCGGATGGTGGGCGAAATCGTCATACACCGCGATATCGCGTACCGTGCCGCGCAATTCCATCCGGCGTTTGACGTTTTCAAACTTGCTCAGTGCGGCAATCGCCTGCACCGGCGGCACGCCGACATGGCGGGCGGCGGCAATCGCAGCCACCGCGTTCATGCGATTGTGCTCACCGCTCAACTGCCATTGCACCACGCCCTGGAGCTCGCCATTGAAGCTCACTTCAAAGTCGCCGTTCTCCAGGGTGTGGAGCGACCAGCCTTGCTGCTCGCCGCCAAACATTTCCTTTTCGCTCCAGCAACCGCGTTGCAGCACGCGTTGCAACGCCGGTTCGCGGGCATTCACAACCAGGCGGCCGACACCGGGGACGGTGCGGACCAGATGATGGAACTGGGTTTCGATCGCTGCCAGATCAGGAAAAATGTCGGCGTGATCGTATTCCAGGTTATTCAGGATCGCGGTCTTGGCGTGATAGTGGACAAACTTGCTGCGCTTGTCGAAGAAGGCGGTGTCGTATTCATCGGCTTCGATGACGAAGAACGAAGATGCTGCGGCACCGGCTTTGCCCGATAACCTGGCAGAAATGCCGAAATTCATCGGCACGCCGCCGATCAGGAAACCGGGATCGTAACCGGCGTCTTCCAGGATCCAGGCCAGCATCGCTGAAGTGGTGGTCTTGCCGTGGGTGCCGGCTACCGCCAGGACCCATTTGTCGCGCAAGATATGCTCGCCGATCCATTGCGGCCCCGAGACATACGGCAAACCGCGGTTCAGTATCTCTTCCATCAAGGGATTGCCGCGCGAGACCACATTGCCGATCACGAACAAGTCCGGCTGCAGGTTTATCTGTTCCGGGCCGAAACCCTGGATCAGTTCGATGCCTTGCGCCTCGAGCTGGGTGCTCATCGGCGGGTACACATTGGCATCGCAGCCGGTCACTTTATGTCCGGCCTGTTTAGCCAACACCGCCAAACCGCCCATAAAGGTGCCGCAGATGCCAAGGATATGAATATGCATTCTTGAGTTTCACTATTCTACTAAGAGGAATACCGTGATTTTACCTGAGCGGCCGGTTTGACCGATAAACTGACGCCTAGATTTTTTCCGGGCGACTTCGGCTTCGCAGTTGCGGCGGAATGGCACACTAACCAGAAATCGCTTTATGATCCGGCTTATGGCATCCAATCTCTCTCCTGAACTAGAACAACTGCGCGCAGAAATTGCCGCAACGGCGGCACGCATGATCGCGGAAGACGGCGCCGATTATGGCACCGCAAAGCGCAAAGCCGTCAAAATGTGCCTGGGCAACAAACGGGTTCGCGGCGAATTCCTGCCCGATAATGCCCAGATCGAAGAAGAAGTACGCATCTATAACGAATTATTCTTCGGCGACACCCAGCCCGGGCGACTTTTACATTTACGGCAACTTGCTGTCGAAATGATGGGCGAACTGGCTCAGTTTAATCCCTACCTTACCGGTGCAGTCCTCAACGGCACAGCTAGCGAGCACTCGGACATTTATCTGCATTTGTTCGTCGACAGCCCCAAAGACGTTGAAATTTTCCTTTTTAACAAGAATGTGCAGTTTGAGCTATCAAGCAGCCCATCCCTTAAAAGCGGTGGTAATAACGACCCGGTGGAAACTGTGAGTTTCATGTATAAAAAAGAAGGTATACATTTAACCCTATATGAAACTGACGATTTGCGAGGTAGTATCAGGGCCGCGTCAGGCAAGCGTGCAGAACGCGCCGACTTGAATGCCGTACGCATGTTAATCAATCAAGAAGAAGATTAATGAAACGAAATATTTTGATATTTGTGCCGATTGCGATTCTATTTTGCGCTATCGGCATTTATTTTGGTGTACAACGCCATACGCCAGCAGCGCCGGAAAACGCTGCCGTCGCCAATTTGTTTACGCAATCGATGCCTGATGCGAGCGGCAAGGCGAGTTCGCTCGCGCAATGGCAAGGCAAGCCGCTGATTGTTAATTTCTGGGCGACCTGGTGTGCACCTTGTGTTGAAGAGATGCCGGAATTGAATGCCTTGCAAGCGGAAATAGCTTCCAAGAACATTCAAATTATCGGGATTGGCATCGATTCCCAAGACAACATCGCCCAATTTGCCGAGAAATACAAGATTTCCTATCCTCTATATGTGGCCGGCAGCGGTGCCACGGCGTTACTGCGGCAGTTCGGCAACCAGGCTGGCGGGCTGCCGTTCACGGTCTTGATCGGCCGCGATGGGGCCGTGAAAAAGGTATATTTGGGCAGTATTAAATTCGATGAAATACGCAAGGACTTGGCATTACTTTAAATATTATTAAGTATTAATTTCTCCAAAAAGAAATTTAACAAATCCACGCCGAAATTTCACAGAAACAATTTTTCCCTTGCCAGTCAACGTCATTTGACGGCAAAATGCGCGCATCGTCGTCAAACGGAGCACTATCTCCATGGCAAAAAATATACTTCTACTCAATGGACCCAACCTGAATCTGCTGGGTACACGAGAGCCAGAAGTCTACGGTTCGACCTCGCTGGCCGATGTCGAGCAGGCAGCCCAGGCCCAGGCAAGCGCCGCCGGCGCCCGGCTGGAGTGCTTCCAAAGCAATCATGAAGGCGCCCTGATAGACCGCATCCATGCGGCCAAGGCAGAAGGCGTCGACGCGATTGTGATCAACCCTGGCGGTCTCACGCATACCAGTGTAGCCTTGCGCGACGCACTGGCGGGAGTCGCTATCCGTTTTGTGGAGATCCACATCTCGAATATCCACCAGCGAGAAGCTTTCCGGCATCACTCCTATTTGTCGGATGTGGCTGTTGGGGTCATTTGCGGTTTGGGCGTGGACGGTTATCGCGCCGCCGTTGATTTTGCAATTAAGAAACTCTAGTTGAACACGCGTTGTAATTGAAGCTTTGCCGCGGCGGATCCTTCGTGCTTGCAAGCAGCTTGCAACTTCGCGGATTCGACTGCTAAAAAAACGAAAATTGCTTTAAATTTTCACTATTTATAGAACACACATATTCTGAAGGATTGCATATGGATTTGAGAAAACTCAAGACGCTGATCGACCTGGTCGCTGAATCGGACATCGAAGAGCTGGAAGTGACCGAAGGCGAAAGCAAGGTCCGTATCGTCAAATCATCTGCATCCCCGCAGAACCAGGTTGTCATGATGCAGCCGCAGGCGCAGCAACAACCAGCACATTTCCAGGTAGCGCCAACTGCCTCGGCTCCAGTCGCAGCGCCGGTTGAAGTGGCAGCGGTACCGGAAGGCCACATCGTCAAATCGCCGATGGTTGGTACCTTCTACCGCTCGTCGGCTCCCGGCACGCCACCGTTTGTCGAAGTCGGCTCGGAAATCAAAGAAGGCGGCACCTTGTGCATCATCGAAGCGATGAAACTGTTGAATGAAATCGAAGCCGACGCTTCCGGCGTAGTAAAGAAGATTCTGGTTGAGAACGGCCAGCCGGTCGAGTTCGGCCAACCACTGTTTATCATTGGCTAATATTTATCCGGCGCCATCGGGCTTTCCCGATGGCGCCATTCTGGTTGCCAATGCAGGGCCATCCGGTTCGCTTGCAACGTCTCACGCAGCGCACCGCAGCTCGCCCGTATTGCCAGCCCAATGCTTGATAACGCTTGACTCTTAGCGACGCACATACCATTTACTATGTTTGAAAAAATCCTTATTGCCAATCGCGGCGAAATTGCCTTGCGCATTCAACGCGCCTGCCGTGAAATGGGCATCAAAACCGTGATGGTCCATTCCGAAGCCGATCGCGACGCCAAATACGTGAAACTGGCTGACGAATCGGTCTGTATCGGACCGGCGCCGTCCAGCCTGAGCTATCTCAACATGCCGGCCATCATCAGCGCGGCGGAAGTTACCGACGCCGAGGCGATCCACCCTGGCTACGGCTTCCTGTCGGAAAACGCCGATTTCGCCGAACGCGTGGAGCAATCCGGCTTCGTCTTCATCGGCCCGCGTCCGGCCAACATCCGCCTGATGGGCGATAAGGTATCGGCGAAGCAAGCCATGATCCGCGCTGGCGTGCCATGCGTTCCCGGCTCCGAAGGCGCACTGCCGGACGATCCGAAAGAAATCGTCAAGATCGCCCGCAAGATCGGTTATCCGGTCATCATCAAGGCCGCTGGCGGCGGTGGCGGACGCGGCATGCGCGTGGTGCACACTGAAGCCGCACTGGCCAATGCCGTGACCATGACCAAGACGGAAGCCGGCGCTGCATTCGGCAATCCGGAAGTCTATATGGAGAAGTACCTGGAAAATCCGCGTCACGTGGAAATCCAGATCCTCGCCGACCAATTCAAGAACGCCGTCTGGCTGGGCGAACGCGACTGCTCGATGCAGCGCCGCCACCAGAAAGTGATCGAAGAAGCGCCAGCGCCTGGCATCCCACGCAAGATCATCGAGAAGATCGGCGATCGTTGCGCCGAAGCCTGCCGCAAGATGGATTACCGCGGCGCCGGCACGTTTGAATTCCTGTATGAAAACGGCGAGTTCTACTTCATCGAAATGAATACCCGGGTCCAGGTTGAGCATCCGATCACCGAGATGATCACCGGCATCGACATCGTCCAGGAACAGATTCGCATTGCGGCCGGCGAAAAGCTGCGCTTCCGTCAACGCGATATCCAGCTCTCCGGTCACGCCATCGAATGCCGTATCAACGCCGAAGACCCATTCAAATTTACCCCATCTCCCGGCAAAATCCTGTCGTGGCATGCTCCTGGCGGCCCTGGCATCCGGGTTGACTCGCATGCCTACGCCGGTTACTTCGTGCCGCCGCATTACGACTCGATGGTCGGCAAGGTGATTTCTTACGGCGCCAATCGCGAGCAAGCGATCAAGCGCATGCAGATCGCGCTGTCGGAAATGGTGGTCGAGGGTATCCAGACCAACATCCAGCTGCACCGCGAACTGATGATCGATGCGCGCTTCATTGAAGGCGGCACCAACATCCATTATCTTGAGCATAAACTGGCTGAACGTCCGGTTGTGGCCAAGGAAACGGATAAAGCGGTCAAGAAATAAAGACGGCAGCGGGCTTTCACGCCCGCGCCGGCGCTCCATAACGCACAAGTACAGTAATTAAGGCATCAGATGAGTTGGACCGAAATTGTTATTGAAGTGCCACTAACCGACGCCGAGAATCTGTCCGATGCGTTGATGGAGGCTGGCGCGCTGTCGGTTTCAGTGGAAGACGCCGACGAAGGTACCGCATCCGAACAACCGCTGTTCGGCGAGCCTGGCATGGAGCCCAAGGAAGCGGCATGGCAGCGCAGCCGCGTAGTGGTCCTGGCCGAAGTCGATGCCGACCACGCAGCCATCGTCAGCACTGCCGCCGCAGCCTGCGGCGTGCCGGTCCCACCTTATTCCTTGCGCCCAGTCGCGGCACAGGATTGGGTGCGATTGACGCAATCGCAATTTGATCCGATTCATATCGGCAAGAACATCTGGGTCGTGCCGAGCTGGCACGATGCGCCGGATGCCAACGGCCTGATCCTGGAACTCGATCCGGGCCTGGCGTTCGGCACCGGTAGCCATCCGACTACCCGCCTGTGCATGGAATGGCTGGAAATCAATGTACCGGCGCAGCAGCCGCAATCGCTGCTCGATTACGGCTGCGGCTCCGGCATCCTGGCCATGGTTGCCAAAAAACTCGGCTGCCCGACCGTGGTTGGGGTCGACATTGATCCGCATGCGATCGATGCGGCACGCTACAACAGCGAACGCAATCATTGCAGCGTCGACTACTACCTGCCGGAAGATTTCAGCAGCAGCGCCAGCGTGCAGGTTTTCGACGCCGTGGTAGCCAACATCCTGTCAGGCCCGCTCAAGCTGATGGCGCCGATGCTGTGTAGCCGCATCGCTCCCGGCGGCAGCCTGACCCTGTCCGGCGTGCTCGCGGCCCAGGCCGACGACGTCATCGCCGCCTATGCCCAGTGGATTCCACTGACGGTATGGGCCGAACACGACGGCTGGGTTGCCCTCTCCGGAAAACTGAAGGCATAAGCCGCACACCATGGCGCTAGCGACCCAATGTCCGCATTGTCAAACCACCTTCCGGGTCGCCAATGACCAGTTGAAGCTGCGCGGCGGCCTGGTCCGCTGTGGTAGCTGCCGCGAAGTATTCAACGGCATCGAGCACTTGGTGCGGCCTGAGGTTGCAGCTCCTGTCGCCACACCAGCAGCCGCGCCGGCCGCCTCTCCCGATCCAGTCCCTGCTGCGACGCAGCCAGCCAGCCTGGCTGCACCAGCAATCGCAGCAACGGCGGAACAGAAGCCGGCTACGCCTCCATCGCATCCGCATCAGGAAGAAACCGTCACAGCAACGGCACCGGAACCCGAACCCGAACGTATACCGGAAACCGATGCAACGGTGGTGGTCGCCACCGATCATCCGCTACCGACCATTGCGCGCAGCGAAACCGCCGTGCCTACCCCAGCGCCGTTCGAAAAGATGCCGACCTCCGCATCGGACCGCGTAGAAGCGGCCATCGACGGCCTGGAAGAAGATTTACGCATCGCCGAGGAAACCAGTCAATCCGCTCCTGCCGACGTACATCACACGCCGTTCGGCCTGGTCAAGCCTTCCGCTCCTGCAGAACTGGGTGACGAAACCGGCGAAGCGCCAGCGCCCAATGTCTGGCATCGTCATGTTGATGCAGATGTCGATGGCAACACCTATGTCAGCGACGAGGATGACAGCGACAAACAGATGGCGCGCATGACCTTGATGCATGTTGCCGGCGAAAACGACTACCTGGTCGACACCGACGGCAAGCCAATCCCAAAAGAAGGCAAAGCGCCATCCGATGACGATGAACTTGATCGCATCATCGACGAGTTGCAGCGCAAACCCTGGCGCGGCGTGAAGAATGCATCCGCGGCGCAGAACGCAGCCGACGGCAGTGAAAGCGGCAGCCGCAGGAAGGGTCGCGACAAAACTAATGACTCGGACCCAGAAATTTCCGACGAACCGGATTTCGTCCTCAGTGCCCGCCGCAAGCAACGCATCGGCGGCGCATTGCGCGGCGTCATGTGGGGTGTCGGCGCGCTGTTGCTGGTCGGCGCCATCGGCCAATCGGCTTACCTGTTCCGCGACCAGTTGGCGGTGCGCGTGCCGCAGCTCAAGCCGCTGCTGACCGGCGCCTGCGCCAAAATCGGCTGTCGCGTTGACCTGCCGATGAAAATCGACACGATTTCGATCGATGCCAATGAATTGCAGGCACTTGATCCAGCGCGCAATATCTTTTCGCTGAACCTGCTGCTGCGCAATCGCAGCGACACTGTGCAGGCGTGGCCAAATATCGAATTGACCTTGAACGATGCCAACGAAAAGGCCATCGTGCGCCGCGTATTTACGCCGCGCGATTATCTTAGCGCAGCAACCAATGCCAGTCTTGGTTTCGGTAGCGACCAGGAGCAACCCATCAAGTTGACGTTCGAACTACAGCAACTGAAAGCATCGGGTTATCGGGTTTATCTGTTTTATCCTTGATCTCAGCAAGCTTCGTTTCTCCGATGCTACACTTGGCACAACTGTTTTTATTTGAAATTTAACCGCTTTGTCGTAGGGTGGGCACGCAGTGCCCGCGCGTGCCCATGATGGCCAGAGTGTAAGCCTGCTCGGCATCAACACCGTATGTAGACGCTGTGAATTCACGCGTGGGCACGATGTGGCCACCCTACGCTGCGAAACTCCGTTCCACAAAATATAAACTATGACATCACTCATCTGCGGTTCACTGGCGTACGACGTCATCATGCAATTCCCGGGGCGCTTCTCGGAATCGCTGCTGGCCGATCAATTACATAAAATCAGCGTTTCATTCCTGGTGCCGACCATGCGCCGCGAGTTTGGCGGCTGCGCCGGCAATATCGCCTACAACCTGAAACTGCTGGGCGGCGATCCGCAGATCATGGCGACTGTCGGCCATGATGCCGGTGACTACCTTGAGCGTCTGGATCAGCAAGGTATTTCGCGCCGCTCGGTGCGCACCATCGAGTCGATCTACACCGCGCAATGCTTCATCACCACCGACGCCGACAACAACCAGATCAACGCCTTCCATCCGGGCGCAATGACTTATTCGCATGAAAACAAAGTGGCCGATGCCGGCCCGGTCAAACTGGCGATCGTCGCTCCGGACGGCCGCGACGGCATGCTGCAGCACGCTGAAGATTGCGCCACCCAGGGCATACCGCTGATCTTCGATCCAGGCCAAGGCATGCCGATGTTCAATGGCGATGAGCTGAAGCACTTCATCGAACTGGCGACTTACATCGCGGTCAATGACTACGAAGCAGAAATGCTGGCGTCGCGCACCGGTTTGTCGCTGCAACAGATTGCCGAACGCGTATCGGCGCTGGTGGTAACCCGCGGTGAACTGGGTGCAGAGATCTTTACCTCCAACAGCAAGATCGATATTCCTTGCGTCAAGGCCGAACGGGTGCTCGATCCGACCGGTTGCGGCGACGCTTTCCGTGCCGGCATTCTGTACGGCCTGACCAATGGCATGGACTGGGCCACGACCGGCCGCCTGTCCAGTTTGTTGGGCAGCATCAAGATTGCGCACCTGGGCCCGCAGAACCATGCACCTAGCCGCGCAGAAATCGACGACCAATTCCAGCGTGAATTTGGTTACCGATTGTAAAAGTAGCACATCCTTTTCCATGCTCCGTATTGATACTGTACGGAGTATGGAAAGGAATTAGGCTCTGTTCCGAGGTTTTAATCTTCTTTTTTAGACATACTCCCCTCTATCACCGATTCATGCGTGATACATGCCACCCTTCCCAACCTGAACTTATCTGCTAGGCTTATATCCAATTTCCATTAGATAAACGGATGGAGGGCCAAATGAACAAGCGACTTCTCATGACAGCAGGCTTGCTAGGTGCAACCGTACTGCTGGGGGGCTGCGTTGCCGTGCCTTATAACGGCAACCAGTATTATGGCGGCGGCTATTACGATGGCGGCTACTATGCGCCGGCACCGGTGTATGCGGCGCCTGCCATCGGTATCGGCTTTGGCTATTATGGCGGCTGGGGCGGACGTGGCTGGGGTGGCGGCTGGCGCGGTCGTTGATGCAACGTGCGGTCAGCACAGAATGAGGTCGATGCGCGTCATCGACTGCATATTTTCCGGCTGACCAAACAAGTCATTGGACAACTTCCGTGTCTCGAAGCATGATGGTGGATATCTTTGACCAGGAGTCCCCATGAAACGACTGATTGCAGCATTGCTGATTTGCGGCGCTATGACTGCGCCTGCTTTTGCCGCCCTTAAAGCAGGCGACAAAGCGCCATCCTTCACGACACAAGCGTCGCTGGGCGGCCAGGTGTTTACCTATTCGCTGGCCGACGAGCTGAAAAAAGGCCCGGTCGTGCTGTACTTCTATCCCGCCGCCTTCACCAAGGGCTGCACCATTGAAGCGCATCTGTTTGCCGATGCGGTCGACAAGTACAAAGCACTCGGCGCCACCGTAATCGGAGTCTCTGCAGATAACATCGATACCCTCAACAAATTTTCGGTAAGCGAATGCCGCAGCAAGTTTCCGGTTGCCGCCGACCAGGACCAGAGCATCATGAAATCCTACGATTCGGTGCTGCTCTATAAAACCGGTTATGCCGACCGCGTGTCCTACGTGATCGCACCGAACGGCAGCATCATTTACGAATACAGCAGCATGGACCCGGACAAGCACGTCAGCAACACGCTGCAGGCGCTGGAACAATGGGTCGCCAAGCAAAAGAAATAATCATAACGGTTCTCCAAAATAAAAAAGCGCGCTTGCCAAATGCAAGCGCGCTTTTTTTATGAACGTCTTATCTGCGAGGTCAGCCCGCTGCCTTGCGCCGATAGGCATCGAGATTCGGCAGGAACATCGCCAGCAAGCCGATCAGCGGCAGGAACGAGCAAACCTGGTAGACGAAGCTGATGCTGGTCATGTCAGCCAATTTGCCCAGCGCCGCGGCGCCGATGCCGCCCATGCCGAAGGCAAAGCCGAAGAACAGGCCGGATACGGTGCCCACCTTGCCTGGCACCAGTTCCTGGGCAAACACCAGGATCGCCGAGAATGCCGAAGCCAGGATCACGCCGATCACCACCGTCAGGATGCCGGTCCAGAACAGGTTGGCATATGGCAGCATCAATGTGAACGGGGCCACGCCCAGAATCGACACCCAGATCACCAGCTTGCGCCCGACCTTGTCACCGATCGGTCCGCCCAGCACGGTGCCGGCAGCGACCGAAAACAGGAACACGAACAAGTGCAACTGCGCCGACTGCACCGACAGATGGAATTTATCGATCAGGTAGAACGTGAAATAGCTGCTCAAGCTGGCCATGTAGAAGTACTTGGAAAAGATCAGCATCAGCAGGATGCCGATCGAAAACATGACCTTCTTGCGTGGCAACACGAAATGCGGCTGCTGCGCCTTGGCTGGCCGGCTCTTGGCCTCCTGACGCTTGCGCTTGTACCAGTTGCCGATCTGCCACAGCACCACGATCGCCAGCAGCGCTGCGGCCGAAAACCAGGCGATGCTGCTTTGTCCGTGCGGGATCACGATCCATGCGGCCAGCAACGGCCCCATCGAGCTGCCGGCATTGCCGCCGACCTGGAAGATCGATTGTGCCAAGCCATGGCGGCCGCCGGACGCCATGCGGGCAACCCGTGACGATTCCGGATGGAAGATCGACGAACCGGTGCCGACCAGCGCCGCCGCCAACAGCAGGATGCCGTAGTTGGGCGCAACCGACAGCAGCAACAGGCCGATCAGCGTAAAGCCCATCCCCAGCGCCAGCGAATACGGCTTCGGATGCTTGTCGGTGTACAGCCCGACCAGCGGCTGCAGGATCGATGCGGTAATCTGATAAGTCAGCGTGATCAGGCCGATCTGTGCGAAGCTGAGGTTGAAATTCCCCTTCAGCAGCGGATAGATCGACAGGATCAGCGACTGGATCATGTCGTTGAGGAAGTGCGCAAAACTGATGGCGCCCAATACACGGAAGCCGGTCTTTTCGGCATCGTGCGACCCCAGCGTGGGGGAAAGTTGCTTGGTAGCGGTTTGCATGGTCATCGAATAAAAGTGGGAAATCATGTGCCCCAGATGGCGCCGCCGCCTCTTGTATCGCGTCGCAGCGGGCTTTGGTCATGGGCAAGTTAGAAGTGTAAGCAAAAACTTGGAGACTGTTTTAAGATAGGGCGACATAATTTGTCGACTTTCTGCCAATTTGACCTGCCGACCGTTGCCTGCCATCCTCGCCCACAGCTGTCAGACCGGGCTTGGCCCAGAAGCATCACAGTATTTAGAGATAAGCCCATGCCCGCGCAAATACTCACCCATACCCGCATCGGCCTGCTTGACGTTGTGCCGGATGCAACACATCCGGTCCGGCTGCGCGCCCGCAACCTGGAGGCTGCCGAACAGCTGCACGCCCACTCACATCCATGGGGACAGGTTACCTATGCTGCGGAAGGCGTGCTGCGCGTCAGCGTCGGCAACAGCACCTGGATCGTGCCACCGCTCAGGGCAATCTGGATTCCGCCGCTGGTGGAGCATGAAATCGCCACCATGGAAAAATCGCTATTGCGCGCACTGTATGTGCATAGCGACTCGGTGCCGTTTCAAGGCCGGCAATGCATCGTGCTGGAAGTCTCCACCTTGCTGCGCGAACTGATCGCCGCACTATCGCAGGTCAATGAAGATAGCCAGCGCGAGTCGCTGATCAGCCAGTTGATCCTGAACGAACTGGCCGAAGCCAAGACCCAGGCGATACGGATCGCGCTGCCGACCGAGAAACGCCTGCACGCCATCTGCCAGGCCCTGATCGAGACACCCGATTCAAATACCACGCTAGCCGATTGGGCACAGCAAGTCGGCGCTTCGGAAAGAACCCTGGCGCGATTGTTCGAACGCGACCTGGGCATGACTTTCGGCCAATGGCGGCAACAGATCAGACTGGCGCATGCCGCGCCGATGATCGCGCGCGGCATGCCGCTGTCGCTGGTTGCGGCCGAATTGGGCTATGCCAGCCAGTCGGCGTTTTCCGCGATGTTCCGCAAAACCTTCGGGCAGTCGCCATCGACTTTCTTCACGCCCAAGAAAAACTAGCGCGCCATCAGTTAAGAGACGACAACGTGGAATGACAAATCCTGATCGGATCGTAGTTGGGCGAAGTGCCCGGAAATGCGTGGGAATTGATGCGGAGGGAAGATATATCTGAAATCTGGGCGCTGGCTGTTTCGTCTTCTATTTGACGAAACAGCCAGCGTCAGTGATCTGAGTTGCTGCTTTTGCTATGCGCCTATTGTCCGCACCAGTTGGCGTATTACGCTTACTGTGGGACGGTATCCTTGAACGACTGGCGCTCGGACAATTTCTCGAACAATTTTGCCAGTGTCGGATAATCTTCGCGCCAGGTGATTTCCGGGAAACGGAAACTGAGCCAGCCCAGTGCGCAACCAACTGCAACATCGGCCAGCGAATAATGCGTGCCGGAACAGAATGGTTTTTCTGCCAAACCGGTCGCCATCGCCTTCAGGCCGGCATCGATCTTGCGCTGCTGGCGATCGATCCAGGCCTGGCTGCGCAATTCGGCAGGACGCTGCAAGCCTTCCAGTCGGATCATCACACCCGCGTCGAGGACGCCGTCGGCCAGCGCTTCCCAGCATTTGACTTCGGAGCGTTCACGGCTGTTGATCGGAATCAGTTTGCCAACCGGAGTCAGGGTATCGAGATATTCGACGATCACATGAGAATCGAACATGGCGCCGCCATCTTCCATCACCAGGCAAGGTACCTTACCCAACGGATTGGACGCCTGGATCTTGGTGTCCGGAGCCCACACATCCTCCAGCACAAAGTCGTAATCAAGCTTCTTCTCCGCCATGACAACACGGACTTTGCGAACAAAAGGACTACCGAGGGAACCGATCAGCTTCATATGTCACTTATAGCAAAAAATTATGAGCGATTATAGCATTCGACATAAGCCACTTTGTTCATCCCGACCCCTGCCGGCGCGGAAAGCGACAGATTTACCACGATCACAATGGTAAAATTCGGCTTCAGTTGTTATTCCCCTGATTTCTTACGGATAAGCAACAACGGCGCACAATTGCAGTATAGGAATTGTTGCCCCGTGACCTTATCTTCATTCACCTCTATAGTCATCACTATCATGTCTCTTTCCACGCTTTCCGCCCTGTCCCCGCTGGATGGCCGCTACGCCGCCAAAACCGACAAACTGCGCCCGATCCTGTCCGAAGCAGGCTTCATGCACCACCGGGTCAAGGTTGAAATCGCTTGGCTGCAGGCTCTGTCGCAAGCCGGCTTCACTGAAATCAAACCGTTCTCGGCCAGCGCTACCGCGTTGCTCGACAAACTGGCCAGCGATTTCAGCGAAACCGATGCAGAACGCATCAAGGCCATCGAAGCAGTCACCAACCATGACGTGAAAGCAGTCGAATACTGGCTGAAAGAGCAAGTCAAGGATGTACCGGAACTGGTTGCGGCGTCGGAGTTCATCCACTTCGCCTGCACTTCCGAAGACATCAACAATACCTCGCACGGCATGATGCTGAAAGCGGCGCGCGACACCGTGTTGCTGCCGGCTCTGCAACAAGTGATTGCCAAGCTGACCGAACTGGCGCACGCCAACGCCGATCTGCCGATGATGTCGCGCACCCACGGCCAGCCGGCCAGCCCGACCACACTCGGCAAGGAAATCGCCAACGTTGTGGCACGCCTGCAGCGCGCCACCAAGCGCATCGCCGCAGTCGAAATCCTCGGCAAGATGAACGGCGCCGTCGGCAACTACAATGCCCACCTGTCGGCTTACCCCGACTTCGATTGGGAAAACTTCTCCAAGAACGTCATCGAACAACGCCTCGGCCTGGTCTTCAATCCATACACCATCCAGATCGAGCCACACGACTACATGGCCGAACTGTTCGATGCAATCAGCCGCAGCAACACCATCCTGCTGGATTTGAACCGCGATATCTGGGGTTACATCTCGCTCGGCTACTTCAAGCAACGCACCAAGGCCGGCGAAATCGGTTCATCGACCATGCCGCACAAGGTCAACCCGATCGACTTCGAAAATTCCGAAGGTAACCTGGGCATGGCCAACGCCGTGCTCAAGCACATGTCGGAAAAACTGCCGCTGTCACGCTGGCAGCGCGACCTGACCGATTCGACCGTGCTGCGCAATATCGGCGTCGGCCTCGGTTATGCGATCCTGGCGTACGACAGCTGCCTGCGTGGCTTGAACAAGCTGGAAGTCAATCCAGCGCGCCTGGGTGAAGACCTGGACGCAACCTGGGAAGTGCTGGCGGAACCGGTGCAAACCGTGATGCGCCGCTACGGCATTGAAAATCCGTACGAGCAATTGAAAGAGCTGACCCGCGGCAAGGGCATCTCCAAGGATGCGCTGCGCGAGTTCATCCTCAAGCTGGAAATCCCGCAGGAAGCCAAGGATCACTTGCTGGCGATGACGCCGTCCAACTACATCGGACAGGCAGCGGCATTGGCGAAGAAAATCTAAGTAACACTGATTCAAGGAGCGTGCGTGGGCACCAGTGCCCACCCTACGTTTCCTAGCAATAAAAAAACCAGCCCGAAGGCTGGTTTTTTTATTATTCAGATGCCGCAGGGGTTGCGAAAACCCGTAGCGAGCGCTGCAAGGTCGGCAGGAGAATTGCAACCGTACGCAGGTACGGTGAGCATCGCAGTGTCGAGATTGTAGCGCGCAGTAGGTTTATCGATGCCCCGTCAGACTACGGCGCCATCTGTCTCGTCTTTTTCTTTGATCGGCTTGATCATGTCTTCACGCTTGACGCCCAGCCACATTGCTACCGCAGCCGCCACGAATACCGAAGAGTAGATACCGAACAGAATACCGATGGTCAGCGCCAGCGCAAAATAGTGCAGTGCCGGGCCGCCGAAGACGAACATCGACAACACCATGATTTCGGTACTGCCGTGGGTGATGATGGTACGCGAGATGGTGCTGGTGATCGCATGGTTCATCACGTCCGGCACTGCCAGCTTGCCGAAGCGACGGTCACGGAAGGTTTCGCGCACGCGGTCGAACACCACCACCGATTCATTCACCGAATAGCCCAGCACCGCCAGGATCGCCGCCAGCACTGTCAGCGAGAACTCCCACTGGAAGAATGCGAAGAAGCCCAGGATGATGATCACGTCATGCAAGTTGGCGATGATCGCCGCCACCGCGTATTTCCATTCGAAACGGATCGCCAGGTAGATCACGATGCCAATCACCACGAACAGCAGCGCCATCAAGCCGTCATGCGCCAGTTCGTCGCCAACCTGCGGTCCAACGAACTCTGTACGCTTCAGTTCGACATCGGCGTCCTGTTGCTTCAGTGCGGCCAGCACGGTCGCACTTTGCTGACCGGAGTTCACACCTTTTTGGGCAGGCAGACGAATCATGACGTCTTGCGCAGTGCCGAAATTGGTTACCTGGTTGTCGGTATAACCGAGGCCTTCAACAGTCTTGCGAATGCCTTCGATATTCGCCGGCTTGGTGTATGCCACCTCGATGACTGTACCACCGGTAAATTCAATCGACAGATGCAGGCCTTTCGAGAACAGAAAGAACACTGCAGCCACGAACGTCAGCGCCGAAATCACATTGAAAATCAATGCATGGCGCATGAACGGAATATCTTTTTTGATGCGGAAAAGTTCCATCACATTCCTTTTAGTTCACTGTGGCCGCAGCTTAAGGCGGCCTCGAATTACTGCTGCGTCATTCCCGCGCAGGCGGGAATGACGACGTTTCTTGAGCTCGCTTTAAGCGTTCGGCTTCCAGATTTGACCAATCGACAAGCTGGTCAATTTCTTCTTGCGGCCGTACCACAGATTAGCGAAACCGCGCGACACGAAGACCGCCGAGAAAATCGAGGTCAGGATGCCGAGGCAGTGCACCACCGCGAAACCGCGGATCGCACCGGAACCGAAAATCAGCAGCGCCAGGCCGGCGATCAGCGTCGTCACGTTGGAGTCCAGGATGGTGGCCCAGGCGCGGTCGAAACCGATGGAAATCGCAGCTTGCGGTGAATTGCCGTTACGCAGCTCTTCGCGGATACGCTCATTCACCAGCACGTTGGCATCAATCGCAATACCCAGTGTCAGCGCAATCGCGGCGATACCCGGCAAGGTCAAGGTCGCTTGCAATGTCGACAGCACAGCGATCAACAGCAGCAGGTTGACCGATAGCGCCAACACGCTGAACAAGCCGAACAGCATGTAATAGGCGATCATGAACACGGCGATCACGGCAAAGCCGTACATGGTCGAATCAAAGCCCTTCTTGATGTTCTCAGCACCCAACTGCGGACCGATGGTGCGTTCTTCGATGATTTCCATCGGCGCCGCCAGCGAACCGGCGCGCAACAGCAGCGCCAGGTCGGCTGCCGCTTCCGGCGAACCCATGCCGGTGATCTGGAAGCGTGAGCCCAGTTCACTTTGGATGGTCGCTACGGTCAGGACTTCGCCCTTGCCTTTTTCAAACAGCACAATCGCCATGGCCTTGCCGACCTTGCCGCGGGTGGCGTCGCGCATCTTGCGGCCACCGTCGCCGTTAAGGTCGATACTGACTGCAGGCTGCTGGTTCTGGTCAAAGCTGACAGCGGCGTTGGAGATGTAGTCGCCAGTCAGGACTGGATCCTTGTACAGCACTACCGGCGCATTCTTGCCGACCTTGAACAGTTCCGAGCCGAACGGCACAGCTGCAGTGGCTTCGGTACCGCGAGTCACCGACTCATCCACCATCCGCACTTCCAGCGTTGCGGTACGGCCGATGATGTCCTTGGCGCGCGAGACATCCTGCACACCAGGCAGTTGCACCACGATGCGGTCTGCGCCCTGGCGCTGGATGATCGGCTCGGCAACGCCCAATTCATTCACCCGCTTCGACAGCGTGGTGATGTTTTGCGTGACGCCGTTATCGACGATCTGCTTGAGCGCATCCGGCTTCAGCGTCGCCACCAGCGTCGGATCGGTGCCAGCCACCGGCGGCGCAACCTGGAGCTGCATTTCCGTCAATTGCGGCGCCAGCAGGTCGCGCGCCTTGTTGAGGGTGTCCTGGTCACGGAAACTGATTTCGATCGCATCGCCGTTGCGGTTGATGCCGCTGTAGCGGATGTCCTTGTCACGCAAGGCGCCACGGGCGCTGGCTTGCAAGCCTTGCAGGCGCTTGCTGATGACTGCCTTGGTGTCGACCTGCATCAGGAAGTGCACACCGCCGCGCAAATCGAGGCCCAGGTACATTGGGAACGCGTGCATGGCTTGCAGCCAGTGCGGCGTGTTCGGCATCAGGTTGAAGGCGACGACATAGGTCGGATCGGTTGGATCGGTATTCAGGCTTTGCTCAAGCAAGGCCTTGGCCTTGAATTGCGTGTCGGTATCGTGGAAACGGGCGCGTACCGTGCCTTGAGCACCGGTGTTTTCAAACGCGACGCCGTCCGCCTGCAAATTGCCTTGCTGCAGGACTTGCGAGACCCGGTCAGCCAGTGAGCTGTCGATCTTCAGCGTCGATTTGCCGCTGCTCACCTGTACCGCAGGCGATTCGCCAAAGAAGTTCGGTATGGTGTACAGCACGCCAAATAACAGCGCGATGACGATCAGAATATATTTCCAAATAGGATAGCGATTCATATTGATTCAGCGTTCTGTGTGAGTCTCGAGATCAAGTGAGTCTAAACGAGTCTCTTGCTTGCATAGTTGATGCTGCCGATACCCTGCGCGCAGTGCACTGCAGGGCTCTTGTCCGTACCGGGCAGGTACATTTGAAGAGGGCATCCAACCGGATGCCCTCATTCTCTCAAGCTGTGGGCGCTTACAGCACCGTCTTGATCGTACCCTTTGGCAACAGCGTGGTGACCGAACCCTTTTGCACCACGACTTCGGTGCCGCTGGCGACTTCCAAAGTGATGTAACCGTCTGCAACCTTGGTGATCTTGCCCAGCATGCCGCCGGCTGTTACTACTTCGTCGCCTTTGCCGAGCGCGTCCATCATGGATTTTTGCTCTTTCTGACGCTTCATTTGCGGACGAATCATCAGGAAATACAAAACCACGAACATCAGGATGATCGGCAAGAAGCTGGTCAGGTTGCCGCTCAGTCCGAATGGACCGGTTGCAGCAGTAGCAGCAGGCGCAGCTTGCGCATATGCATTGGAAATAATGAACACGAGTTGCTCCAAGTAGTTTGAAAATAGCCCAGCATTCTAGCATTGGGTAGCGGCATACAACCGCCTGGCACATCACCCACCACCATTTATTGCCGGGAAAATCGGGCCGGCACGCTGCAGCGAATACTTTGCTGCAGCGCGAAAAACCCGCTGATATAGATCAATCCGCCAGAAAATAGTTGCAAAATTACATTTTATTACTTGTTTTCCTTGACGCAATCAGACGCCGCGCGCCCGATCAGCGTGGAATTTCACGACAAATGCCGCGAACTGCCCTGCATCCAGCGCGGCCCGGATATTCTTCATCAGGTCCAGGTAATAATGTAGATTGTGTATCGTATTCAGCCGCGCGCCAAGGATTTCGCCGGTGCGGTGCAAATGATGCAAGTAAGCACGGGAGAAATTACGGCAGGCATAGCAGCCGCAGGTTTCGTCGAGCGGCTGGGTATCATCCTTGTAACGCGCATTCTTGATCTTCAGGTCGCCGAAACGGGTGAACAACCAGCCATTGCGGGCATTCCGCGTCGGCATCACGCAATCGAACATGTCGACGCCGTTCTCGACCCCGCCCACCAGGTCTTCCGGGGTGCCGACGCCCATCAGATAGTGCGGCTTGTCGGCCGGCAGGCGTGGCCCGATATGCTGCAGCACACGCATCATTTCTTCCTTCGGTTCCCCGACCGAGAGGCCGCCGATGGCGATACCGTGGAAATTCAGGTCTTCCAAACCGGCTAACGATTCATCGCGCAGGTTTTCAAACATGCCGCCCTGGACGATGCCAAACAGCGCATTCGGATTTTCCAGTTGATCGAACTCGTTCTTCGAACGCTTGGCCCAGCGCAGCGACATGCGCATCGATTGCGCCGCTTCTTCGCTGGTGGCCGGGCGGCCATCGATTTCATACGGCGTGCATTCATCGAACTGCATCACGATGTCGGAATTCAGCGATTTCTGGATCTGCATCGACACCTCGGGCGAGAGGAATAGTTTGTCGCCGTTGATCGGCGAGGAAAATTTCACGCCCTCCTCGGTGATCTTGCGCATCGCGCCGAGCGAAAACACCTGGAAGCCGCCGGAGTCGGTCAGGATCGGCTTGTCCCAGCCCATGAACTTGTGAAGGCCGCTGAATTTGTCGATGACGTCAGTGCCGGGCCGCAGCCACAGATGGAAGGTATTGCCGAGGATGATCTGGGCTTCGATCTCGACCAGCTCCAGCGGCGACATCGCCTTCACCGAGCCATAGGTGCCGACCGGCATGAAGATCGGCGTTTCGACATAGCCGTGGTTCAGTTTCAGACGGCCGCGGCGGGCCTTTCCTTCGGTTTTCAGCAGCGTGAATTCAAGCATGGGTAGTGGCAATCTAAATAATCAGGATCAAACGTTATAGGTAAGCAGCATCGCGTCGCCGTAGCTGAAGAAGCGATAACGCTGCGCGATGGCGTGGGCGTAGGTAGAGCGGATGCGCTCATAGCCGACGAACGCAGAGACCAGCATCAGCAAGGTCGATTTCGGCAAATGGAAATTGGTGACCAGCCGGTCCACAGTCTTGAATGTGTAGCCGGGCGTGATGAACAAGGCAGTATCGGCGCTGCCGGCCTGCAAAACGCCCGATTGCGAGGCCGATTCCAGCGCCCGCAAACTGGTGGTGCCCACCGCTACCACTTTACCGCCAGCCGCCTTGGTGGCTCGCACGGCATCGACTGTCGCCTCGCCGATGGTGTACCACTCGCTGTGCATCTTGTGTTCCGCCAGGTTTTCGCTGCGCACCGGCTGGAAAGTGCCAGCGCCGACATGCAACGTGACGTAGGCGAAGCCAATACCCTTTTGACGCAGGCGTTCCAGCAGGGCCTGGTCGAAATGCAGGCCAGCGGTAGGCGCGGCGACCGCGCCGGCATGCTTGGCATAGACCGTTTGATAACGTGTTTCATCGAACGCATCGGCGTCGTGCTCGATATACGGCGGCAACGGCAGGCGGCCGTGGGCCTCGATCAGTTCAAACACATCGTCCGGGAATTGCAACGTATAAAACTCGCCGACGCGCTCGCCGACCACCACGTCAAATGCCTCGGCGAGCCGGATGCGGGTGCCAGCCGGCGGCGATTTCGAGGCCCGCACCTGCGCATGCACGGTACGGTTGTCGACCACCCGCTCGACCAGCACTTCAACCTTGCCGCCGGTTTCCTTGACGCCGAAAAAGCGCGCCTTGAGTACGCGGGTATCGTTAAACACCAGCAAATCGCCGGCATTGAGCAGGTCGACAATATCGGTAAATTGCCGATCAATTAATTGTTCGCCATCGACGTGCAGCAGGCGCGAAGCGCTGCGCTCGGACAGCGGCGTTTGCGCGATCAGTTCTGGCGGCAGGTCGAAATCGTAGTCGGAAAGAGAGTGCATGCTCGAATAAATAATGAAATAACAGTCAGAGTGTTCAATAGAAAACACCAGGCCGGGTTGCCAATACGGCTATAGGCTTTACAATGGCAAGCGCTGAAATCCGCACAGTGCGGAATCTCGGCACTTGATGCTTTTTGATGAGCAAACCCTCTATTTTACGCCCTGCCGACCGATAACGGCCCGATATGTCTGCTCCGAAGCGAAAAACCGCCGCCAAGTCCCCTTCCACACCAGTCGCGAATACCCGCGCCAGCAAGCTGGAAAAGCTCGGGCTGCGCTCGGACATGGACCTGGTCCTGCACCTGCCGATGCGCTACGAGGATGAAACCGCAATCGTCAGCATTCAGCGCGCCGGCATGATGGGCACCAGCGTAGCGCAAGTCGAAGGCGTCGTCACGGCCTGCGATATCCAGTATCGGCCGCGCCGGCAACTGGTGGTCACGATTGCCGACGATAGCGGCCAGTTGGTGATGCGTTTCCTGAATTTCTACGGCAGCCAGACCAAGCAGTTGGCGGTCGGCACCCGGGTGCGTGCGCGCGGCGAAATCCGCCACGGCTTTTTCGGCGCCGAGGTGGTCCACCCCAATTATAAGGTGGTGCTGGAAGGCGCCCCGCTGCCGGAAGTCCTGACGCCGGTCTATCCGTCCGGCGAAGGCCTGTCGCAGGTTTTCCTGCGCAAATCGATTGCCGACGCCATGCAGCACATCGAATGGCGCGACACCTTGTCGCCTGCACAACTCGCGGCCCAGCAACTGATGCCGTTCGAAACGGCGGTGCGCCTGCTGCACAACCCGCCGCCGGAAGTCGACGAACATGCGCTGGAAGATCGTTCGCATCCGGCCTGGGTACGCATGAAATTCGACGAACTGCTGGCCCAGCAACTGTCGTTGAAGCGCGCCCAGGTCGCGCGCCGCGCCAAGAATGCCCGGGCACTGCCGGTGGTCGGCGCGTTGTCGGCCGCCTTCCTGGCGGCCCTGCCGTTCACGCTGACCAAAGCGCAACAGCGGGTCGTGGCCGAAATCAGCACCGACTTGCGCGCCTCGTTCCCGATGCAGCGCCTGCTGCAGGGCGATGTCGGCAGCGGCAAGACCGTGGTCGCCGCACTGGCCGCCGCGCAGGCGATCGACAGCGGCTACCAGGCGGTGCTGATGGCGCCAACCGAAATCCTGGCCGACCAGCATTTCCGCAAGATCGCCGCCTGGATGGAACCGCTCGGCGTCGGCGTTGCCTGGCTCACCGGCAGCCTGAAAAAGAAAGAAAAGCTGGCCGCCCTGGCCAAGATCGAATCGGGCGAAGCGCAACTGGTGATCGGCACCCATGCATTGATCCAGGATACAGTGCAGTTTGCCAGACTGGGGCTGGTGATTGTCGACGAACAGCATCGCTTCGGCGTCGGCCAGCGGCTGGCCCTGCGCAACAAGACCATTTCCGAGAGCGGCGGCAGCGACGCCGTGCCGGACGACACGAACGCCGTGGCGGTAGTGCCGCATCAACTGATGATGAGCGCCACGCCGATCCCGCGCACACTGGCAATGACCTACTACGCCGACCTGGAAATTTCGGTCATTGACGAATTGCCGCCGGGCCGCACGCCGATCGTAACCCGCGCGGTCGATCAGAACCGGCGCGACGAGGTGATCGAGCGGGTCCACGCCGCGGTGCAGGATGGCCGCCAGGCCTACTGGGTCTGCCCGTTGATCGAGGAATCGGAGGCGCTGCAACTGCAGACCGCGACCGAAACCTATACAACGCTGGTGGAAGCACTGCCCGAACTGCGCATCGGCCTGGTCCACGGCCGTCTCAAACAAGCCGAGAAACAAGAGGTGATGGATGCCTTCAGCGCCGGCGCATGCCACGTGCTGGTGGCCACCACCGTGATTGAAGTCGGCGTCGATGTGCCGAACGCGTCGCTGATGGTGATCGAGCATGCGGAACGCTTCGGCCTGTCGCAACTTCACCAGTTGCGCGGGCGAGTTGGACGCGGCTCGGCGGCCAGCGTATGCTTGCTGCTATATCAAAGCCCGCTGGGCCAGATCGCCAAACAGCGCCTGATGACCATGCGCGAGACTACCGACGGCTTCGAAATAGCCCGGCGCGACCTGGAAATCCGCGGCCCCGGCGAATTCCTCGGCGCGCGCCAATCCGGCCAGGCCATGTTGCGCTTTGCCGATTTGACGACCGACCAATGGCTGGTCGACCGCGCGCGCGACTTGGCGCAGGCTCTGCTGCAGGAGCCGACGCCAGCCAACGTCGCCACCGTCAACGCCCATCTGGCGCGTTGGCTAGGTGGCAAGGAAGATTTTTTGAAGGTGTGATGCGTGCGCACATTGTGCTCACCCTGCGCTGACGCAATAGCCGGTGCTACGGAAGCGGTGCCGGATATTGCAAAAGCGGCACTGAAACATGGGGATACAATGTCCGGTAAAAATTATGAGAAGATAACGACATGACTCTAACCGAACTCAAATATATCGTCGCGGTAGCCCGCGTCAAACATTTCGGCCACGCGGCTGAAGCCTGTTTCGTGGCGCAGCCGACGCTGTCGGTGGCGATCAAGAAGCTGGAAGATGAACTGGGCGTCGTGATCTTCGAAAGAGGCGGCACGGAAATCTCGGTGACGCCGCTCGGCGCGCAGATCGTGGCGCAGGCCGAACGCGTACTGGAGCAGACCGCCACCATCCGCGAAATCGCCAACCAGAACAAGGATCCGCTGGCCGGACCGCTGCGGCTGGGCATCATCTATACGGTCGGCCCTTACCTGCTGCCGCCGCTGGTGAAGACCATGATCGAGCAAGTCCCGCAAATGCCGCTGGTACTGCAGGAAAATTTCACCGTGCGCCTGTTGGAGCTGCTGCGCCAGGGCGAACTGGATGCAGCCATCATCGCCCTGCCGTTTCCCGAGCATGGCCTGATGGTGCAGCCGCTGTACGACGAACCGTTCGTGGTGGCGCTGCCCAAGCACCATGCCTGGGCCAATCGCGAGAGCATCAGCGCTGAAGATCTCAAATCGGAAACCATGCTGCTGCTCGGTAACGGCCATTGCTTCCGCGATCAGGTGCTGGAAGTCTGCCCGGAAATGTCGCGCTACTCGACCGCCGGCGATGGCATCGCCCGCACCTTCGAGGGCTCGTCGCTGGAAACCATCCGCCATATGGTGGCATCCGGCATCGGCATTACCGTTTTGCCGCAAGCCTCGGTGCCCGACCTGGACGCCAAGGACGGCATGCTGCGTTATGTGCCGTTCACTGCGCCGGGTCCGTCGCGCCGCGTCGTCATCGTCTGGCGCAAGAGCTTCACCCGCCATGCCGCCATCGAAGCGGTGCAAAAAGCGGTGCTGGCCTGTGGCCTGAAAGGCGTCACCTTGCTGCATGACGCGAAAGCCGTCGAAGGCTAGAATCCGCTAACCCAGCATCAAGGTACGGCAGGCGGCAACGCCTGCCGTCTTTGTATCAAGATCAAAGCCAGTACACTTCACTGCCCAGGCTACGCCCTGAAGCATCCCTTTTTTCTCATCGCATAAACAGCATGAATCGCCTCAAACTTTATTTCCGTCTGATCCGCATGGACAAGCCGATTGGTATCCTGCTGCTGCTATGGCCGACGCTGGCCGCGCTATGGCTGGCTTCGGACGGCAAGCCGGCCTGGACACTGGTCGCCATTTTCTGCATCGGCACGGCGCTGATGCGTTCGGCCGGCTGCGCGATCAACGATTTTGCCGACCGCGATTTCGACAAGCATGTCAAACGCACCGCCGAACGGCCGCTGACCAGCGGCAAGATCGCCGCCTGGGAAGCTGTGATGGTAGCGCTGGTGCTGACATTACTGTCTTTCCTGTTGATCCTGCCGCTGAATGCGTTGACCAAGCAGTTGTCGGTGGTTGCGGTGATCGTCGCCGGCAGTTATCCTTACTTCAAGCGCTTCTTCGCCATTCCGCAAGCTTATCTGGGCATCGCCTTCGGCTTTGGCATCCCGATGGGCTTTGCCGCAGTACAGGGAACGGTTCCCCCGGCAGCCTGGCTGCTGCTGGTTGCCAACGTGTTCTGGGCCGTCGCCTACGATACCGAATATGCGATGGTCGACCGCGACGACGACCTGAAGATCGGCATCCAGACTTCGGCAATTACCTTCGGCCGCTACGACGTGCTGGCGGTCATGCTTTGTTATCTGTTCAGTTTGGGATTAATATTTGCTGTAGGCTGGCAGTTCGGACTGCGCGGCTGGTTCGGCGCCGGCATGCTTCTGGCGCTCGGCTGCGCCTTGTATCACTACACATTGATCCGCACCCGCGACAGGGCCGGCTGCTTTGCCGCCTTTCGCCACAATAACTGGCTCGGCGCCGCGATATTCGGCGGGATCGCACTGGACTATGCGCTACGATAACAATAAGTTACGATTTCCATGGTACATTAGGCAACATCTTAACCCCGGCAAACCACTTTGAAGAGGCAAACATGACCACTACCGACAACGTAAAAGAGATGCGCGACAATTTGGCTGGCGAACTGAAATCGGTCATCAAGGAAGCAGAAACCTTGCTCGACGATACGCATGACCATGCGGAGAAAAAATACAATTCGGCACGCGCCAAACTGCGGGCTGCACTGGATACCGCCAAGACTGAACTGCCGAAAGCCACCAAGAAGGCCGTGGCGCATACCAAACACGCTGCCCATGTCACCGATGACTATGTCGGCGACAATCCGTGGAAAGCAGTCGGCGTAGCTGCCGCCATCGGCTTGCTGGCAGGCTTGGTGATCGGCCGCAGCAAATAAAACCAGCAACAGGAATATCGGCTCGGGCTTGCTTGCCGAGCCTTGACGCTACTCAAAAAAACAGCGGTTGTCGCGATGCGATTGCCGCTGTTTTTATTTTCAGCCGGTCACTACCCGGATTTTTGTAGAGGTCCTGCGACTAATCGCGGCCGAATTCGTCGCCCAGCTCCCGCCCGCGATCCGCAGCAGCCTTGATGGCGCTGACGATCGATGCCTTCACGCCGCTGGCTTCCATGCTGCTCAACGCTGCGTAGGTAGTGCCGCCCTTCGACGTGACGCGTTCGCGCAGTAAGGAAACCGGTTCTGACGATTGCGTTGCCAGTTGCGCAGCGCCGACGAAAGTGGCCTTGGCCAGTTCGATGCCCTGCTCCGCTGTCAAACCCAGTTCCTGCGCCGCCTGTTGCATGGCCTCGATGAAATAGAACACATAGGCTGGGCCGCTGCCCGATACCGCCGTCACTGCATCGATCTTGCTCTCATCATCCAGCCACACGGTGCTCCCTACCGCGCGCAAAATAACGTCGGCGGTCTCGCGCTGCTGCGCCGAAACACCGGCGGTGGCAACCATGCCGGTAATGCCCTGGCCGATCAACGCCGGCGTATTCGGCATGCAGCGCACGATGGCGTCGTGGCCGCCGAGCCAGCGCGCCAAGTCGACGGCGCGGATGCCGGCGGCGATCGACAGCACCAATTGGGTCGTCACGTGCGGCTGCAATTTGGCCACCACTTCTTTCATCTGCTGCGGCTTGACCGCCAGCACGATCACTTCGCTGCGGCCAATTGCAGCGTCGATCTCGGTAGAAGTGCTGACGCCAAACCGCTGCGCCAGGTTTTGCAGCGCTTCCGGATTCAGATCGACCACATGCAGGTTGGCGCCGTCGGTGACCTTGCCGGCCAGGCCGCCGATCAAGGCCGCCGCCATGTTGCCACCGCCGATGAAACTGATTTTGATCTGGTTGTTCATGATTTTCCTGTGGTTGTCCTGTGGTTATGCTGTCTGTGATCCTGGCTTGGTCCGATGGCCGAAAATGGCGCTGCCGACGCGGACAATGGTCGCGCCTTCCGCAATCGCCGCGGCCATGTCGGCTGACATGCCCATCGATAAGGTATCCAGTTGCGCCGCCTGGTCCGGCAACTCTGCCCGAAGTTGTTGCAGCAATTCCCGCGTCTGGCGAAATGCAGCACGTTGTTTCTGTTCATCCTCGGTCGGCTCTGGAATGGTCATCAGGCCACGCAGGATCAGGTGCGGCAATCCGGCAATCGTACGCGCTGTTTCCAGCACTGCCGACGGCGCCACGCCGCTTTTGCTGGCCTCGCCGCTGATATTCACTTGCAGGCAGATGTTGAGCGGCGGCAGGTGTGCAGGGCGTTGCGCCGACAGGCGCTGGGCGATCTTTTCGCGATCGACCGTATGCACCCAGTCGAAATGTTCGGCAATCGGCTTGGTCTTGTTGCTCTGGATCGGGCCGATAAAGTGCCATTCCAGCAATACGTCTGCATACTGAGCGCTATCCGGTGCGGCGGCCAGCGCCTCCTTCACCGCGCCCATTTTGTCGATGGCTTCCTGCAAATAGTTTTCGCCAAAGGCGCGCTGGCCGGCAGCAACTGCCTCGGCGACCGCGTCGGCGCCAAAAGTCTTGGATACCGCCAGCAACGTAACACTGTCAGGTCGGCGCGACACAGCACGCGCTGCAGCCTGAATACTCGTGTGGACGGCTTGCAACTTCTGCGAAATTAAGGACATAATCGGGGACTTCGGAAAGATTACCGCAAGGAAATTTCTGGAACATGCTACCGAGCTTGATTTATAGCTGCTTTATCCGGATTTTGCCGTCGGCGACATCTTCATGAGCGCGCTCTCCATCCTGCAACGGGCATCCGGGAATATCGCTCAACAAACAAAACACAGCACGAGGATTATAAATGGACATTTCCGAACTTCTGGCTTTTTCGGTAAAGAATAAGGCATCCGATTTGCATTTATCCGCAGGCTTGCCGCCGATGATCCGGGTTCATGGAGATGTGCGCCGCATCAACCTGCCGGCGCTGGAGCACCAAGATGTGCATGGCATGATCTATGACATCATGAACGATGGTCAGCGCAAGGCTTACGAAGAAAACCTCGAAGTCGACTTCTCGTTCGAGATCCCTGGACTGGCACGCTTCCGCGTCAACGCCTTCAACCAGGATCGCGGCGCCGCCGCCGTGTTGCGGACCATTCCATCGACCGTGCTGACGCTGGAACAGCTCAATACGCCGCGCATCTTTGCCGAACTGTCATTGAAGCCACGCGGCCTGGTGCTGGTCACCGGCCCGACCGGCTCCGGCAAATCGACCACGCTGGCGGCGATGGTCAATCACGTCAACGAAAACGAATACGCGCACATCCTGACCATCGAAGATCCGATCGAATTCGTCCACCAATCCAACAAGTGCCTGATCAACCAGCGCGAAGTCGGACCACACACGCACTCGTTCAACAACGCGTTGCGCTCGGCATTGCGGGAAGATCCCGACGTAATCCTGGTCGGCGAATTGCGCGACCTGGAAACTATCCGCCTGGCGCTGACCGCTGCTGAAACCGGTCACTTGGTATTCGGTACGCTGCACACCTCCTCGGCCGCCAAGACCATCGACCGTATCGTCGACGTGTTCCCGGCAGAAGAAAAGGAAATGGTGCGCGCGATGCTGTCGGAATCGCTACAGGCGGTGATTTCGCAAAGCCTGCTCAAGACCAAGGACGGCTCCGGCCGCGTCGCTGCCCATGAAATCATGCTGGGCACGCCGGCGATCCGTAACCTGATCCGCGAAAGCAAGATCGCCCAGATGTATTCGGCGATCCAGACCGGCAGCAACATGGGGATGCAGACGCTTGACAGCAACCTGACCGAACTGGTCAAACGCAATGTCATTTCGATGGCCACTGCGCGCGCCGCGGCCAAAACGCCGGACAACTTCCCCGGTTAATCAGAATAGTCGACTGCGGACGATGCGATCATCACTCCCGTCCGCAATTGCTTTTAAATACATCGAAATAGGATAGTCATGGAAAGAGATCAAGCGACCAAATTCATGCACGATTTGCTGCGCCTGATGGTCAGCAAGCGTGGTTCTGACCTGTTCATCACCGCCGACTTCCCACCGGCCTTCAAGATTGACGGCAAGATCACGCCGGTGTCGAACCAGGCGCTGACCGCAGTGCATACGCTGGAATTGGCGCGCGCCATCATGAGCGACAAGCAGGCTGCCGACTTCGAAGAAACCAAGGAATGCAATTTTGCAATCAGCCCCAACGGGCTGGGCCGCTTCCGTGCTTCGGCATTCATCCAGCAAGGCCGGGTCGGCATGGTGCTGCGGGTGATCACCACCGATATCCCGAAATTTGAAGACCTCGGCTTGCCGCCGACGCTGAAAGATGTCGCGATGACCAAGCGCGGCCTGGTCATCATGGTCGGCGCCACCGGTTCCGGCAAATCGACCACGCTGGCGGCGATGGTTGGCTACCGTAACGAAAACAGTTACGGCCACATCATCACCATCGAAGATCCGGTCGAATACATCCACCCGCACAAGAACTGCATCGTTACCCAGCGCGAAGTCGGCGTCGATACCGAAAGCTGGAGCGTGGCCCTGAAAAACACCCTGCGCCAGGCGCCGGACGTAATCCTGATCGGCGAAATCCGCGATCGCGAAACCATGGACTACGCCATCGCCTTCGCCGAAACCGGCCACTTGTGCCTGGCCACCCTGCATGCCAACAGCGCCAACCAGGCGCTCGACCGCATCATCAACTTCTTCCCGGAAGAGCGTCGGCCGCAATTGCTGATGGACTTGTCGCTGAACCTGAAAGGGATCGTCTCGCAGCGGCTGATTCCGCTGAAAACCGTCAAGGGCCGCTGCGCCGCGGTCGAGATCCTACTGAATTCACCGTTGATTTCCGACCTGATCTTCAAGGGCGATGTCCATGAGATCAAGGAAATCATGAAGAAGTCGCGTGAACTCGGCATGCAGACTTTCGACCAGGCGCTGTTCGATTTGTACGAAGACGATAAAATCACTTACGAAGACGCGTTGCGCAACGCCGATTCGATCAACGATTTACGCCTGTCCATCAAGCTGCGCGGCAAAGAAGCCAAGGATCGCGACTTGTCCGCGGGCACAGAACATCTGGGGATTGTATGAGTACCAACACTGGCAGCATTTACGACTTTACCGTCAATCAACTGGACGGCACACCTGGCCCGCTCGCAGCGTTTCGCGGCAAGGTGCTGCTGATCGTCAACACCGCCAGCAATTGCGGCTTCACGCCGCAATACAAAGGGCTGGAAGAGATTTATCAGAAGTATCACGCACAAGGCCTGGAAGTGCTCGGTTTCCCATGCAACCAATTCGGTGCCCAGGAGCCGGGAACTGCCGATGAAATCGGTGCGTTTTGCGAAAAGAACTACGGCGTCACTTTCCCGCTGTTCGAGAAAATCGACGTCAACGGCGATCATGCCGCCCCGCTCTATCAGTTCCTGAAAAATGCGGCGCCAGGCTTGCTCGGTAGCGAAGGCATCAAATGGAATTTCACCAAGTTCCTGGTGGCCAAGGATGGCAGCGTGGTGGACCGTTTTGCGCCGCAGACCAAGCCGGAATCGCTGGCTGCGGACATCGAAAAATTGCTGGCGAAATAAAGAAAAATCGGCTGGCGACCAGTTACAGGTCAGCAGCCGATCCGGATACTTCAGTCTGGTAGATCGGGCAGAGTTTCTGCCCACCCTACCGGTTGCTCGCAACTCAGCTATTGCAGTTGTTGCGGGCAACCATGATCAATGCGCCATCTGCAGGCCATAAACCAGCGCAGCCAGCACGCCGCCGCAAATCGAACCCACTACCGGCACCAACGCATAACCCCAGTCGCTATCACGCTTGCCTGGAATCGGCAGCAACGCGTGCATCAGGCGTGGACCAAGGTCACGCGCCGGATTGATCGCGTAGCCTGTTGTCCCGCCCAGCGAAACACCGATGCTCATCACCAGCAATGCCACCGGCAATGCATCCAGCGCGCCCAGCCCCATCTTCGGCGAGGCGATATTCAACACGCAATACACCAGCACGAAGGTACCAACCACTTCGGACACGATGTTGCCGAATTTGTTGCGGATCGCCGGCGCAGTGCAAAACGCTGCCAGTTTAAGATTGCCATCGCTGGTTTCGGCAAAGTGATTGCGATACACCAGCCACACCAGGAAAGCACCCGCCATGCCGCCCAGCATCTGCGATACGATATAAGCGGGCACGCTGCCCCAGGCAAACTTGCCGGCCACAGCCAGCGCCAGCGTCACGGCTGGGTTGAGATGTGCGCCGCTGGAAGACGCCGCGACGAACACGCCAACAAACACTGCCATCGCCCAGCCGACGGTGATCACGATCAGACCACTGCCATTGCCGTGGGTTTTACTCAAGAGAACATTGGCAACCACGCCGTTGCCAAGCAGGACAATCAGGGCAGTGCCCACGAATTCAGCCAAATAAGGAGTCATGACAAACTCTTTCGGAAATAGGATGTAGGAAGACCCGGGAAGCAGATGTCGATCCGCTTCCCATGTATTGGCTCCACGCCAGTTCAGGTCAGTTCAACTCAAGTCAGGTCAGGCGTTTGCCCACACCGTCGCGGCGGCAATCGCCCGCTGCCAACCCTTGATGTTGGCCTGCACTTCCTCAGCCGGCAGTGCCGGCTTGAAGCGCTGGTCGAGCTGCCACTGTCCTTGCACATCGTCGGTGCTGCTCCAGTATCCGACTGCCAGGCCAGCCAGGTAGGCCGCGCCGAGCGCTGTCGTTTCCGTGACTTTTGGACGCACCACGTCGACGCCGAGAATGTCCGACTGGAATTGCATCAGCAGATTGTTCGCGGTAGCGCCGCCATCGACACGCAGTTCCGGAATCACGATGCCGGCATCGGCTTCCATTGCCTTCAATACGTCCATGGTCTGGTAGGCGATGCTGTCGAGCGCAGCGCGTGCATAGTGCGCCGCTGTCGTACCGCGGGTGACGCCGAAAACGGTGCCGCGCGCATGCGGATTCCAGTGCGGTGCGCCAAGGCCGGCAAACGCTGGCACCAGATACACGCCGTCGGTGCTATTGACACTGCGCGCCAACGCTTCGACTTCGGTAGAAGATTTGATGATGCCGAGGCCGTCGCGCAGCCATTGCACCACCGCGCCGCCGATGAAGATGCTGCCTTCCAGTGCATAGCTGACCTGGCCGCCAATTTTCCAGGCGACAGTGGTCAGCAGATTGTTCTTCGAGATGATCGGCTTGGCGCCGGTGTTCATCATCATGAAGCAACCTGTGCCGTAGGTATTCTTGACCATGCCCGGCTGCGTGCACATCTGGCCGAACAATGCCGCCTGCTGGTCGCCGGCGATGCCGGCAATTGGAATTTCCGAACCAAAGCCGGAAATTTCGGTATGGCCGTAAACCTCGCTCGACGAGTGCACTTCCGGCAGCATGCTGCGCGGGACGCCCATGATATCGAGCAGTTCGTCATCCCATTGCATCGTATGGATATTGAACAGCATGGTGCGCGATGCATTCGAGACATCGGTCACATAACGTTGGCCGCGTGTCATGTTCCACACCAGCCAGGTATCTACAGTACCGAACGCCAGGCGTCCTTGATTAGCCAGCTGGCGCGCGCCGTCGACGTTTTCCAGTATCCAGCGGATCTTAGTGGCGGAAAAATAGGAGTCCACCAGCAGGCCGGTCTTTTGACGGATGCTTTCCGCCAGCCCACGCGTTTTCAGTTCATCGCAGAATGCAGCGGTGCGGCGGTCCTGCCAGACGATAGCGTTGTAGATCGCCTTGCCGGTTTCGCGGTCCCAGACGATGGTGGTTTCACGTTGGTTGGTAATACCGATAGCCGCAACCGCCGTGCCGTTCAAACCGACCTTGGTCATCGCTTCGGCGGCAACGCCTGCCTGGGTCGACCAGATTTCCTGCGGATCATGCTCGACCCAGCCCGGCTGCGGGTAGATCTGACGGAATTCCTTTTGCGCTGAAGACACGATATTGCCCTGGCGATCGAACAGGATGGCGCGCGAGCTGGTAGTCCCTTGATCCAGGGCTAAAATGTATTTATCTTTCAACTTGTCTACTCCAAGGTTTGTGAATCCGCTTGCGCGGACCGGTTGTCGACTTTGATCCGCAGCAATTCCGGATCAGTCTCTTTTTTCTTCCGGTGCAAGTATTTGCACCGGAGCAGAATTTCAGGCGAGCATGGTGGCCGGCTGCGGCGCCGCTTGCGCTTGCTGCGACTCCAGCCACGCTGTCAGGCGCGCCACTTCCGAGGCGTCAAGACGCAACCCCAACTTGGAACGGCGCCACAGGATATCGTCTGCAGTCAGCGCCCATTCGTTGCGCATCAGGTAGCGCACTTCGGCTTCATACAGATCGGCGCCAAACAATTGGCCCAGGCCGGCGACATCATGAATGCCGTCCAGCAGACGCGCGCTGCGGGTGCCGTAGGTGCGTGCATAGCGTGCCGCCAGTGCAACCGGCAACCAGGCATGCCGTTGCTGGAAAATGCGATGGAACTCTGCGAGGTCGGCGTTTGGCATATCGCCACCCGGCAGCGCTTCGTCGGCTGTCCAGTGCGCTTTCATGTAGCCGAACAACGGCTGCAGATGTTCCATCGCCTCTTCCGCCAGACGGCGGTAAGTGGTGATCTTGCCGCCGAAGACCGACAGCACCGGCGCCAAGCCCTGCTCGGCTTTCAACTCCAGGCGGTAATCGCGTGTGACAGCGGACGGATTGGCAATTTCTTCTTCCAGCAGCGGGCGCACGCCGGCATACGACCAGACCACCTGCGCCGGCGTTACCGGGACTTCGAAATAGCGGCTGACCGATTCGCACAGGTAAGCGGTTTCCTCTTCGGAAATCGTGACCTTGCTCGGATCGCCGCTGTATTCGACATCGGTGGTGCCGATCAGGGTGAAGTCGGTTTCATACGGAATCGCAAAGACGATGCGCTTGTCGGGATTCTGAAAAATGTACGCATGATCGTGATCGAACAGGCGCTTGGTGACGATGTGACTGCCCTTGACCAAGCGAATGTGATGCTGTGCCGACGTATGCAAAGCGCCGCTCAGCAAGCTGGCGACCCAAGGTCCGGCGGCGTTGACTACGCAACGCGCCTTGACTTCAATGGTTTCGCCGCTCTGGGTCGATTGCAAGGTGGCGTCCCAATATTGCTTGCCTTGCTTGGCTTCGATCAGGCGGGTTTTGGTGAGAATTGTGGCGCCGCGCTCTTTCGCATCCATCGCATTGAGTACCACCAGGCGTGCGTCCTGCACTGCCGCGTCCGAATAGACGAAGCCCTTGGTCAGCGTTTTTTTCAACGGCTTGCCGGCGACATGCTTGCGGAAATCGATGGAGCGTGAACCTGGCAGCAGTTCGCGTTTGGCCAAATTGTCATACAAGAACATGCCGGCGCGGATCATCCATGCTGGCCGCAGGCTCGATACATGCGGCATCACGAAACGCAGCGGCCCAATAATATGCGGCGCCATGCGCATCAAGCGCTCGCGCTCCTGCAGCGCCTTGCGGACCAGGCTGAATTCGTAGTGCTCCAGATAGCGCAAGCCGCCATGGATCAGTTTGGTGCTGGCCGACGACGTGTGCGAAGCCAGGTCATCCTGTTCGCAAAGCAACACGCTCAGCCCGCGCCCAGCTGCATCGCGCGCAATGCCGGCGCCGTTGATGCCGCCGCCTACCACCAATAAATCAACAATTTCACCTGATGCCACAGCCATCTCCTTGTGTCGGTAACTCGCTCATCGGGCAAACGCGCCGCTGCCAATTGGCAAAAAAGCATGTTCGCAATGTCACCAGACATCATAAAATATTTATATTCGAAAGTATATTGTTCGAATTCGAACATTGATAATCGTTTATATTTATTAGAGGCAATTGGCTGATAGGAATAATCTTAATTGTGAATAGGTGATTTCTATATTGCCCTCATACGCAGCAACCTCAAGGGAAGACCAGCCAGATTCAGGCGCTCAGATGAATGCGCGCCGAAGCGGTGCAGTAAATGCGGGGGAAGGAGGAGTCGGCTGCAGTGAGCCTTGTCGGCAAAAAAACAACGCCGGCGATATTGTTTAGCGCCTGACGCTCGTGGCGCGAGTGAGTCTTTGGCGATTTCTTTGTTTCAGTGAAAGGGAATGCCGGCAATCAAACGGGCTTATTGGCATCCGCAACAAACACATCGATCTTCGCCTCTTCGAAAATCCCGCTCATTTCTTCCGGCACCGGCCGGTCCGTAAACAGCGCATTGATCTTCGAAATGTCGCCCAGCCGCACCAGCGCCGGCCGCCAGAATTTCGAATGATCGGCAACCAGGAATACAGTGCGCGAATGTTCGATGATCGCCTCCGACACCCGCACTTCACGATAATCAAAATCGCGCAAAGTACCGTCGGCCTCGATGCTGGAAATGCCGATGATGCCGAAATCGACCTTGAAACGGCGGATGAAATCGATGGTTTCCTCGCCGGTAATGCCGAGGTCGCGCGCCCGCACTACGCCGCCGGTGATGATGACTTCGCAGCCCGGATAACCGCTCATGATGGCGGCCACGTTGAGGTTGTTGGTGATGACGCGCAGGTTGCGGCGGCGGCTCAGGGCCTTGGCGACTTCCTCGTTGGTGGTGCCGAGATTGATGAAAAGCGTTGCCTGGTCGGGAATATGCTCGACTACCAGCGCGGCGATACGGCGCTTCTCTTCCGAGTACAAACCCTGGCGCGCACCATACGCGATATTTTCAGCGCTGGACGGCAGGCCGACGCCGCCGTGATAGCGCTGCAGCAGGTTCATCTCCGCCAGCAAATTGATATCGCGCCGAATCGTCTGCTGCGTCATCTGGAAACGCGTAGCCAGATGCTCAACCGTGACGAAGCCGTCGCGCTGCACATAACTCAATAATTCCTGCTGGCGCGCATTAAGCTGTTGCGTTGATATCTCTGGCATGAAACCTGTCCCGTGCGTATTTTTAAAGTTTTTTATTATGATTGGAATTCCGCAGTATGGGAATCCAACCTGGATTGTAGCGGACTAGTCCTGCATGATGCGGCAGATTTGCATCACAAATTGCAAAATGGTAACGGTATCATTTTCATTAATGATAGAATTTCGCCATGGAAAAAGAAACATTACTGGATGCAGTCGTAGCCGATGTTACTGCGCGCCGCAAAGGTGGCCGCAAGACCGGCGGTTTCACCCTGCGCGACGTCGCCAAGCTAGCCGGCGTGGCGCCGATCACCGCTTCGCGTGCATTGAACACGCCCGATGCAGTTTCCGCCAAGGTCTTGCAAAAAGTCCAGGCCGCTGTGCAGCAAACCGGCTACGTGCCGAACCTGCTGGCCGGCGCGCTGGCATCGCAGAAAAGTCGCCTGGTCGCCGCGGTGGTGCCCACCCTGTCCGGTCCGATGTTTCTGGAAACCGTAGAGTCGCTGACCGACACCCTTGCCGCTGCCGGCTACCAGGTCATGCTGGGTCAGAGCGGTTATGAAAACTCACGCGAAGATGCGCTGCTCGACGCCATCATCGGTCGTCGGCCTGACGGCATCGTGCTGACCGGCATCAACCGCTCGGCGCAAGCCCGGCGGCGCTTGCTGGCGAGCGGCATTCCGGTGGTCGAAACCTGGGACCTGACGCCGACGCCGGTCGACATGCTGGTCGGTTTCTCCCATGAAAAGATCGGCACTGCGGTTGCGCAATACCTGCACGCCGCAGGTCGCCGCCGGGTTGCCGCCATCGGCGCCAGCGACGACCGCAGCCGTCGCCGTGTCAGCGCCTTTTCAAAGGAAGCAGTGCGACTCGGCATGGCTCCGGCAGAAGCAAGCGAGATTCCCTCCTGCGAAGTGGCCGCACCAACCACGCTCGGCCACGGCCGCAGCGCGCTGCAAGACATGTTGGCGCGCGCCGCCGATATCGATGCCGTATTTTGCAGCTCCGACATGCTGGCGCTTGGCGTCATGATCGAAGCGCAAGCCAGCGGCATTTCCATTCCAAAACAGCTGGCGGTGATCGGTCTCGGCGACCTGTCTTTTGCACGCGACCTGCAACCGCCGCTGACCACCGTGCGCATCGACGGCACCGTCATCGGCAGCACCGCGGCCCGTTTCATCATCGCCCGTTCCGAAGGAAAAAGCGTCGCCGAACCGGTCTGCGATATCGGCTTCAGCATCATAGAGCGCGCCAGCGTTTAAACCCTTCTTTCACAAAAATAAGCATTGACAGTCAAAAATGGGACCGCTACCATTTGAATTGGTAGCGGTCCCATTTTGTGAAAATAATGCAACTAAAACCACGCCAGGCGCGCAAGGCGCAACCGCTCTGCAGCAAGCCGAGGCGCGTACCGACAGCATCACCCGATTCGATATCCACTTAGCCACAGGCAGCCTTACATGACATCATCGAGCACGCAATTCCCGCTATCGAGCACTCCCCTCATCGTCGACATGCGCGTGGTGCCGGTCGCCGGACGCGACAGCATGTTGCTCAACCTGAGCGGCGCACACGGCCCCTACTTCACCCGCAATATCGTGGTCCTCACCGATAGCTCCGGCAACATCGGCGTCGGCGAAGTGCCGGGCGGCGAACGCATCCGGCAAACGTTGGAAGATGCGCGCCCGCTGCTGCTGGGCAAAGCCATCGGCAACTACCAGGCCATCCTGAACAGCGCCCGTACCGCTTTCAGCGACCGCGACGCTGGCGGCCGCGGGCTGCAAACCTTTGACCTGCGCATCGCCATCCACGCCGTGACGGCGCTGGAAGCCGCCCTGCTCGACCTGCTGGGAAAATTCCTCGGCGTGCCAGTGGCCGCCTTGCTAGGCGAAGGCCAGCAGCGCGAGGCGGTGAAAATGCTCGGTTACCTGTTCTACATCGGCGACCGCAGCGCCACCGACCTGCCTTACGCCAACGAACTTGATGCCAAAGATGACTGGTTGCGCCTGCGCCACCAACCGGCGCTCGACGCGCAAGCGGTAGTCGCGCTGGCGGAAGCAGCCTATCAACGTTACGGCTTCAACGATTTCAAACTCAAGGGCGGCGTGCTGCGCGGCGAAGATGAAATGGAAGCCGTGACCGCATTGGCGGAACGCTTTCCGCAAGCGCGCATCACGCTCGATCCAAATGGTGGCTGGCTGCTCAAGGACGCGATCCGCCTGTGCCGCGACCAGCATTCCGTGCTGGCTTATGCGGAAGATCCGTGCGGCGCCGAGAACGGCTTTTCCGGACGCGAAGTGATGGCTGAGTTCCGCCGTGCGACCGGTCTGCAAACCGCGACCAACATGATCGCCACCGATTGGCGCGAAATGGGCCATGCGATCCAGCTGCAATCGGTAGACATCCCGCTGGCCGACCCGCACTTCTGGACCATGCAAGGTTCAGTGCGGGTAGCGCAGATGTGCCACGAGTGGGGCCTGACCTGGGGTTCACACTCCAACAACCATTTCGATATCTCGCTGGCGATGTTCACGCACGTGGCTGCGGCTGCCCCCGGCAACATCACCGCCATCGATACCCATTGGATCTGGCAGGATGGCCAGCGCCTGACCAAGGAACCGCTGCAGATCGTCGGCGGCATGGTCGAGGTGCCCAAAAAACCCGGTCTCGGCATCGAGCTGGACCTGGCAGAACTGGAGGCCGCGCATCAGCTGTATCGCAACATGGGGCTGGGTGCGCGCGACGACGCCATCGCCATGCAATATCTGATTCCGGGCTGGAAATTCGACAACAAGAAACCTTGCCTGCTGCGCTAGAACAGCGCGCGCAGCGACCAAGTTTTCAAGAAGCCAGCATCATATAGGCCTGTATACCCAACCATCGCATGACCCGCAATGAGGTAGCACCATGATTCAGCAATTTGATTATCCAGTCCGCGTGATCTGCGACGAGGGTGCAATCGTCGGCGAGTCGCCGGTGTGGTCGCAACGTGAACAAGTCTTGTATTGGGTGGACATTCTGAAACCGGCGCTGTATCGCTTTGATCCGGCCTCCGGACAGCAACGCAGCTGGCCGGCGCCGGCCTCAATCGGCTCCATCAGCCTGGCAAAGAACGGCAAGATTGTCGCCGCATTGCGCAGCGGCTTTCATTGGTTTGATCCGGCTGACGCCAGCTGGACCCTGATCGCTCATCCAGAACCGCATATTTCGCACAACCGCCTCAACGACGGCAAGACCGGGCCGGACGGCGCTTTCTGGGCTGGCACCATGGACGACCGCGCCGACAAGCAAGCCTGCGCCTCGCTCTATCGGTTGGCGCCGGACGGCAGCATCAGCGCCCACGGCAACGGACTGGTGGTGTCCAATGGCCTGGCATGGAGCCCTGACGGCCGCACCATGTACCACTCCGACTCACGCCGGGCAATGATCTATCGCTATGATTTCGACGTCGCCAGCGGCACGCTCGGCCCGCGTGAAATATTCGTGCAGATGCAAGCGGAATGGGGCCGTCCCGATGGCGGCGCGGTCGATGCCGATGGCTGTTACTGGGGCTGCGGCATCACCGCCGGACGCATCAACAAAGTTTCACCGCAAGGCGAATTGCTGGGTTATCTGCCACTGCCGGTATCGCGCCCAACCATGTGCGCCTTCGGCGGCAGCGACCTGAAAACGCTGTACGTCACATCACTTACCGAAAACATGAGCGCCGATGAACTGGCGCAGGAACCATTGGCCGGCGCACTGTTTGCAGTGAGCATGCCGGTGGCCGGTACAACCGTCGCGGAGTTCGGCATATGAAAACCATCGTGCTTACCGGCGCCGCCGGCAACATCGGCAAGGTCCTCAGGCAGCAATGGTCGGATGGCCGTTATCGGTTGCGGCTCAATGACATCAAACCGCTCGGCCCGATGGCCGCGCACGAAACCCTGCATGCCGGCGACCTGCGCGATGCGGCCTTTTGCTCGGAGCTGCTGGCAGGCGCAGATGCGGTGGTGCACATGGCCGGCATCGGCACCGATCTTGAACTTGATCTGCTGATCGAGCACAACCTGAAAGCCCTGCTCAGCGTGTATCAGGCTGCCCGTTCCCATGCAGTGCGCGTCGTCTATCCAAGCTCCAATCACGCCATCGGCATGTATCCGGTGGAAGCCGAAATCGACGAATACGCTGCAGTAAGACCGGACAGCCTGTACGGCATCAGCAAGGTCTGGGGCGAAGGCATCGCCCGGCTGTATTACGACAAGCACGGCGTCGAATCGGTTTGCCTACGCATCGGTTCGTTCGAGACCGAACCTTTCGAACGGCGCCATCTGCATACCTGGCTCTCGCATCCCGACATGCAACACCTGGTTGAATGCTGCATAGAAGCGCCGCAAGTCGGATTCCAGATCATGTACGGCGTGTCGGCCAATACGCGCCGCTGGTGGCAGCAGACCGACAATCCCATCGGCTATCAACCGCAAAGCAACGCAGAAGACTTTGCCGCGCGGATCGCAGATATTCCCAGCAGGGGCGGTCCGTTGGCGGAACAGTTTCAGGGTGGCGGCTTCGCTGCCGTGGACTATTCCAAAAACAAATGAAGACACTTCATCTCGCGCCAGAGATCGTGCTGAGCAAAGACGGCTGGCGGCTAACGCTGTCGCCGTCTGCGGGTGGACGAGTCACTTCGTTGATCTCGCTGCACGACGGCCAGGCGATGGACTGGATCGTGCCGATATCTGAGCAATGCCGCCAGGATGGTTTTCCTGCAACCGCATGGCCCAAAGCCGGCATCTATCCCCTGCTGCCGTTTTCCAACCGCATCCGTGCCGGGAAATTTTCCTGGGATGGCCTGCAACTCACGTTGCCGCTACACCCCGGTGAACACCACGCCATGCACGGCTTTAGCCACACCGCAGAATGGGAACTGCTGGATTGCGACGACAACAGCGCGGAGATGCTGTACAGCCACGCGGCCGGCGAACACGGCTGGCCATGGGCATTCGAGGCGAGACAAAAAATCGTATTGGATGCTGGCGCGCTCAGCATGAAACTCGAATTCCGCAATCTTAGCGACGAGCCATTGCCGCCGATGCCGCTCGGCGCCGGTTTCCATCCCTACTTTCCACGCCGCTTCGCGCAGCATGTTGCCTTTGACGCCCGGCAGCTGTGGCATGCCGATGCCGAACATGTCGCAACCGGAGTTGGCGAGATAAGGGCGCAACACGACTATCGTTCCGCGCGCGCGATCGCAGCCGACGATGAGTTGACTTATTACTACGGCGGCTGGCAACGACAAGCCAGCGTCGCGGACAACCAAGGCAACCGCATCCTGATATCGGCGTCGCCGTCTGTCTCGCACCTGGTATTGCACGCGCCGGCGATGCGCGATTATTTCTGCATCGAGCCGGTAACCCACGTCGCCGATGCCGTCAACCTGGCGCAAGCCGGACATTCGAATACCGGCCTGCAGCGCCTTGCTGGTGGCCACACATTCAGCTGCGACATCCGGCTGGATTTTCTTGATGTAACCGCAGTTCCGGAATAACCGTGACGCCACATTGGCGTTGCTTATAAAAACTAACCGAGACAAAAAAATATGAAACGTATCAAAGGTTTGCGCTGGTGGATTATTGCCCTCGTATGTTTTGGCACCATCCTGAACTACATATCGCGCAATTCGCTGGGCGTGCTGGCCGACACGCTGAAACACGATCTAGCCTTCACCACCAAGGAATACTCGTATGTGGTGGCAGCCTTCCAGGTCGCCTACACCGTCATGCAGCCGGTGTGCGGCTACATCATCGATTTCCTCGGTTTGAAAGTCGGCTTCGCGCTGTTCGCCGCCGCCTGGTCGGTGGTCGGGATGCTGCATGGTTTTGCCACCGGCTGGCTGTCGCTGGCATTTTTCCGCGGCTTGCTCGGCCTGACCGAGGCTGCGGCGATACCGGCCGGCATCAAGGCCGTGTCGGAATGGTTTCCAAAACAGGAGCGTTCCGTGGCGGTTGGCTATTTCAACGCCGGCACTTCCATGGGCGCAGTGATCGCGCCGGTGCTGGTGGCCTGGCTGCTGTACAAGCATAGCTGGCAAGCCGCGTTCATCGTGACCGGGGCAATGGGCTTCGTCTTTGCAGGTTTGTGGTTCTTCTTCTACCGCGCCCCGAAAGACCATCCCAACTTGTCCGATGCCGAACGCGAATACATTCTTTCCGGCCAGGAAAGCATCGCCGAAAGCCAATCGCACGCCAAGCCATCCGTCAAGACAATCGTCAGCACACGCCGCTTCTGGGGCATTGCCATCACGCGCTTCCTGGCGGAGCCGGCCTGGCAAACCTTCAACTTCTGGATTCCGCTGTACTTCATTTCAGTGCGCGGCATGAACCTGAAAGAGTTCGCCATCTTCGGCTGGATGCCATTCTTTGCCGCTGACATGGGCGGCATCCTGGGCGGCTATCTGTCACCGTTCCTGATGAAGCATTTGAAACTCAAGCTGGTCAACTCACGCATCGCCGGCATCGCCACCGGCGCGCTGCTGATGACCAGTGTCGGCTTTGTCGGCTATGTGCAGAGTCCTTACACTGCGATCGCCCTGTTTTGCATAGGCGGCTTCGCTCATCAAATGATTTCCGGCCTGGTCAACACCATGACGACCGATGTCTTCAACACCCGCGAAGTCGGTACGGCCAACGGCCTGACCGGCATGATCAGCTGGATTGGCGGCCTCTCGTTTTCACTGTTGATCGGGCAATTGGCCGAATCGATCGGCTACACCCCGCTGTTTGCGGCCCTGGGCATGTTCGACGTAGTGGGAGCCACCATCCTGTTCCTGCTGTATCGCGGCTATAAAGACAACAGCGCCACATTGGCCAGAACCTGAACCAAGCACTTTGGAGATTTGCATGTCGGTTAACCATATTCCTGAATTCCACCTGGCAGAAAAGAACGGCGCAACGCTGACGCTGAAAAGCGAAGACGGCCATGTCGCCCATATCTTCGTCCTTGAACAGGACATCATCCGCGTCGTGGTGCTACCGGATGCGCAGCTGCATTTTCCACGCACCTGGGCAATCGCGCCCGGCACCCAGCAGTTGCCGCTGGAGGGCCGTGAACGCTTGTCGCTGGCGGGCTTTTCCCAGCCCGACTACACCCTCAGGAACCTGTCCGGCGCCCTGCAGATACAGACCGAGAAAATCCGCCTGACAGTACAGCTGAAAGGCTTGTTCTGCAGTTGGGAAACCCGTCCCGCCGGCGAGTGGAAAGAAGTGGCGCGCGACCGCAGCACGCAAGCCGTCAATTTTGGCTACTGGGACGACAAGGTCTATCACTATCTGAAACGCGATGCTGAGGATGAAATGTATTTCGGCCTCGGCGAGCGCAGCGGCGACACCAACCGCCATGGCCGCAGCTACTCGCTGAAAACCATCGATGCGATGGGCTACAACGCCAGCAGCACCGATGTCTTGTACAAGCACATTCCGTTCTATGTCACCTGGAGCAAGCGCCAGCAAGCCGCCTTCGGCCTGTTCTACGACACCCTGTCCGAAGGCAAGCTCGACATGGGCTGCGAGATGGACAACTATCACGGCCACTACCGCTATTTCGTCGCCGACCACGGCGACCTGGACTATTACTTCATCGCTGGCGACAGCATGGAACAGGTAGTGCGACGCTATACCTGGATGACCGGCAAGCCGGCGTTCACGCCGAAATGGGGATTGGGCTATTCCGGTTCGACCATGACGTATACCGACGAGCCGAACGCGCAAGAAAAGATGAATGAGTTCCTGGCCAACTGCGAGCAGCACGACATGTTGTGCGATTCATTCCACCTGTCCTCCGGCTACACCTCGATCGACAACAAGCGCTACGTCTTCAACTGGAATCGCGACAAGTTTCCCGATCCGAAGGCCTTCGCCCAGCACTACCTGGATCACGGCATCCGCCTGTGCGCCAACATCAAGCCTTGCCTGTTGCAAGATCACCCCCGCTTCAGCGAAGCCGAAAGCCTGAACCTGTTCATCAAGAACCAGGACGGCAAACCGGAAATGGTGCAGTTCTGGGATGCAATCGGCGCCTATCTGGACTTTACCAATCCCGACACCATCGCCTGGTGGAAACGCGCGGTTACCACCTCGCTGCTGGAATACGGCATTACCAGCACCTGGAACGACAACAATGAATTCCAGGTATTGAATCCCCAAGCCACCGCCAACGGCTTCGGCCAGCGCTTCAAGGCGGTCGAAGCGAAAGGCTTGCAAACCCTGCTGATGATGGCCGCTTCGCGGGAAGCGCAAACCGAATTCACGCCGGACAAGCGGCCCTACCTGGTATCGCGCGCAGGCGCCGCCGGCATGCAGCGTTACGTGCAAACCTGGTCCGGCGACAACTACACCTCGTGGCAGACCTTGAAGTACAACATCAAGATGGGACTGGGCCTGGCCATGTCCGGCATCTCCAACACCGGCCACGACGTCGGCGGCTTCAGCGGCCCGGCGCCAAGCCCGGAGTTGCTGTTGCGCTGGGTGCAGTTCGGCATTTTCATGCCGCGCTTTTCGATCCATTCCTGGAACGACGACAAGACCGTCAATGAACCCTGGATGTATCCCGAGATTACCCCTGCGATTCGCAACCTGCTCAAGCTGCGCGCCTGCCTGACGCCGTATTTCTACGACCTGCTGTGGCGTTATCACCAGCACTACGAACCGATGATCAGGCCGACTTTCCTGGCCTTTCCAAACGATCCGAAATGCTTCACCGAAAACGACGACATGCTGATCGGCAGCAGCCTGCTGCTGGCGGCAGTGGTTGAACCAAACCAGAGCAGTCGCAACGTCTATCTTCCCGCCGGCGCCGACTGGTACGACTTCTGGAGCGGCGCCCATCACCACGGCGGGCAAGAGATCGTATTGCCGGCCGTGGGTGAACAACCGCCGCTGCTGGCGCGTGCGGGCAGCGCCATCGCCATCAACGTCGCTGAACAGCACTTCAACCAGGCTGCGCATCTACAAGGCTTCATGGTGTTCCCACATCAGCAGGATGGCGCTTTTGAAACAGAATTCTTCGACGACGACGGCGACAGCAATGCCTACCTGGACGGCAAGAGCAGCCTGTGGAAAATCCAGGTCCAGAGCAATGCTGAAACGCTGGACATCGATCTTGAATGCACCGGCATCCAGCCGGCATCCGACCTGGTGACCTTGCTGCTGCCGCAGCATGAAACGCGCCAGGTTGTACTCAGCGCCGCCGCCATCCTGGGCGACGCCATCGTCAATCAACGTCGTGAAATCCAGTTGAAAATCAAACTGCAAGCCGATCCCAAGCCATCCATCAAGCAAAAGATCGTCAGCATTCTTAAACGTTTCAATAAATAAAACCCAAGGGGGAGACATGAAAAACACAACACTCAAATTATTACTGGCAACCACGTCGCTGACTGGCGCCGCATATAGTCAGGCGCAAACCAGCGTCACGATTTACGGTACCGCCGATGCGGCGATTGTTTACTCAAGCAATCAACGCGGCAATTCAAACACCTATATGAACAGCGGCAATCTGAATGCCAGCAAGCTTGGCTTCACCGGCGGCGAGGACCTGGGTGGCGGCAGCAAGGCGATTTTCACGTTGGAGCAAGGTTTCAGCCTCAACAATGGCGCCCAGAGCGATGCCACCAAAGCCTTTAATCGCCAAGCCTTTGTCGGCTTGAGCGATGCCCGCTACGGCACATTTACACTCGGTCGCCAGTACACGCCGTACTGGCGCTATGTCGGCGGCCTCGGCCCAACCGGCGTGCTGACTGGCGCCACCGGCGCCCATCCCGGCGATCTGGACGGTCTCGACACCACCGTCCGCATCAACAATTCGCTGGTGTATGCGACGCCGGTAATCGGCGGTTTCCAGGCCAGCGCCCTGTATGGCTTCGGCGAAAATGCCGGCGCCATCAGCGCCGGCAATTCGACCAGCGCGGCGCTGCGTTATGACTACAATGCGATGAGCGTGGCGCTAGGCTATCTGAAACTGAACAACAACAATCTCAAGGGCTTTGCCCAATGGGACCCGAACGTCACCTCAGGCAGTTACGCACAATCGCCGGTCAATGCCGGCTATGCCTCGGCGAAATCGGTGCAAATGATCGCCGCCGCGGCACGCTATAACGCCACGGCGAATCTGATGCTGGGCTTGAATTTTTCCAATGTGCAGATGGCGCCGGGAGCGATGTCGCTGTTCACCCATCAGGCTACCTTCAACACCGCTGGTGTGATCTCCACCTACAAGTTGACGTCGGCGGTAACTCTGGCTGCCGGTTATAGCTACACGCGCGAATCGGCGGCAAACGGTATCAGCGATCCGGCGCGTTATCAGCAAATTTCCCTGGAGCAGACTTACGACTTCTCCAAGCGGACCGCACTGTATTTCCTGGAAGCCTATCAAAAGGCGCGCGGCCAGACCTTGGGCGCCAACGGCGTGACACCGGTCAATGCGGTTGCCGTTGTTGGTGATTCGCAAAATGGTTCACCGTCTTCCGATGGCAAGCAATTTGTCGCGGCGGTCGGGATCCGCCATCAGTTCTAGTCGGATACAGGATCAGGCGGCTGGTCCGGATGAAAGCCCCTGATCCAACAGTTCTATCCAATGCCTGACCGGCGTCTCGGTGCCTGATTGCAAATGCGTCAGGCAACCGATATTGGCCGAGACGATCATGTCCGGCTTGGTCGCTTGCAGCTTGTCGAGTTTGTTATCGCGCAAGCGATACGACAGCTCCGGCTGCAGCACTGAATAAGTGCCGGCCGATCCGCAACACAAATGACTATCCGCACAGGTCTGCACATCAATGCCGACGCTGCGTAGCAGCCCTTCTACCTTGCCGCGAATTTGTTGACCGTGCTGCAAAGTGCAGGGAGGATGATAAGCCACCCGTTCGGGAAATTTTCCTTTCAGTTGTTGCTGCAACTCCGCCTCGAATGCCGGCAGGATTTCGCACAAATCCTTGGTCAGTGCCGAGATGGCCTTGGCCTTCACCGCATAAACCGGATCGCGCGCCAGCAGATGGCCGTACTCCTTGACGGTAGCGCCGCAACCGGAGGCAGTCATGACGATCGCTTCCACGCCTTGGCCATTGCTGCCGATGACATACGGCCACCAGGCGTCGATATTGCGCCGCATGTCGTCCAGGCCAGCGTCCTGATCATTCAGGTGATAGCGGATCGCACCGCAGCAGCCGGCCTTGGGCGCCACCAGCAATTGCACGCCGAGCGCATCGAACACCCGCGCCGCAGCGCGATTGATGTTGGGCGACATCGCCGGTTGCACGCAACCGTCCAGCACCAGCATCTTGCGTACATGTTGACGCTGCGGCAGCGCGCCGGCATCCTGTTTTTCGGGAATCTTGTTCTTGAGCTTCTGCGGCAACAGCGGACGCAGCATTTGACCAGCCGCCATGGCGGGCTTGAACAGCCATGGCCGCGGCAGGAATTCCTTGAGCAGCTTGCGCGTCAATTGCTGAGCAACCGGACGCGACACCTGGTCGTCCACCACCTTCCGGCCTATATCCAGCAACCGGCCGTATTCAACGCCGGATGGACAAGTCGATTCGCAGTTGCGGCAAGTCAGGCAGCGATCAAGATGCACTTGTGTCTTGGATGTCGCCTGGGCACCTTCCAGCACCTGTTTGATCAAGTAAATTCGTCCACGTGGACCGTCCAGTTCGTCGCCCAGCAGTTGATACGTCGGACAGGTGGCGGTACAGAATCCGCAATGCACGCAGGCGCGCAAAATTGCGTCGGCTTCCTGGCCCTGGCGGGTGTTCTTGATAAAATCGGCTAGATTGGTTTGCATGGATGGCTACGTGATGAATGGCTAGAAGTCCGGATACATGCGACCGATATTGAAAATTGCCGCCGGATCGAAACTGGCTTTCAGGCGTCGATGAATCTGTCCTACCGCAGGAGCCAGCGGATGAAACACGCCGGCACTTTTATCGCCGCCGCGATACAGGGTCGCATGACCGCCTGTGGCGGCAGCCGTCGCCCGAATCGTCTCTGCATCGTCATCGGCAAACAACCAGCGCTGTGCCCCACCCCACTCAACCAAGGTGTCACCCGACAAGGCCAGCGGCGCGGCTGTCGACGGCACCGCCAGGCGCCACAAGGCCTTGTTTGCAGTGGATGTCGCAAAGAAGCAGTGCGTTTGTTCGCGCACGGCATGCCAAAATTCATCAGCGCCGACAACTGCCTCGCCGCCCAGGTTTCTTTCCGCTGCGCTGACTGCGGCTTGCGCACCCGACAAACGCACCGTCAGCATGCCGTCCTGCCAGCAGCTGGCAGAAATCGGCAACGGCAAACCACCCCATTGATTCAGGCAACGGATCGCATCGGCTTGGGAAAGCTCAAAGCGCCGGCTGCTACTGGCGATCGGCCGCGGCAACACTTTCACCGACATCTCAAGGATCAAACCCAATGTGCCGAGCGAGCCGGCCAACAAGCGCGATACATCGTAGCCGGCGACATTCTTCATGACCTGGCCGCCGAAGTGCAGGACGTCGCCCTTGCCATCCATCAGCACGGCGCCGAGCACGAAGTCGCGCAGCGCACCGACCGCTTGCCGCGAAGGGCCGGATAACCCGCTGGCAAGCATGCCGCCGAGCGTGGCGCCGATGCCGAAATGCGGCGGCTCGAATGGCAGCATCTGATTGTGCTGCGCCAGCAAGGCCTCGATCTCGGACAGCGGTGTGCCGCAACGCGCAGTAATCACCAGCTCGGTCGGCTCGTAATCGATGACACCGTTATAACCGCGCGTATCGAGCAGTTCGCCTTGCACCTGCTGGCCATACCAGGCCTTGCTACCGCTGCCGCGAATTTCCAGCGGACGATGCGCAGCGCCTGCCGCAAGAATTTGCGCCTTGGCCTGTTCCCTGAAAAGCTGTGCGTCCATAGTCATTATTCTGTGTCTGTCGGTTAGAAGCGAGGCAACTCTGGAAACTTCAACTGCCCGCGCTGCACGTGCATCTTGCCGTACTCGGCGCAGCGCTGCAAAGTCGGAATCGCCTTGTCCGGATTGAGCAGGAACGCCGTATCGAAAGCGCGCTTGACGTTGAAGAACGCCTCACGCTCAAGCGGCGAGAACTGCACGCACATCGAATTGATTTTTTCAATGCCGACGCCGTGTTCGCCGGTAATGGTGCCGCCAACGGCGACGCACAATTCCAGGATTTCAGCGCCAAACTCCTCGGCGCGGTGAAATTCCCCCGGCAGGTTGGCATCGAACAGGATCAACGGATGCAGGTTGCCGTCGCCGGCATGAAACACGTTGGCGCAACGCAAGCCGTACTTGGCTTCCATCTGTTCGATACCGAGCAACACCTGCGCCAGGTTCTTGCGCGGAATGGTGCCGTCCATGCAGTAATAATCGGGAGAGATACGGCCGGCAGCCGGGAAGGCGTTCTTGCGGCCGGACCAGAAACGCAGCCGCTCGGCTTCCGAGGTCGATACTTCGATGCGCGTAGCGCCGCTGGCATTCAGCACCGCGCTCATGCGGCCGATTTCTTCTTCGACCTCTTCCGTAGTGCCATCCGATTCGCACAAGAGGATGGCAGCGGCATCGATGTCGTAGCCGGCCTTGACGAAAGGTTCGACCATGCGCGAACTGGTGCGGTCCATCATCTCCAGGCCAGCCGGGATGATGCCGGCAGCGATCACGTTGGCGACCGCATTGCCGCTCTTCACGACATCGTCGAACGAGGCCATGATGACTCTTGCCGCCTGCGGTTTCGGAATCAATTTGACCGTCACTTCGGTGACCACGCCCAGCATCCCTTCCGAGCCGATGAACACGGCCAGCAGATCCAGGCCGGGAGCATCCAGTGCCTCGCTGCCGAGTTCGACGATCTCGCCATCGATGGTCACCATCCTGACGCGCAGCACATTATGGACAGTCAACCCGTACTTCAGGCAATGCACGCCGCCGGAATTCTCGGCGACGTTGCCGCCGATGGTGCAGGCGATCTGCGAAGACGGGTCCGGCGCGTAATACAAACCATGCGCTGCAGCTGCTTCGGAAATGGCGAGGTTGCGCACGCCGGGCTGCACCACGGCAGTTCGGGCATACGGATCGAGCTTGACGATGCGGGTAAATTTGGCGGTCGACAGCACCACGCCATCGGCGATCGGCAAGGCACCGCCCGACAGGCCGGTGCCGGCGCCGCGCGGCACCAGCGGCACCTTCAGGTCGCGGCAGGTTTTGAGGATGGCAACTACTTGCGCTTCGTTTTCCGGCAGCGCCACCACCATCGGCATTTGCCGGTAGGCGGCCAAGCCGTCGCATTCGTAGGGCCGGGTGTCTTCGCTATTCGACAACAAGGCATGTTCCGGCAACAGCGCCCGCAACGCGGCGACTACCTGTTGTTGACGAGCAGGACTGAAAGTGGTTTCAGCTGCTGAAGCGAGCGAGTTCATGCTGTTTTCCTATTTATTGACGCTCTTCAGAGCGATCTATATCTCCGCCAATGAGTATAACGATTTTGCGTTTTTTACAGGATGTTTTCCGCCAACCCAGCTGCTGAAAAACTTGCACCGTGCAGGTGAAATGTTTTCAGGCGGCTGGCAGCGCCTGCCCGGGAAAGTCAGATACGGCTGAAGGTCTGCTTCATCCAATCGATGAAAGTCGTCACTTCCGGCCGTTCCTGCGGCTTTTGCTGGTACACCAGGTAATAGGCGTGTGGCGGCGAAGTCAGGCTGATATCGAACAGCTGCACCAGCTCTCCCTGCGCAATCATCTGCTGGGCGAAATGCTTGCGGGTCAGGCCTACGCCGTGGCCGTGCCGCACCAATTCCAGCAGCAAACCCAGGTCGTCGGCGCGCAAACCGGAGGATGGCTCAGGCCAATCCAGTCCGGCAGCCTGGAACCACGGCTGCCAAGGCTCCAGCGCCGAGCGCAGCAAGGTCGCCTTGCGCAGGTCGGCAGGCTTGTCGAGGGGGCCGATTTTCTTCAGGTATTGCGGACTGGTGACAGCAAAGGTCGGTTCTTCGAATAGCTTTTCGGTAGTGGTGTTGGGATAGTTGCCGGCGCCGAAACGTACTTCCAGATCGCTCTCGGTCAGGCTCAGGTCGTACAGCGGCACCGACAGGAAAATCTCGACCACGATATCAGGATGGCGCTGGACGAAATCGTCCAGATGCGGAATCAGCAGGTTGCGTGCGAATGTCGGCGGCGCGGTCAGCTTGACGCGCGGCTGCACCTGGGCATTGCGTTGCGGCAGTGGGAATTCGGTCAGGGTGCGCAAGGCGCTGCGCACCACATCCAGATAGCGATGGCCGAATTCCGACAGGGCCACCGTGCGGCCCTCGCGTGAAAATAAACGCTCGCCGACAAAATCCTCCAGCAGCCGGATACGGTGCGACAGCGCCGACGGTGTAATGCAAAGTTCGTCGGCCGCCAGCGCAAACGAATGATGGCGCGCGGCGGCTTCGAACGCCGACAAGGCATGCACCGGCGGCAGGCGATTGACCAAGGGAGTTTTATTCGACATCTTTTTTCTTGGCGGGTTGATCAGGCTCGGGCAGTTTACCAGCGGATTATTTTTCCGGGATTCATGATGTTCTTCGGATCGAACGCATGCTTGAGGATGCGCATGGTCGCAATCGCTTCCTCGCCGTGTTCTTCGACCAGGAAATCGATCTTGTGCAAGCCCACCCCATGTTCACCGGTGCAGGTACCGTCCATGGCGATGGCGCGGCTGACCATGCGCGCATTGACGCCTTCGGCGCGCGCAATGTCGGCCGCACTATCCGGATCGACCAACATCTGCGTATGAAAATTGCCGTCGCCGACATGGCCGATGATCGAGTACACGAGGCCGTTCGCTTCGCAATCGGCCTTGGTGTCGAGGATACACTCCGCCAGCCGCGAAATCGGCACGCAGCAATCGGTGGAGATCGCGCGGCTGCCGGGACGCAGCTGTAGCAACGCGAAATATGCATCGTGACGCGCTGCCCACAGGCGCGAGCGGTCTTCCGGCCGGGTCGCCCATTCAAAACCGGTGGCGCGATGCTCCGCCACCACTTCCTGCACCAGCTCGGCCTGCTCCTTGACGCCATTCTCGCTGCCATGGAATTCAAACAGCAACAGCGGCTGCTCCGGCAGCGCCAGCTTGGAGTGAGCGTTGATCGCACGCACGCCGTTTTCATCCAGCAGTTCAACCCGCGCCAGCGGCACGCCAAGCTGGATCGCCTGGATCACGGCATTGACAGCATCGGCTATCGTTTCAAACGAACAGACTGCGGCGGAAATCGCTTCCGGTTGCGGATACAGCTTGACGGTGACTTCGGTAATGATGCCGAGTGTGCCTTCGCTGCCGACAAAGATGCGGGTCAGGTCGTAGCCTGCCGACGATTTCTTGGCGCGCGTACCGGTCTTGATGATGCGGCCATCGGCCGTTACCACTGTCAACGCCAACGTGTTCTCACGCATGCTGCCGTAGCGCACGGCGTTGGTGCCGGAAGCGCGGGTGGCGGCCATGCCGCCGATCGAAGCATCGGCGCCGGGATCGATCGGGAAGAACAGGCCGCTATCCTTGATTTCATGATTCAACTGCTTGCGGGTGACGCCGGTCTGTACGGTCGCAGTCAAGTCTTCGGCATGGATTGCCAACATCCGGTTCATGCGCGACAGGTCGACGGAAATACCGCCTTGCAGCGCCAGTACATGGCCTTCGAGCGACGTGCCACTGCCGAACGGAATCACCGGCACCTGATATTCGCTGCACAGCTTGACCAGCGCCGCGACATCTTCGGTCGACTCGGCAAACACCACCGCATCGGGCGGCATCGGATCGTAGGACGAGGCATCGCGGCCGTGGTGCTCGCGCATCGCCATGGTGGTCGAGAAACGCTCGCCGAACAGGGTTTTGAGGGTTGCAATCAGGTCATCCGGCAATGGTTTCCTGGTTGCGGCGAAATCGGCTATATGATTCATTGACATGCTCCTTTGTCATGATTTTACTCCGCAGCGGCGACTAGTGCTGGTGTAAAGTACCAGCATTCTGAATCCAAACGAAGCGAGCAACAACATGGGCAACCGACTTTCAAAAATTGCGACACGCACCGGCGACAACGGCAGCACCGGGCTCGGCGACGGCAGCAGGACCGGCAAGGACAGCTTGCGTATCCAGGCCATTGGCGATGTTGATGAATTGAATTCGCAACTTGGACTTCTGTTGTGCAACAAACTGGATCCGCTGATGCGTGCAGAATTGCTGGCGATACAACACGCGCTGTTCGATCTCGGCGGCGAACTTTGCATTCCAGGCTATACCCTGATTACCGAAGCACAAGTGATGCAACTGGATCAACTGCTGGAGAAATACAATGCCGACCTGCCGCCGCTGAAGGAATTCATCCTGCCCGGCGGCAGCCATTCAGCGGCGCTGGCGCATGTCTGCCGCACTGTCTGCCGGCGCGCAGAGCGCAGCATTGTCAGCCTGGGCCGGGAAGAAACGGTACATGAGCCGGTTCGGCAGTATGTGAACCGCTTATCCGATCTGCTGTTCGTGCTGTCGCGCGTGCTGAACCGTGCGGACGGCGGTAGCGATGTGCTGTGGCAAAAGGACGGCGCACCCGAACAATAAAAAACGGGCCGGCTGTGCAGCACTTGAAGTGCAACATCAGCCGGCCCGCAATGCGGCAAGTGCCGTTGTTTGTAACGCTTATTTGCTACGTTTGTCGTGCTCGATCAACGCATATGCCGAGTGATTATGGATCGACTCGAAGTTCTCGGCTTCCAGCACATACGCCAGCACGCGCGGCTCGTTGTTCAAGGCCACCGCCACATCGCGCACCAGGTCTTCGACAAATTTCGGATTCTCGTAAGCGCGCTCGGTCACATATTTTTCATCCGGACGCTTCAGCAAACCAAACAGTTCGCACGATGCTTGCGCTTCGATGTTGGCAATCAGCTCATCGACCAATATCTCGCCATCCAGCACCGCATTGACGGTGATGTGCGAACGCTGGTTGTGCGCGCCGTAAGCGGAAATCTGCTTCGAGCATGGGCACAGGCTGGTCACCGGCACCAACACTTTCAACGTCACCTCCAGCACGCCATTGTTGATTTCGCCGGTGAGGCCGACTTCGTAATCCATCAAGCTCTGCACGCCGGACACAGGCGCGGTCTTGTTGACGAAATACGGGAAGGTCAGTTCGATGCGGCCGCGCTCGGCGTCCAGCAAGGTCACCATCTTGCGCATCAATTCGCCAAAGGAGGTGACGTCGAGCGGGCCGTCCAGGCCTTCCAGCAACGCGATGAAGCGCGACATGTGGGTGCCCTTCTGCTGTTCCGGCAGATGCACATACATGTTCCAGTTGCCGATAGTCGGTTGCGCTTTGCCGGCGGTGCGCACCGTCACCGGATAGCGTACGCCTTTGACGCCGACACGCTGGATCGCGATGTGGCGGGTATCGACGCTGCTTTGCACGTCTGGAATCGTCAGGTTGTTGTCACGAGTATTCATGAAATGCTGAGCCTTAGAGTGAAAGAACGTAGGGCGGGCACATCGTGCCCACGCGGACGCCAATTGGCTGCTACCGCGTGGGCATTGCATGCCCACCCTACTGTATTGATTTTGCTTCTATTAATTTTGATTAACGACTAGGCGCGGCTGATCTTTGCCAAAGCGCTGACGTATCGAAGCTGCGATGCCTTCGGCATTCAGGCCGCACTGCGCCAACAGCAGGTTGGCGTCGCCATGATCGATAAATCGGTCCGGCAGGCCGAGATTCAAGAGCGGCTTGACACATCCTGCGGCAGCCAATGCTTCCGCCACAGCGGCGCCGGCGCCTCCCATGATGCAGCCCTCTTCCACCGTGACCAGTGCGTCGTGGCTGGCAGCCAATTCCAGCACCAGTTCGACATCCAGCGGCTTGATGAAACGCATGTTGACCACCGTGGCGTCCAGCAGTTCGCCGGCGGCAATGCTAGGCGCCAGCAGCGAGCCGAAGGCCAGGATCGCAACATTGTGACCTTTGCGCTTGATCTCGCCCTTACCCAGCGGCAGAACCGTCAGTGCCGGATCGATAGCCGCGCCGGTGCCGCTGCCGCGCGGATAACGCACTGCGGCCGGGCCGTTATATTGATAAGCGGTAGTCAGCATCTGCCGGCATTCGTTCTCGTCGGAGGCGGCCATCACCACCATGTTCGGGATGCAACGCAGGTACGCCATGTCGTAATTGCCGGCATGGGTGGCGCCATCGGCGCCGACCAGGCCGGAACGATCCAGCGCAAACGTCACGTCCAGGTTTTGCAGGGCGACGTCATGGATCAATTGATCGTAGGCGCGCTGCAGGAAAGTCGAGTAAATCGCCACCACCGGTTTCAGGCCTTCGCACGCCATGCCGGCGGCGAACGTGACTGCATGCTGTTCGGCGATGCCAACGTCGTAGAAGCGTTGCGGGAAACGCTTGGCAAACGTATCCAGGCCGGAGCCGCCGGACATCGCCGGGGTGATGCCGATCAATTTTTCGTCCTGTGCCGCCGTGTCGCACAGCCAGTCGCCGAACACCTGGGTGTAAGTCATCTTGCTGACCGCAGCCGGCTTGATGCCTTCCGCCGGATTGAACTTGCCGGGGCCGTGGTACAGCACCGGATCGGCTTCCGCCAGCTTGTAGCCCTGGCCCTTCTTGGTCACCACGTGCAGGAACTGCGGGCCTTTCAGGTTCTTCAGGTTTTGCAGCGTCGGGATCAGCGATTCGAGGTCATGACCATCTATCGGACCGATGTAATTGAAACCGAATTCTTCAAACATGGTGGCAGGCACCACCATGCCTTTGGCGTGTTCTTCAAAACGCTTGGCCAGCTGCCGCATCGGCGCCGGCAGGATCGACTTGCCGACATTCTTGGCCTGCGCGTAGAACTGCCCCGACATCAAACGCGCCAGGTAGCGGTTCAGCGCACCCACCGGCGGCGAGATCGACATGTCGTTGTCGTTCAGGATGACCAGCATGTTGATGTCGTCGTAGACACCGGCGTTGTTCATGGCTTCGAACACCATGCCGGCGGTCATCGCGCCATCGCCGATCACGGCAATCGCATGGCGGTCGGTCTCGCCCTTGGTCTTGGCGGCCAGGGCCATGCCCAATGCTGCCGAAATCGAAGTCGACGAATGCGCCGTGCCGAAGGTGTCGTATTCGCTTTCGTCGCGGCGCGGGAAACCCGAGATGCCGTTCAGCTGGCGCAAGGTGTTCATGCGCTCGCGCCGACCGGTGAGAATCTTGTGCGGATAGGTTTGATGGCCGACGTCCCAGACGATGCGGTCTTCCGGCGTGTTGAATACGTAATGCAGCGCAATCGTCAGTTCCACCGTGCCCAGGTTGGACGACAGATGGCCGCCGGTCTGCGATACCGATTCGATGACGAATTCGCGCAACTCGTCGGCTAACGGTTTGAGTTGCGCCCGTGTCAGTTTTCGCAAATCTGCCGGGCTGTCTATTGTATTGAGAATTTCCATATGCCCTACTAAGCTTTTCGCTGCACGATCAGATCCGCCAGCTCGCGCAAGCGTCGTGCCTTGTCACCAAAGATCGCAAGCGCCTGATGGGCGTCATTGCGCAATTTTTCCGCCAGCGCCTGCGATTCCGGCAAACCCAGGATCGAAACGTAAGTCGGCTTGTTGTCGGCAGCATCCTTGCCAGCGGTTTTACCCAGCGTAGCAGAATCCGCGGTCGCATCAAGGATATCGTCGACTACCTGGAACGCCAGGCCGATGGCCGCGCCATAGGCTTCCAGCGCGGCGACTTCTTCTTGCGACAACACCTTGCCGCTCCAGGCGCCAAGCAAGACCGACGCGCGCAGCAAGGCGCCGGTTTTCAATTTGTGCATCTGTTCCAGCTCTGCCAGCGACAGATTCAGGCCGACGCTGGCCAGGTCGATGGCTTGTCCGCCGCACATGCCGAGCGAACCGGAAGCCTGCGCCAGCAAGCGCAGCATGACGATCTGGCGCGCCGCATCGATGCCCTCATCTGCAGCAGCCAGCACCACGAATGCCTGTGCCTGCAAGGCGTCGCCGACCAGCAAGGCAGTCGCTTCGTCGTATTTCACGTGCACCGTCGGCTTGCCGCGGCGCAAGGCGTCGTCATCCATGCACGGCATATCGTCGTGCACCAGCGAATAGGCATGAATCATTTCGACCGCTGCGGCAGCGCGTTGCACGACAGTGGCCGGCGCCGAAAACAGTTCCCCAGCGGCAAATGCCAGCAATGGCCGCACCCGTTTGCCGCCGTCCAGCGCCGCATAGCGCATGGCCTGGTGCAGCTTCGCCGGCGTGCTTGTTTCGGTTGGCAGGAAACGGCCGAGGGCAGCCTCCATATCGGCCTGCACCTGGCGCATCCAGTCGGCGAAAGGCTGTGCCTGGTTCGGCAACTGCGTCGTTAGCTGAGCTGCCGTCATTCGTCGGCTCCGCCGCTGTGATCATTGAGGGCTTCACCGGCGAACGGCTTGAGCATGTCGCCTTCCAGTACCTTGACCTGGCTGTCGACCTTATCGAGTTGCAAAGAGCAAAACTTGACCAGCTCCGATCCTCGTTTATAGGCGGCAACAGAGGCTTCCAGTGGCAACTCGCCAGCTTCCATCTGGGCAACCAGTTGCTCCAGTTCGGCCATTGCCTGCTCGAACGAAGCCGGAGTGCTGGTGGAAATCGGATTTTTTGGCATAGTGGATGTAAATAGTTTAGTCCGCTATTTTAGAGCAAACATGTGTAACTCGTTGAATTTCGAGCAGTTAATCTGGATAAATAGGCGATAACCAGGCCAAAACAGCGCCCTTTTCCGGATTTTTATGGGATAATCCTCGGTTCTGTCCAAAATTTCCGTTTCATATTATTTGAACACAGGTTTTTGCGGATTCTTTCTCTCTTAGGTTGATACAACACATTTGGGGGTGGAGGGATGTCCGATCTGGCTTCTATTACCAAGCTCGCGCGCTCCGATGCGCAACTTCCAGTCAACGTCTATTTTGACGAAGCGCTTTTAAAGCGCGAAATCCAGCAACTCTTCCATAATGGCCCGCGTTATGTCGGCCATGAACTGATGGTGCCTAACGTCGGCGATTACGCCACGCTTGCATCCGAAGCGGAAGGCCGCATGCTGGTGCGCAATCCTCAGGGGATTGAGTTGATTTCCAACGTCTGCCGTCATCGGCAGGCCAAGATGTTCGATGGCCGCGGCAATGCACGCAACATCGTCTGCCCGCTGCATCGCTGGACTTACGATCTGAAGGGCGAACTGATCGGCGCGCCGCATTTCGGCGAAACGCCGTGCATGAACCTGTCCAGGACACCGCTGCAAAGCTGGAACGGCCTGCTGTTCGAGCAAAATGCCTTCCATGTCGGTGAAAAACTGGCAGAGCTCGGCGTTGCCAAGGACCTGGATTTCAGCGGCTATCTGTTCGACCACGTCGAAGTGCACGAGTGCGACTACAACTGGAAGACCTTCATTGAGGTCTACCTGGAGGATTATCACGTCGAGCCTTTCCATCCGGGCCTGGGCAGTTTCGTCAGCTGCGACGATCTGCAATGGCAATTCGGCAAGGATTACAGCGTGCAGACGGTTGGCGTCAACCACGGATTGGCAAAATCCGGTTCGCCGACCTATCGCAAGTGGCAGGAACAAGTCCTCAAGTTCAACAATGGCGAAGCACCGAAATTCGGCGCGATCTGGCTGACGCTGTACCCGAACATCATGGTCGAGTGGTATCCGCACGTCTTGGTGGTATCGACGCTGTGGCCGCGCGGCCCGCAAAAAACCACCAACGTGGTCGAGTTCTATTATCCGGAAGAGATTGCGCTGTTTGAGCGCGAAATGGTGGAAGCGGAACGCGCCGCCTACATGGAAACCTGCGTCGAAGATGACGAAATTGCACTGCGCATGGATGCCGGACGACGCATCCTGATGGAGCGCGGCGTCAGCGAAGTAGGTCCTTACCAGTCGCCAATGGAAGACGGCATGCAGCACTTCCACGAGTGGTATCGCAACCAGGCCGGCCTGCTGTAACACCGCATTCAATCGCCGCACTTGGGCCGGGTTGATTCGTTTGATCAAGCGAATCAACCCGGCCTTTTTCATTATTTGCGACACAAAACAGGCAACGCCCGTGGAATCGGTCAAAATAACGGATTCGCTGCTAACCGGCCTTCGCCCCTCATTTCATGCAATCCCTCTGGATGCTCCTCGCCAGCCTCATGTTTTCTATCATGGGCGTCTGCGTCAAACTCGCCTCCGATCATTACTCCATTTGGGAAATCGTCCTCAGCCGCGGCCTGATCGGCATGCTGTTCATCATCGCCCTGATCCTGGTCAAAGGCGGCACACTGAAGACGCCGATGCCGCGCCAGCATGTATGGCGCGGGGTGATCGGCGTGATTGCGCTGTCGTTGTGGTTCTATTCGTTCAGCCTGCTGCCGGTCGCCACCGCCACCACCCTCAACTACACTTCCTCGATCTGGCTGGCGGCAATATTGTTCGGCGCCGCCTGGTGGCGCGGCAACACCCGCTTCGATTGGGGCATGGCGGCTACCATCCTGATCAGTTTCATCGGCGTGATGTTGCTGCTGCAACCATCCTTCGATCCGAACCAGACCCTGGGTGGCCTGATTGCGTTGGCATCCGGTCTGATCTCGGCGGTTGCCTACCTGCAGGTGCGTCACCTGGGAAAGCTGGGCGAACCGGAATATCGGGTGGTTTTTTATTTTTCGACAACCAGCGCGATTGCCGGCCTGGCCTGCTGCCTGCTGCTGCCCGGCGGCAGCATACCGTTCTGGCATGCACACAACGTGCAAGGCGTAGCGTTGCTGGTCACCCTCAGCCTGTCCGCCACCCTGGCGCAGATGGCCATGACGCGCGCGTATCGGCTCGGCAATCCGCTACTGACAGCCAACCTGCAATACACCGGCATCGTCTTTTCCAGCGTCTGGGGGATTCTCATTTGGCAAGATCAGCTCGGCTGGCGCGGCTGGACGGGCACGGCGGTAATCCTTGTCGGCGGTTTGCTGGCAACGTTTTATAATCAAAGGCAGGCGCGTCCACAGACGCCGCTGCGGCAGGAAAAGCCATTGGCCGACGAGACCGTCTGATCGCATTTCCGGTGCATTACCGCAGCACCTGATCAACCTACAGACAAGAGGAAAGCCATGACCCAAGCACATCCCTACAAGACGCTGATTTCGGCAGCCAATCTGTTGCCGAACGCGCACAACCCGAATTGGGTCATCGTCGATTGCCGCCATGATTTGATGGACCCGGGCGCGGGTCAGGCGGCGTATGCCGCCGGCCACATTGCCGGGGCCCGTTTCGCCAACCTCGATCGCGACCTGTCCGGCGCCAAGCAAGCCGCCGACGGCAGCTTCAAAGGCCGCCATCCGTTGCCTGAAAAAGACGCGCTGATTGCAACACTGCGCGGCTGGGGCATCAGCGACGACACGCAAGTCGTAGCCTACGATGCCCAGGGCGGCATGTATGCCGCACGCCTGTGGTGGTTGCTGCGCTGGATCGGTCACGACTCGGTCGCCGTGCTGGACGGCGGCCTTGCTGCCTGGCAGGCGGAGGGGCAAACCCTGACCACGGCCGAGCCGACGCCAACACCCGGCAACATCAGCGCCAAGGCGCCGCTGACCAGCAGCGTCGACGCCCATGACGTGCTGGTCAACCTGACCAGCCCAAGAAGGACCGTGATCGACGCCCGCGCGCCGGATCGCTTTCGCGGTGAAAATGAAACCATCGACCCGGTCGGCGGCCATATTCCCGGCGCCAAGAACCGCTTCTTCAAGGACAACCTGCAAGCCGACGGCCGTTTCAAGTCGGGGCATCAATTGCATGAGGAATTCGGCGCGCTGATCAGCGAACCGCAAGCGGCAGTCATGCAATGCGGCTCCGGCGTGACCGCTTGCCATAACTTGCTGGCGCTGGAAATCGCCGGCCTGCACGGTGCAGCGCTCTATCCGGGTTCATGGAGCGAATGGTGTTCCGACGCCACCCGGCCGATGGCCAGGGGCGCCTGAACATCATTGCAATAGGTAGGGTGGGCAAGTTTTTTTGCCCACGCATTGCATGCGAACCGGGAGTTCCGCGTGGGCAGAACACCCTGCCCACCCTACTCCTAGGTTTGGTGTTTCGGCTAACGCCGAAATTTAATGATGATGCGCGTGACGAGTCAGGAACAGCACAATCGCTACCCCGGCGCCGATCAGCAGTATCTGCGGAATGGTTTCGCGCAACGTGGCGCGGCGCTGCATTTGTGGCATCAGGTCGCTCACAGCGATGTAGATGAACCCCGATGAGGCAAACACCAGCACGTAGGGAATCCATTCCATGCCGCGCTCCAGCGTAAAATAACCCAGCAAGCCGCCGGCCACCGCCATCAGGCTGCAGATCAGGTTATACACATAGGCACGCGTACGGGAGAAGCCGGCATTCAGCAGCACGATGAAGTCGCCGATTTCCTGCGGGATTTCATGCACGATGATCGCCAGGCCGGTGATCAAACCCAGATGCGGATCGGCCAGGAAGGCTGCAGCGATCAGGATACCGTCGGTGAAATTATGCAAGCCATCGCCGACCAGGATCATCCAGCCGGCCTTGCCCGCTTCTTTCTTGTCATGTCCATGGTGATGCCCATGCCCATCTTCTTCGTGATGATGCGAGTGGCGCAGGATGGCAAATTTTTCCAGCACGAAGAACGCCAGCAAACCGCCCAGCAGCACTGAGAACAGCGTGTGGCTGTCGGCATTCGATTCGAACGCCTCAGGCAGCGCGTGCAGCAAAGAAGTCGCCAGCATGATGCCGACTGACAAACTGACCATGCGCTCGACCATCTTGGACAGCAGAGCGAACGAAAATATGGCGGCAGCGGTGATACTGAAGAGGCCGGCGATAGTGGTCGCCAGGAGAATTGAAACGAGTGTGGAATTAATTTTTGGCCCCAGCAACAGATGTTAGATGCAACAATGTTGCAAATTAAAGCACAACCGCTGCAATTGGGCAAATTTTACTTTTTTGGAACGGAGCCCAACAGCCATGTCATCCCGTAGGATGGGCAAGTTTTTTTGCCCGCACCCTACGAGTTACCAGATGACAAAACGACATTTAAAGATCAAGAAAGCACGAAGTCGCCGCCATCGCGTCAACTCACGCCATGCGCCTTGAACCAAGCCAAGACCCGCTTCCACCCATCCTTGGCATCCGCTTCAACGTAGCTGGGCCGGTAATCGGCATTAAATGCATGACCGGAATTCGGGTAGACAACAAATTCCGACTTGCTGTTGCCCTTGGCCAGCGCTTCTTTCATCTGCGCCACATGCTCCTGGGTAATGCCCTGGTCCTTGCCGCCATACAATCCAAGCACCGGCACTTTCAAGGTAGGCGCGATATCGACCGGCTGTTTCGGCGTCAGCTCGTTGCGCTCACCCACCAGGCCGCCGTACCATGCCGCAGCCACCTTCACCTTGGGATTATGGCTGGCATACAGCCACGTAATGCGGCCACCCCAGCAGAAGCCGGTGATGGTCAGCTTGTCGACGTTGCCGCCATTTTCCTTGGCCCAGGCGACGCAGGCATCGATATCCCCCATCACCTGATCGTCCGGCACTTTTGAAATCACGTTTTTATACAACTCGGGAATCGATGCAAAAGCCGCCGGATTGCCCTGGCGAACAAACAGATCCGGGGCAATCGCCAGATAACCCAGCTTGGCAAAACGCCGGGTGATATCGGCAATGTGCTCGTGCACTCCGAAAATTTCGGAAATCACCAGCACCACCGGCAGATTGGTTTTCCCCTCAGGCTGCGAGCGGTAGATCGGCACACTGAGACCGTTCTGCTGGATCTCGAGCGGCCCGGCGGTGAGGCCGACGGAATCGGTCTTGATCACGGTTTGCGCGGTGACAGGCATTACCGCAGCGGCAAACCCGGTACCCAGCGTCGTCTTCAGGAAGGTGCGGCGATCCACCTCGCCAGACAAACTGGTTTTCGCCACCAGGCTATCGAAATCCTCTTTCAAATTCGGCATGCAAGCTCTCCTTCAACATTGACCATCAATGATCGATTTACGCATCGGCGTCAGCATCAATGCGCTTCGTCCCAGTTCTTCCCGACTCCCACTTCTGCAATCAGCGGCACCCGCAATTCAGCCACACCAGCCATCAGCTGCGGCAGTTTTACCCGCACCAGTTCCAATTCGTCCTGCGGCACTTCCAGCACCAGTTCATCGTGCACCTGCATGACCATCTTGGATTTTAACCGGTCTGTTTCAATCCAGTTTTGCACGGCGATCATCGACAATTTGATGAGGTCGGCGGCGGTGCCTTGCATCGGCGCATTGATCGCCGCGCGTTCGGCGCCCTGGCGACGCTGGCCGTTCGGCGAATTGATTTCCGGCAGCCACAGACGGCGACCGAACACGGTCTCGACATAGCCTTGCGACTTGGCCTGCACCCTGGTCATGTCCATGAATTGCTTGACGCCGGCGAAACGCATGAAATATTTTTCGATGTACATCTGCGCTGCCGCGCGTTCGATGCCGAGATTGCCGGCCAGGCCGAATGCGCTCATGCCATAGATCAAACCGAAGTTGATGACCTTGGCGTAACGACGTTGCTCACTGGTGACTTCAGCCGCCGGCGTGCCGAAGATTTCGGCAGCGGTGGCGCGGTGGATGTCGACGCCTTCGGCAAACGCGCTCAGCATGTTTTCATCGCCCGAGATGTGCGCCATGATGCGCAACTCGATCTGCGAATAGTCGGCCGACACGATCACGCTACCCTCGGGCGCCACGAATGCTTCGCGGATGCGCCGTCCTTCGGCTGTGCGAATTGGAATGTTCTGCAGGTTCGGATCGTTCGATGCCAACCGCCCGGTTACCGCCACCGCCTGCGCATAATTTGTGTGCACGCGGCCGGTATTCTGATTGACCATCTTCGGCAATTTGTCGGTATAGGTCGACTTCAGTTTCGACAGGCTGCGGTAGTCGAGCAACACCTTCGGCAACGGATAATCCTCGGCCAGTTTCTGCAGCACTTCTTCATCGGTCGACGGCGATCCGGACGGCGTCTTCTTGACCACCGGCAGCTTGAGTTTTTCAAACAGGATTTCACCCAACTGCTTCGGCGAACTCAGGTTGAACGGTTGCCCTGCCAGGTCATAAGCCTGCTGTTCGATTTCCAGCATGCGCTTGCCCAGTTCATTCGATTGCGTCGCCAGTCGGCTGGCATCGATCAGCACGCCGTTGCGCTCGATCTTCTGCAGCACTACCGAAGTCGGCACTTCGATTTTTTCGTAGATGAAACGCAGCTTGGCGTCGTCGACGATATGCGGCCACATCGCCAGATGCAGCTGCAGCGTGATGTCGGCATCCTCCGCCGCATATTCGGTGGCGCGGCCGATCTCGACTTCATCAAACCCGATCTGCGACGCGCCCTTGCCGCATACTTCCTGGAACGTGATGGTCTGATGGTTCAGATGCCGCAGCGCCAGGCTGTCCATATCGTGGCTGCGATGCGATTCGAACACATAGGATTCGAGCAGCGTGTCATGCACGATGCCACGCAGGTTCACACCCTGGTTGGCGAAGATATGGCTGTCGTACTTGAGGTTCTGGCCAACCTTCGGCTTGCTGTCATCTTCCAGCCAGGCGCGCATTTTTTCCAGCACGAACTCGCGCGACAATTGCGTCGGCACGTCCTGGTAACGATGCGCCACTGGAATGTAGGCGGCTGTGCCGACTTCGCAGCACAACGAGATGCCGACCAGTTGCGCCGTCATCGGTTCAAGCGACGTAGTTTCCGTATCTACCGCAGTCAAGGTAGCGCTGTCGATACGTTTCAGCCATTGGTCCAGCTGGGCTTCCGTCAGCACGGTTTCGTAGTGCCGCTCAACCTTGGAAAACAGGCTGCTTTGGGCCGGCTCGGCGCTACCCGGTGCGCTCTTCCCCACACTATCGTTGCCGGCAGTTTTGGCGGCGCCTTCTGCAACGACGGCAGCATCTCCTGGCCCACTCAATTCACGCAGCCAGGTCTTGAAGTTGTAACGGGTAAACAAGTCGATCAGGGTGTCCTTGTCTTGCTCCGGCGCCTTCAGCGATTCCGGGATCGACACCATGTGTGCGCTCAGGTCGCAATCGGTTTTTACCGTCACCAGTTCCTTGGCCTTCGGCAGCCAATCGAGCACCTGGCGCAGGTTCTCGCCTACCGCGCCGCCGATGTTCGCTGCGTTCGCGATGACCGCATCGACAGTGTCGTATTGCGCCAACCATTTGACCGCGGTCTTCGGACCGACCTTGGCGACACCCGGAATATTGTCGACGGTATCGCCGATCAATGTCAGGTAATCGACGATGCGTTCCGGCGGCACGCCAAACTTGGCGATCACGCCAGCGCGGTCGAGCTTCTCATTGTTCATGGTGTTGATCAGTGTCACATGGTCGTTGACCAGTTGCGCCAGATCCTTGTCGCCGGTCGAGACCACCGCATCCATGCCGTGCGCAACCGCCTGCACGGTCAGTGTGCCGATCACGTCATCGGCCTCCACGCCTTCGACCATCAGGATCGGCCAGCCCATCGCGCGCACGGCGGCGTGAATTGGCGTAATCTGTTTAACCAGGTCTTCCGGCATCGATGCCCGAGTGGCCTTGTAGTCGGCGTACATGTCGTCGCGAAAAGTTTTACCTTTTGCATCGAACACACAGGCAAGGTAAGCTGCGGGGTAATCAATGCGTAAACGGCGCAACATATTGATGATGCCGTATAGTGCGCCGGTCGGTTCATTGGCGGCATTGCGCATATCGGGCAGCGCATGAAAGGCCCGGTAAAGATAACTGGAACCATCAACTAACAGCAGGGTTTTTTGCATATGGAATTGAACGGAAAAAATGTGCCGCGTTTGCGGCAAGTGACGGACATCGAACGCGCCACTTCAAAGAAGGCGCGCGAATCGTGGCATATGTTCACGATTATGGCAGAATTTATCGAGTCGACCGAACGCCTTTCCGAGTTGCATCCCGCAGTATCGATCTTCGGCTCGGCGCGCATCAAGGCTGACAACCCATATTATCCGCTGTGCATGGATATCGCGCGCCGTTTTTCGGACGAAGGATTTGCCGTGATTTCGGGCGGTGGCCCAGGCCTGATGGAAGCCGCCAACAAAGGCGCCTTCGAAGGCAAATCGCCATCGGTCGGCCTGAACATCGAATTGCCGCATGAACAAAGCGGAAATAAATGGCAGGACATTTCTCTCAGCTTCCGCCATTTCTTCGCCCGCAAGGTTGCATTCGTGCGCTACGCCGATGCCTACATCGTCTTGCCTGGCGGTTTCGGCACGATGGACGAATTGACCGAGGTGCTGACCCTGATCCAGACCGGCAAATGCCGCCATATCCCGATCATCCTGGTCGGCAGCAGCTTCTGGAGCGGCCTGCTGGACTGGTTCCGTACGCAGCTGGTTGGCGACGGCATGATTGCCGCCAAGGACATGGATCTGATCCAGGTGCTTGACGATCCGGCCGAGATTCTCGATGCAGTGGTGAAATTCTATGAATCCGGCGAAACCGTCATGGCCGAGTCCGATCGCCATACCGGCGTGCTGCTGTAACATTTCGGCATGAAATAACTGCCATTTGCACAACAGTTAATGGCTTTATATAAAGATGGGCGCAGGCGGCTGAATTTACCGGAATCGGTGGACCAAGGCCGCCTTATCGCCTATCCAGGTCGGCGGTTTGTTACAATGGAGACTCGCTTCCACATCTTGTTTTAACCAAGGCAGCCCAAATTCACATGAATAAATCCAAAGTCTGGCAACTATTGGCAGTTTGCATTGCCTCGATTGCAACACCGGTGTTGGTGAACGCTCAGCAACCACCGCAGACCGTCGCCCCGCCGCCGCCCGAACTGCAGAAGCTCGACGAAGGCGAAGCGCCGGCCGTGACGATCCGCAAGCCGGGCGAAGGCCCTGCCGACATCACCGAAAAGCGTGAGCAAGGCCGAGTTACCGAAGTCAAGGTCAACAGCGGCGGCAGCACCTATTCTGTGAAACCGCAATCGCAAGCCGGCACCCTGGGCCCAAATGACGGACCGGTACGCGGCGCGCAATGGCAGATCAAGGAATTCGATCTGGGCCAGAAGCCACGCAAGGAAGGCGAAGCGGCGCAAACCAACGGCGATCCGGGATTGCCACCGCCTACCATACCGGCGTCCCAGAACTAGCAACTGCAACGGCCAGCAAGCAGCCATGCGGCTAATGCGCGGAATCAACACAGATTAGCCGCGCATTTGCCGCATATTTATTCCGACATAGTCTTAACGTAGTTCTTTCCCCGATTTTTCCCATGGCAGTATTTACTCCCGTCACACTGGACGATCTCTCGCAGTGGATTCCCCCCTTCTCGTTAGGCAAGGCGCTGGCAATCAGAGGGATTTCCTCCGGTATCGAGAACAGCAATTTTTTCATCAATACCGAGCGCGGCGAGTACGTGCTGACAGTGTTTGAAAAGCTCACTTTCGAGCAACTGCCGTTCTACCTGGAATTGATGCGCCACCTGGCGCAACGGGACGTGCTGGTGCCGGAGCCGATCGCCAACAGCCAAGGGCAGATCATCAACCCTCTGCACGGCAAACCGGCTGCAATCGTCACCAAGCTGGCCGGCGATTGCCAACTGGCGCCGGCGGCGGTACATTGCGCAGAGGTGGGCGCGATGCTGGCAAAAATGCATCTGGCGGCACAGGATTTCCCGATCCGCCAGCCTAATTTGCGCGGTCTGCCATGGTGGCGCGAAACGGCGCCGGTTGTATTGCCGTACCTGCCAGCAGAAGGACAGCAATTGCTGCATGATGAAATGGCGTTCCAGGAAGCTTTCGCCGCCTCGGATACCTATCGTCAACTGCCGAACGGGCCGGTCCACGCCGATCTGTTCCGCAACAATGTCATGTTCGACGGCGACCGGCTGACCGGATTCTTCGATTTCTACTTCGCCGGTTGCGATACCTGGCTGTTTGACCTGGCGGTGACTGTCAACGACTGGTGCATCGACCTCGACAGCGGCGTTCTGGACAACGCCAGGGTGCGCGCCATGCTCGACGCCTATCATGCGGTGCGGCCGTTCAGCGCCGCCGAACAGACGGCGTGGCAGCCGATGCTGCGAGCCGGGGCGTTGCGCTTCTGGCTGTCGCGACTGTACGACTTTTACTTGCCTCGTGCTGCGGAAATGTTGACGCCGCACGACCCAAGCCACTTTGAACGAATTTTGCAGCAGCGCGTGGCGCACCCTGCTCCTGCCCTGTACTGATTGTTGATGGAAACGATGGAAAAACTGCCTGCAAAAACCGGATGGATCTGGATCAAAGAGGGCTTTGCGCTTTTCCGCAAACAACCCGCTGAAATATCCACGCTGTTCCTGGGATATATGTTCCTGATGCTGCTGCTCAATTTCATCCCGGTGCTGGGCCAGATCATGCCGCTGGTCCTGATCCCGGTATTTGCGATGTCCTTCATGGAAGCGTGCGTGCATATCGAGCAAGGGAAACGCGTCTTCCCGAATCTGCTTCTGGTCGGCTTCCGTTCGCCGGCGATCAAGAATCTGCTGATCCTTGGCGTGCTGTACCTGATCGCCGGCGTCGTCGCGATTGCTGCGTCTGCATTGGTCGACGACGGCATGTTCTGGAAAACCTTGACCGGCCAGACTTCGCTCGATGCAAAAGAAATACAGGATTCCAGCATGTCGCTGGGGATGCTGTTTTCCGCCTTGGTGTACACGCCGGCCGCCATGGCCTTCTGGTACGCCGCGCCGCTCATCATGTGGAAAAAAATGAGCGTCTCGAAGGCGGTTTTCTACAGCTTCTTTGCGGTATGGCGTGAAATGAAAGCATTCACCGTGTATGGCCTGGCGTGGGCTGCCATCGGCGTCATGCTGCCGGCAATCATCAGCGTGCTGATTGCACTGCTGATCGGCAATGCGGCGGTCACCATGATGGTCCTGCTGCCGCTGTCGATTGCCTTGACGGTGGTGATGTACTGCTCTTTCTATCCGACCTACACTCACATTTTCGGCAGGCCCGAAGAAGATTTGCCGTTGCCGCCGGCAACCGAACCCCAAGAATAAATAACCGGACGTAGGGTGGGCAGGATTTTTCTGCCCACGCGTTGCTGCAAGGCCCCACGCCACTCAGACGCGGGCACAGGCGCCAACCCTACGCCACCTTCTCCAGCTTCGCCACACTCAAATCCAGCAGCTTCATCCCATGCCTGCCGAAGTTGATATGAGCGCGTGCATTGCCGCCGCTGCCTTCGATATTGACGATCACACCTTCACCGAATTTCTGGTGCGCGACGTTTTCGCCGATGCGCCAGCCGATATCGCGCCGCCCAAAATTCTTGGAAATCGAATTCGCAGCCTTTTCCGGCGCCTCATCCCACGCCGATTTCGGATTGGCAAACCAGCTATGCTGCTGCACCTTCGGCGATAGCCATTTCAATGCATCTTCCGGCAACTCGTCGAAGAAACGCGAGCGCATGTTGTAGCGGGTCTGGCCGTGCAGCATGCGAGTCTGTGAAAAGCTCATGTACAAGCGCTTCTTGGCGCGAGTGATGGCGACATACATCAGGCGCCGCTCCTCTTCCACGCCGGCATCTTCTTTCTGCGAATTCTCGTGCGGGAACAAACCCTCTTCCAGCCCGGTGATGAACACCGCGTCGAATTCCAGCCCCTTGGCCGAGTGCACCGTCATCAATTGCAAGGCTTCCTCACCGGCCTGGGCCTGGTTGTTGCCGGCCTCCAGCGAAGCATGCGAAAGGAAAGCCGACAATGGCGACATGACCGCGGACAACGGCGCATCAGCATCGAAAATCTCGATGCCGTCGGCGGTCGTGATGGCTGCGCCCGACACCGCTTGCGCCTTCGGGCCAAGCAAGGCTGGCGCATCGATGCCGAATCCCTCTTCCGAGACAAACAGGGTCGCAGCATTCACCAGCTGCTCCAGATTCTCGATGCGGTCGGCGCCTTCTTTTTCAGTCTGGTAATGCTTCAACAGGCCGCTCAGATCGAGCACCACCTGCACCATTTCCGGTAAAGGCAGATGCTGGGTTTCGAAGCGTCCGCCTTCGATCAGCTTGAGGAAAGAGCCGAGCGTGGCACCGGCCTTGCCGGCCACATACGGCACCGCCGCGTACAGGGAAATGCCGTATTGTTTTGCCGCATCCTGCAACTGTTCCAGTGAGCGCGCACCGATGCCGCGCGCCGGGAAATTCACCACGCGCAGGAAGGCTGAATCATTGTGCGGATTATCCATCAACTGCAGATACGCAATCGCGTGCTTGACTTCAGCACGTTCGAAATAGCGCTGGCCGCCGTACACCCGGTATGGAATGCCGGACGCCACCAAAGCATGTTCGATCACGCGCGACTGCGCATTCGAGCGGTACAGCACGGCGATTTCGCTGCGGCTGGCGCCGTCGTTGATCAGGCTCTTGGTTTCTTCGACGATCCACTGCGCCTCCTGCAAATCGCTGGTGGCTTCGTAGATGCGCACCGGTTCGCCATGTCCGGCATCGGTGCGCAGGTTCTTGCCGAGGCGCTTGCTGTTGTTGGCGATCAGCGTGTTGGCGCTGTCGAGGATGTGACCGTGCGAGCGGTAGTTCTGCTCCAGCTTGATCAGGTTCTCGACCCGGAACTCGCGCTCGAAAGCGCTCATGTTGCCGACGTTGGCTCCGCGGAAGGCGTAGATGCTCTGGTCATCATCGCCCACTGCGAACACCGCGCCGCGCTGCCCGGCCATCAGCTTCAGCCACTTGTATTGCAGGTCATTGGTATCCTGGAACTCGTCGACCAGGATGTGCTGGAAGCGCGACTGATAATGCTCGCGCAACGGCTGGTTGCGGCTCAGCAGTTCATATGTACGCAACAGCAATTCGGCGAAATCGACCACGCCTTCGCGCTGGCATTGCTGGTCGTACAGATCGTACAGCTCGACGAACTTGCGGTTGTAATCGTCATTGGCCTCGACATCGTTGGCACGCAGCCCCTGATCCTTGGCGCCGTTGATGAAATACATCAGATTCCGCGGCGGATATTTTTCATCGTCGACATTCATTGCCTTCAACAAGCGCTTGATGGCCGACAGTTGATCCTGCGAATCGAGGATCTGAAAGGTCTGCGGCAATCCGGCATCGCGATAATGCGCGCGCAGCAAGCGATTGCACAAACCGTGGAAAGTGCCGATCCACATGCCGCGCGTGTTAATCGGCAGCATCGCCGACAAACGCGTCATCATTTCCTTGGAAGCCTTGTTGGTAAATGTCACCGCCAGCACGCCGGCGGGCGACACCTGGCCGGTCTGGATCAGCCAGGCAATGCGCGTAGTCAGGACCCGGGTTTTGCCGGAGCCGGCGCCCGCCAGGATCAGTGCGGATTGCGCTGGCAAGGTTACTGCCGCCAGCTGCTCTTGATTGAGGTTATGAAGAAGATTTTGCATCCCGCCATTATAAGCTGCACGGGTGATGCCTGATGCCTAGTTCCCCATACTTATCCAGACAGGAAAATACCAACAATTGTGCTCGCCAGCAGCATCGTGACTGGAAGAGTAAAATACTGCATTGCATCATTGTCCACTCTGGACGCCTTCCAAAAAATCAACCAAGCCGTCTAATATCATGCCCGAAGAAGTTCGTCTCGACCGCGCCAGCCAGCCGCGGTCAGAGGCCGCCGTTACGTTTCAGATCGTCTCCACTGCATTTTTCACATTTATTTGCTATCTGGCAATTGGTATTCCGCTGGCCGTGCTGCCCGGCTATGTCCACACAGATCTGGGCTACAGCTCGGTATTGGCGGGGCTGGCGATCAGCATGCAATACCTGGCCACCCTGCTGAGCCGTCCGCTGGCCGGCCGCATGGCGGACTCGGTCGGGCCCAAGACTGCGGTTCTGCGCGGCCTGGTCGGCTGCAGCATCAGCGGCGTATTCCTGCTGGTGGCGGCGTTCTTCACCCATATTCCGGCATTGAGCCTGGCCATCCTGCTGATCGGGCGATTGGTGCTCGGCTGCGGTGAAAGCATGGTCGGCACCGGCGCCATCACCTGGGGCATCGGCCAGGTCGGCGCCCAGCATACGGCACGCATGATTTCCTGGAACGGCATCGCCACTTACGGCGCGCTGGCCATAGGCGCCCCGCTCGGCGTGGTGATCGAGCACGCCTGGGGCCTGGCTGCCGTTGGCGCCACTGTCGCCGTGCTGTCGGTCGGCGGTTTCTTCCTGGCGCGCATGAAAGCCCCGACCGCGGTGGTGCGCGGCGAGCATATGCCATTCGGCAACGTACTGCGCCGGGTATTCCCGCACGGTATGGGCCTGGCGCTGGGATCAATCGGCTTCGGTTCGATTGCCACCTTCATCACCCTGTTCTACGCCAGCCATCAATGGCCGAACGCAGCTTTTTCGCTGACGCTGTTCGGCACCTTCTTCGTCGGCGCGCGACTGCTGTTTGCCCGCACCATCTCGCAATTCGGCGGATTCCGCGTATCGATCGTCTGTTTTTCGGTGGAGGCGCTCGGCCTGCTGCTGCTGTGGCAAGCCAGCTCACCGCCGATGGCGCTGGTCGGCGCGGCGCTCACCGGCTTCGGTTTCGCCTTGATCTTCCCGGCGCTGGGCGTGGAGGCAGTGAACCTGGTGCCGGCCAACAATCGCGGCAGTGCGCTGGGCGCGTATTCAGTGTTTCTGGACCTGGCGCTGGGCGTTACCGGTCCGCTGGCAGGCTTGATCGTCAGCGAATTCGGCTATCCCGAAGTATTCCTGTTTGCCGCGATCGCATCGCTGGCGGCTGTGGCGCTGACGGTCAACATGTATCGCCGCTCACAGGCGGCAACGAGCCCTGTAACCGCCGGCTAGACGGCTTGCGGCGCGATGTTAGACGCGCCGCATTTTCCGGCCGATTTCCTTGCCGATTGCGAATTGACATAAAATCGGGGTGCAAGTCTCTCATTCATACATCATTGTTAGAAGGAGCAGCACAATGGCAAAGAAAATCGTCGCGGCAATCGATATCGGCATCAGCGACAAGGATCGCAAGAAAATCGCCGACGGACTCAGCAAACTGCTGGCCGATACCTACACCCTCTATCTCAAGACCCACAACTTCCACTGGAACGTCACCGGGCCGATGTTCAACACGCTGCACCTGATGTTCGAAACCCAGTACAACGAGCTGTGGCTGGCGGTTGACCTGATCGCCGAACGCATTCGCGCACTCGGCTATCCAGCGCCGGCCACCTACAAAGCGTTTTCGAAACTGACTTCCATTTCGGAAGAAGAAGGCGTGCCTAACGCGACCGAGATGATCCAGCAGTTGGTGACCGGCCAGGAAGCAGTGACGCGCACCGCGCGTTCAATCTTCCCGGTGGTCGACGCCGCCGCCGATGAACCGACCGCCGATCTGCTGACGCAACGCATGCAGCTGCATGAAAAGAATGCGTGGATGTTGCGCAGCTTGCTGGAAAGCTGAACCGCCGACTAGCGTTTTTCAAACAAGGCAGTGAACTCGCGTGCCGCAGCAGTTGAGTCGTCCGCAAGATAAACACTGCTGATCGCGGCCACCATATCTGCACCAGCAGCGATCAGCGGCACCGCATTCTCCTGCGTCATGCCGCCGATCACCACATTCGGCAACGCGATTTCAGCCTTGGCGCGCGTGACGATATCGGGTGCAGTGGTGACCGGATATTTTTTGACGCGCGACGGATAGAATCCCCCGAAAGCGACATAACTGGCGCCGGCCCGATGTGCGACATGCGCCAGTTCCAGATCGCCATAGCAGGAAGCGCCGACAATCTTGTCCGGGCCGACCAAAGCGCGCACCTCGGCCACGCTGGCATCGGTACCGCCAACATGAATCCCGTCCGCATCCAGTTCCATGCACAATTCAACAAAGTCATTGATGATGAATGGCCGCTGATAACGACGGCACAATGCCAGCAAAGCACCAGCTTGCTGGCGCCGCTGCGCTGCATCGGCGGTCTTGTGCCGATATTGCAGCAATGCCGCGCCGCCTTGCAATGCCTGCTCGGTGACATGCAACAGTTTGTCGGTGTCATCCCAATCGGGCGTAACGATGTATAGACCCTTCATGGCTCTATCCTTGCAATGTGAGATGTGAAATAGGGGATGCAAGAAACGGCAGCGTCCGGCTGGGAATCCGCTGGCCCGGAGCTATTGCATAGGATGCGGCCAACGTTTGCTGGCAATAGGTTTGCGCCGCATCAATCGCCTGCTCCATGTTGAATCCGCGCGCCAGCAGCGCCGACAGGGCTGCAGCAAGCGTACAGCCGCTCCCGTGAAACTCTCCCGGCAAGCGCGGCCAGCTCCAATTGCGTTGCCCGTTGGCGCTGAACCAGCGATTCAACACTTCATGCTGTTCCGGTCCGTGTCCGCCCTTCAGCAGTACATGCCGGCAACCACGCTCCAGCAGCAAGGCCGCCTGCTGCTCCGGACTGGCTTCTGCGCCACACAGGCGATTCGCCTCGATCCGGTTCGGCGTGATGACTGTCGCCAGTTCAAACAGCGGTGCAATCGCAGCAATCGGATCTTCACTTGCCAGATTATCGCCATGGCCGTTCGCCAGCACCGGATCGAACACCACCGGCAAATCCGGCCGCCGCGTGCGCAAGTCGCGGATGATCGCAGCAATCACTTCGGCATTGGCGCGATTGCCGACAATACCTAGCTTGACCGCGGCGATATCGATACGATCAACCAGCACTTGCGCCTGTTGCCGCACCAATTCTGCCGCCACCGGATAAACGCCGAACACCCGTTCGTTGTCCTGCACCGTCAGCACCGTCACCACTGACAACGGGTGCGCGCCGAACGCAGCGATCGCGGTGATATCGGCTTGCATGCCGGCGCCGCCGCTCGGGTCCGAGCCGGAAAATACCAATACGCTCGGCGGTGTTGCTACTGCACTCACTTGACTCGTCCAGCCATCGGTGACGATGGCGACGCCGCAAAGCGCTTCGGAATCCGCCCGGCGAGAAATGCTTCGCGTCCGGCTTCAATCGCCAGCCGCATCGCCCGCGCCATGCGGATCGGATCCTGGGCGCCGGCAATCGCCGTATTCATCAGTACGCCATCGCATCCCAGCTCCATCGCGATCGCCGCATCGGACGCCGTACCGACACCGGCATCGACCAGCACCGGCACCTTGGCCTGTTCGATAATCAGCGACAGGTTCCACGGGTTCAAGATGCCCATGCCGGAACCGATCAACGACGCCAGCGGCATCACCGCGACGCAACCGATCTCTTCCAGGATGCGTGCCTGGATCGGATCGTCGCTGCAATACACCATCACATCGAAACCATCCTTGACCAGCGCTTCCGCCGCCTTCAGGGTTTCCGGCATGTTCGGGAACAATGTGCGTTCGTCGCCCAGCACTTCCAGCTTGGCCAGCTTATGGCCATTCAGCAGTTCGCGCCCGAGTTGCAGCGTGTACACCGCGTCGGCCGCGGTATAACAGCCGGCGGTATTCGGCAGTATCGTGTAGCGCGTCGGCGGCACCACATCCAGCAGATTAGGCGCCTTCGGGTCCTGCCCGATATTGACGCGCCGGATCGCCACCGTAATGATTTCCGCGCCGCTGGCTTCGGTAGCGGCGCGCGTTTGTTCCAGGTCGCGATATTTGCCGCTGCCGACCAGTAGCCGCGAGCTATAGGTCTTGCCGGCAATGGTCAGGCCGGTGTCTGCTTGTCCTGTCTCCAGGGAAGAATTGATATCCATGACAAATCCTCAAAAAAATTTCCGTAGGGTGGGCATGGAATGCCCACGCGTTGGCGCATCGTTGGCATCCGCGTGGGCACTCGTGCCCACCCTACGATGTCAGCCGCCGCCTATGGCGCGCACCACGTCAACTTTGTCTTGCGGCTGCAAGACGCGCTGCGGCCACAGCTTGGCCGGCACGACCTGCCGGTTGACAGCCACTGCCACCGCTTTGCCGGCCAATTCCAGGGCGACAATCAGCTGCTCCAGGTTCTCACCGTCAGGCAACGGATGCGGCGCGCCGTTGAGTACGATTTCCATCATCGACCTCACTGCTTGCTGTAGATTTCCGCACCGTTCTTGACGAACTCGATGGCTTTCACTTCCATGCCCTGCTTCAGCGCAGCGATGTCCGAAATGCCCTGTGCGGCGGCATATTCGCGGACTTCCTGCGTGATCTTCATGGAACAGAAATGCGGACCGCACATCGAGCAGAAATGCGCCACCTTGGCCGAATCCTTGGGCAAGGTTTCGTCATGGAATTCACGCGCCTTGTCCGGATCGAGGCCGATATTGAACTGGTCTTCCCAGCGGAATTCGAAGCGTGCTTTTGACAACGCGTTGTCGCGGATCTGCGCGCCCGGATGGCCCTTGGCCAGGTCGGCTGCGTGGGCAGCGATCTTGTAGGTGATGATGCCGTCCTTGACATCGACCTTGTTCGGCAAACCGAGATGTTCCTTCGGCGTGACGTAGCACAACATCGCCGTGCCGTACCAGCCGATGGTGGCGGCGCCGATGCCGGAGGTGATGTGGTCGTAGCCTGGTGCGATGTCGGTGGTCAATGGTCCCAGTGTGTAGAACGGCGCTTCGTGGCACTGTTCCAATTGGAGGTCCATGTTTTCCTTGATCAGGTGCATCGGCACGTGGCCAGGACCTTCGATCATCACCTGCACGTCGTGCTTCCAGGCGATCTGGGTCAGTTCGCCCAGGGTCTTCAGTTCACCGAGTTGCGCTTCGTCGTTGGCATCGTAGATCGAGCCAGGACGCAAGCCGTCGCCGAGGCTGAAGCTGACGTCATAGGCTTTCATGATTTCGCAAATCTCTTCGAAATGGTCATACAGGAAGGATTCGCGATGATGCGCCAGGCACCACTTGGCCATGATGGAACCGCCGCGGCTGACGATGCCGGTCAGGCGCTTGGCGGTCATCGGCACGTATTGCAGGCGTACGCCGGCGTGGATGGTGAAATAGTCGACGCCCTGCTCGGCTTGCTCGATCAGCGTGTCGCGGAAAATTTCCCAGGTCAGGTCTTCGGCTTTGCCATTGACCTTTTCCAGCGCCTGATAAATCGGCACGGTACCGATAGGCACCGGCGAATTGCGGATGATCCATTCGCGTGTTTCGTGAATGTGCTTGCCGGTCGACAGGTCCATCACGTTGTCGCCGCCCCAACGGATCGCCCAGGTCATTTTTTCGACTTCTTCGCCGATCGACGAGGTCACCGCCGAATTGCCGATGTTGGCATTGATCTTGACCAGGAAATTGCGGCCGATGATCATCGGTTCGATTTCCGGGTGATTGATGTTGGCGGGAATGATGGCGCGGCCGCGGGCGATTTCATCGCGCACGAATTCCGGCGTGATTTCAGCCGGCAGCGAAGCACCGAACGATTGACCCGGATGCTGGCGGCCCATCAGGTCGGCCAGTTTGTTGCCCATCGGGCCGGAGGCTTTCAGTTCTTCCAGGTATTCCTTGCGGCGCATGTTTTCGCGGATCGCCACGAATTCCATTTCCGGCGTGATGATGCCCTGACGCGCATAATGCATTTGCGAGACATTCTTGCCGGCCTTGGCGCGGCGCGGCTTGCGGTGCAGGTTGAAGCGCAGTTCCGCCAGCTTCGGATCGTTCAGGCGTTCGATGCCGTACTCCGAACTTGGACCAGACAGTTCTTCAGTATCGTCGCGTTCCATGATCCACGGCAGGCGTGGTGTTGCAAGACCGGAGCGGATATCGATCTTGACGTCCGGATCGCTGTACGGACCGGATGTGTCGTAGACATAGATCGGTGGATTCTTTTCGGCGCCGAACGAAGCCGGCGTATCGGACTGGCTGATTTGGCGCATCGGTACGCGGATATCAGGACGCGAGCCAGTGATATAGATCTTGCGGGAATTCGGTAAAGGATGGATTGCGGCTTCATCCACCGTAGCTGTGGCAGATAAGAATTTTGGGTTGGCGTTCAATTTTGGCTCCTTTGCTTGTCATTCATGGCTTGGAGCCAGCAAAGGAGTTTTCGAGTCTAGCGGCGCGGGATCACTATGATGCGTGGTGAATCGGCCGACAACAATCTCGACAGCTTCCCTTCGCTGGCATTACCCAGATCAGGTTCGAGGGTATTTCTCACCCGATTGCATTGCATTTCAGCAATCAGGACCCCTAGCGTTTTGCCGCCTTGGATTCAATACCAAGACAGCGGAGAGAATTCTACACCCGCAATCCGCCCGCGGTATATCAAAAATGCGGGCTTCCTTATCTCAGGTCAAGTATAGAAGGCCGCATCGGCAACAAATTCGTCGGCACGCTTGTCATTACGTCAAAAAAACTGCGTCCCGGCCCGCAATGTTAGGAGCCAATCGGCTGCGTACTTTATAATCATCGTTTTAGGAAAAAACACCAATAATCATGGAATTAGCCAAGTCTTTCGACCCTGCCGAGATTGAACAATTCTGGCGTAGCGAGTGGGAAAAGCGCGGGTATTACACCGCCACCACCGACGCCGACAAACCGTCCTTCAGCATTCAGTTGCCGCCGCCCAACGTGACCGGCACGCTACACATGGGGCATGCCTTCAATCAGACCATCATGGATGGCCTGACGCGTTACCATCGCATGCGCGGTTTCAACACGGCATGGATTCCTGGCACCGATCACGCCGGCATCGCGACCCAGATCGTGGTCGAACGACAACTCGATGCGCAGAAAGTCTCGCGCCATGACCTCGGCCGCGAGAAATTCGTCGAAAAAGTCTGGGAGTGGAAAGAAAAATCCGGTTCGACCATCACTGGTCAGATGCGCCGTATGGGCGCCTCCACCGACTGGAGCCGTGAATATTTCACGATGGACGACAAATTGTCCGGCACCGTGGTGGAAGTATTTGTGCGCCTGTTCGAACAAGGCTTGATCTATCGCGGCAAACGGCTGGTCAACTGGGATCCGGTGCTGGGCACCGCTATCTCGGAACTGGAAGTGCTGTCGGAAGAAGAAGACGGTTCGATGTGGCACATCCGTTATCCGTTCGCCGATGGCAGCGGCCATTTGACGGTAGCGACTACCCGTCCGGAAACCCTGCTGGGCGACGTCGCGGTGGCAGTTGATCCGACTGACGAGCGTTACATCCACCTGGTTGGCAAGATGCTGAAGCTGCCGCTGACCGATCGCGAAATCCCGATCATCGCCGACAGCTATGTCGACAAGGAATTCGGCACGGGCTGCGTGAAGATCACGCCGGCGCATGACTTCAACGACTATGCGGTGGGACAACGGCACAAGCTGGCGCAAATCACCATACTGACGCTGGACGCCAAGATCAACGAAAACGGCCCGGCCAAATATCAAGGCCTCGACCGTTTCGTCGCGCGCAAACAGATCGTTGCCGATCTGGACGCCGCAGGCCTGCTCGAATCCGTCAAGCCGCACAAGCTGATGGTGCCGCGCGGCGACCGCACCGGCGTCGTCATCGAACCGATGCTGACCGACCAATGGTTCGTGGCGATGAGCAAGCCGGCGCCGGAAGGCACGCATTTCCCGGGCAAATCGATTACCGAAGTAGCGCTGGAAAAAGTCGCCAACGGCGAAATCCAGATGATTCCGGAAAACTGGAATAACACCTACAACCAGTGGCTCAATAATATCCAGGACTGGTGCATTTCCCGCCAACTGTGGTGGGGCCATCAGATTCCGGCCTGGTATGCCGACGACGGCAAGATCTATGTCGCCCGCAATGAAGCGGACGCCAAGGCGCAAGCTGCGGCAGCCGGCTATACCGGCGCGCTGCGCCGCGACGACGACGTGCTCGACACCTGGTTCTCGTCGGCGCTGGTGCCGTTCTCGACCCTCGGCTGGCCAGAAGAAACGCCTGACTACAAGATGTTCTTGCCGTCATCGGTGCTGGTCACCGGTTTCGACATCATCTTCTTCTGGGTCGCGCGGATGGTCATCATGACCACCCACTTCACCGGCAAGGTGCCGTTCAAGACCGTGTATGTACACGGCCTGGTGCGTGACGGTAACGGCCAGAAAATGTCGAAGTCGAAGGGCAATACGCTCGATCCGATCGACCTGATCGACGGCATCAGCCTTGATGATCTGGTTGCCAAGCGTACCGTCGGCCTGATGAATCCAAAGCAGGCTGACAGCATTGCCAAGGCGACCCGCAAGGAATTCGCAGACGGCATCCCGGCCTTCGGCACCGATGCACTGCGCTTTACCTTCGCCTCGCTGGCAACGCTCGGCCGCAACATCAACTTCGACCTCGGCCGCTGCGACGGCTATCGCAATTTCTGCAACAAGCTGTGGAACGCCACCCGTTTCGTGCTGATGAATACCGAAGGCAAGGACTGCGGTTTCGAGGGCCATACGCCTGGCGTCTGCGACAAGGAAAAGCTGCAGTTCTCGCACGCCGACCGCTGGATCGTGTCGCTGCTGCAGCGTACCGAAGCCGATGTCGCCAAGGGTTTTGCCGACTACCGCTTCGACAATATCGCCTCGGCCATCTACAAGTTCGTCTGGGATGAATACTGCGACTGGTACCTGGAAGTCGCCAAGGTGCAGATCCAGCAAGGCAATGAAGCGCAGCAGCGCGCTACCCGTCGCACCTTGTTGCGCGTGTTGGAAGTGGTGTTGCGCCTGGCGCATCCGATCATTCCATTCGTCACCGAAGCCTTGTGGCAGAGCGTCGCGCCGCTGACCGGCAAGACACTGGATCCAGCTGGCGATTCCATCATGCGCCAGTCGTATCCGGAAGCGAATCTGGAAAAGATCGACGAAAGCGCCGAAGCCTGGATGACGCAATTGAAATCGCTGACGGATGCATGTCGCAACCTGCGCGGCGAAATGCAATTGTCGCCAGCGTTGCGCGTACCGCTGATTATCGCCGGCTCGGCAGAACAGCAAGCGACCTTGCAGTCTTTCGCTCCATACTTGCAAGCCCTGGCCAAGTTGGCAGAAGTGCAAGTAGTAGAGACTCTACCCGAATCCCCGGCGCCGGTCTCGATAGTCGGTGATGCTAAGCTGCTGCTCAAAGTAGAAATTGATGTAGCAGCTGAACGCGAACGGCTCGGCAAGGAAATTACCCGCATTGAGGGTGAAATCGTCAAAGCTCAGGCCAAGTTGGGTAATGAAAGCTTTGTCGCTCGGGCGCCGGCGCAGGTGGTGGCGCAAGAGCAAGAGCGTCTTGCCAATTTTTCAGGTACGCTGGAGAAGTTACGCGAACAGTTTGCAAAGTTAAAAGTATCTTGATTCCTTACTAATACATAGTGGCGTCCGGCTGCAGCAACGCGGCCGGCGCAACGAATACAGGAGACAAAGCATGCACAAACTTTCAACGCGGTTGTTGATGACCGCCATCGCCAGTAGCGCGCTGCTGGCATTTGGCGCCTTCGCCCAGGACATCAACTCACCGGTGGGTCTCTGGAAAAATATCGACGATCACAGCGGCAAGCCAAAAGCGCTGATCCGCATCAGCGAATCCAACGGCGAGCTGCGCGGCAAAATTGAAAAGCTGTTGCGCGACCCAAGCGAAGACCAGAATCCGAAATGCGTCAAATGCGAAGGTGCGCTGAAAGACCAGCCCATCATCGGCATGACCATCATCACTGGAATGAAGCATGACGGTGACGAATACAACGGCGGTCAGATTCTGGATCCGGACAACGGCAAGGTCTACAAGAGCAAGATGTCGTTGACCGACGGCGGCAAGAAATTGAATGTGCGCGGCTACATTGGCGTACCGCTGCTCGGCCGCACGCAAACCTGGCTGCGCGAGGAGTGATTCAGTAGCGCAGCGCTGTCGTTTTACAAGTAATCAGTCATAAATAAAAAATGCCGTTCAGCTGAAAGCTTGAACGGCATTTTTCATATACGGCGGCAGTAACAGCGGACAGCAACAACAGCGTTGTCGGCCTGGCTCAGACAAAAGAAACGGTCAGGCCCGGCAGTGCAATCCCCGAGAATGCGGTCACCCAGGTTTGCCCAGCTTGCACCGGATAAGCATCGGTCCAGGTGCCGGTGGTAATGATCTCACCGGCTTGCAACGGTGCGAACTGTGATTGTGCATTGAGCTGCTGATGTAAATGCCATAGCGCGTGCACCGGACTATCCAGCACATCGCTGCCAAAACCGGCGCCACACAATGTCACTGAATCTTCTGTGCAGCACGACAGTGAAACGCTGGCGTTGGCCAACATGCTGGCCAGGTTGCGCCGGGTCGCAGACGACAGTACATGCGGTTCGCCAATGATCAGCGTGCCGTGCAAGCCAAACGCGGCAATCGCATCAACCGCATCGAATTTCCAATCAGGAAATGGGCAAACTGCAATTTCAAATGCGTGCGCCATCCATTCGATGCAATCGGCCAACTCCTCGATACCGGCATCCGGCGATGGCGTCGTGCCAAGACTGAACACCACTTCCGGTTCAATGCGCGGTTGCAGCGCGCCTTCCAGGCTTTGAATCCCGCGGTTATCTTCGGCATAGCGCACCGTGGTATCAAATACGTGGGCCCAAAAAGGCTCATCGATGGCTTTGGTCACGCCATATTTTTTCCATATGGTGCGATTACTGAATCCCAGCTTGCGACCGACCGGGGTTGCTCCCTGGCCGATACTGGCATCAAGGATGCGCTTGCCAATATCGTAGCCATCCGTCGGCGAAAGTACATCCGCGTTCGACAACAGAGGCATCAGTTTGGCGCACGCCCGCGCATCGAGAAGCTGATGGGCATAACGGTTAGCTTTGGTGGACATGAGCATGGTTGATTTGCACACTATTAGTGAACACTATCGTATTGTCTGTGACGTTTAATTTTTATACAAGCATCGAATTATTATCTTTTCGACATCCGAATAAAAAGAGCCGTCATACCTGCCATCACATATAGATAGTGGCGTATTGGAAAAAATTCACCGACTGCGATGTTTTTGTAAAAAACGGTCAAGCTGTGATGCAAACAAATGGCGATCGCCCTGGCTGAATGCGGCCGGACCGCCTGTTTCGACTCCACTGGAACGCAACTCGTCCATGAAATTGCGCATCGTCAATTGCTGTTGGATATTGTCCTTGGTGTAAAACTCGCCACGCGGATTCAACGCATGGCCACCTTTTTCCAACACATCCGCCGCCAGCGGAATATCGCCGGTAATCACCAGGTCGCCGGCTTGCAGCAAGCGCACAATCTCACGGTCTGCAACATCAAAACCGGATGGTACTTGCACTGCCCTGACGAATCGCGATGGTGGCACCCGCAACAATTTATTGGCAACCAGGATCAGCTGTATCTGCAACCGATCGGCAACCCGGTACAGAATCTCTTTGATAACGTTGGGACAAGCATCGGCATCCACCCAGATCTGCATTTCTGCAAGCTGGCGCGGCGCCTCATCGGCCACCGGCTGCGAATTAATTTTGCCCCCACAACTCGCCGTTCGGCCCGGTGCGCGGCGCCGCAACGCCAAAATGACTATAAGCGGCCGGCGTAGCAATACGACCACGCGGCGTGCGTTGCAAATATCCCTGCTGAATCAGATACGGCTCCAATACATCCTCGATGGTGTCGCGTTCTTCGCCAATCGCTGCCGCAAGGTTATCCAACCCGACCGGCCCACCGCCGAATTTGAACAGCACCGCTTCCAGCAACTTCCTGTCCATGACGTCAAAGCCAACCGGATCGACATCCAGCATCACCAGCGCGGCATCGGCCATCGCCTTGGTGATTTCGCCGTTGCCTTTGACTTCCGCATAATCGCGCACGCGCCGCAACAAGCGATTGGCGATACGCGGCGTACCGCGACTACGCTTGGCAATCTCGAATGCGCCATCATCGACAATCGGCGCACCCAGCAATGAGGCGCTGCGGGTGACGATCTTGCTCAGTTGCGGGGGAGTATAGAACTCAAGCCGGGCCACAATACCGAAGCGATCGCGTAACGGATTAGTCAACATGCCGGCACGCGTGGTGGCGCCGACCAGTGTAAATGGCTGCAAATCGAGACGCACCGACCTGGCTGCAGGTCCTTCGCCAATCATGATGTCGATCTGATAATCTTCCAATGCCGGATACAGGATTTCCTCTACAACCGGCGACAAACGGTGAATTTCATCAATGAACAGAACGTCGTTTGCCTCGAGGTTGGTCAGCAGTGCCGCCAAATCGCCGGCACGCTCAAGCACCGGCCCCGAAGTCTGGCGCAGATTGACACCCATTTCACGCGCAATAATATGCGCCAGCGTTGTCTTGCCCAAGCCCGGCGGCCCGAACAGCAGGGTGTGATCCAGCGCCTCGCGCCGTTGCCTTGCCGCAGTGATGAAAATCTGCAGCTGATCGCGTATCTTTTCCTGCCCGACGTACTCGTCCAACTGCTTCGGCCGTAACGCCCGCTCGATTGCCTCTTCGTTCGGCGAAGCCGGTGTTGCAGCAATGATGCGTTGTTCGGTGAAATCGTCGGTTTGGATACTCATTATCGGATTGTAGCCAGTGTGCGGCGATTAAATATAGAAAAAAATTCACTACACCAATAAAAAACACATCTTCCTGCTTTGTGTCGCTTTCCTACAGCTTGGAGAGTACTTTCAATGCCAATTTGATACCTTCCGATACGGTCGCATCCGGCGGTAACTGCTTGAGTGCAAGCATCGCTTCCTTGTCGGAATAACCAAGCGCGATCAGGGCGTTCAAAATATCGCCGCTGGCATCGCTGCCGTGCGGGCTACCGACCGGCCCCAAATCTGCGCCCAGCTTGCCTTTCAGCTCCAGCAACAGGCGTTCAGCTGTTTTCTTGCCAATGCCAGGCACTTTGGTCAGCCGTCCGGCTTCCTGCAAAGTGACAGCTTGGGCCAGATCCTGCACCGACATGCCGGACAGGATAGAAAGTGCAGTACGGGCACCAACACCGCTGATCTTGATCAGCTGCTTGAAGACATTTCGCTCTTCCGCGCTGCCAAAACCATACAACACGTGCGCATCTTCGCGTATCGCCAGATGTGTCAGCAAGGCGACTTTTTCGCCAAGTCCCGGCAGGTTATAGAAAGTACTCATCGGTACCCCGACTTCGTAACCGACGCCATTGCAGTCGATCAGCAGTTGGGGAGGATTTTTCTCGAGCAGAATGCCTGAAAGACGACCTATCATCGCGGTATGGCCTTAATGTGAATCAATGAATCATACAGGACAACTGGTTAAAAACACAGTAGTTTTCTTGCGAGAATGCTGAAATTGAGCGAAGTGAACAGAAAGATTAAATTTTCTGCGCAAAGCAAAAACCCTCTGTGCGGTTAAGCACAGAGGGTTTTCTAATAAAAGCCTGACGATGACCTACTTTCACACTGGTTGCAGCACTATCA